>NZ_JBUDHV010000035.1:0-76523 GCF_054956795.1 Streptomyces sp. SYSU D01066-1 | reverse complement strand
CCCCGGGGGGGCCGGGGGGGCGGGGGGGGGGCGCGGGCCCCCCGGCCCCGGGGGGGGGGGCGCCCCCGGCGGGGGGCCCGCCCCTCGCTCACGTTCTCATCGGTGCCGGCCGGGCCGTCGGCCCGGTCCGGCCGGGTCAGTGCCCGCCCTGCTCGTCTCGGCGGCGCTGCCAGCGCTCCTCGATGCGGTCCATCATCGAGCGCTTCTGCCGTCCCTGGCCGCGCGCCTGGGGCCCGGCGCCGACGACGGGCTGCTCACCCGGCTTGGGGGCCTTGCGCCAGCCGGTGACGGCGAGGACCGCGCAGCCCAGCATGACGAGGAAGCCCACCACGCTGAGCCAGACCTGCTTGGCGACCATTCCGGCCATGAGGAGTGCGATACCTACGAGAAAGCCCGCGACCGCCTGGTAGACCCGTCGCCGGGTGTACGTACGCAGCCCGCTTCCCTCGAGCGCTGTCGCGAACTTGGGATCTTCGGCGTACAGCGCTCGCTCCATCTGCTCGAGCATGCGCTGCTCGTGCTCCGAGAGCGGCACGGCGTCCTCCTCATCGTGCAGTCGCCGGGGCGACCCGGGGGGTCCCTTCAGGATAGGCAGGGAATCGCCCCCGTGAAACCCGCCCCTCTACGCCAATTGGCCAACCGGTTTCCGCCATGGACGTCCCGGCCCGCTAGATTCCCATTCCCCAGCGGCCGACCCGTCATGCCGGGCGGTCTCCCTCGATCATACGGCGCCGGGCCCCCGTTCGGGGGTCCTGTGGCGTACTCCATGTGCACGCAAGTAGCTGATCAGGGCCATATCCCGCCAGGTGGCTCAGACCCTTCAGGCTCCGTCGGTCCCCCGGGTCTCACCGAGCACGTGGAGCTGGGTGGCCACGGAGTGGAAGGCCGGGAGTTCGGCCGCTGCGGCCTCCAGCCTCAGCAGCGCGTCCAGGGCCCCGGCCTCGGTGTCCACCAGGACGCCGGGGACGAGGTCGGCGAAGACCCGCACCCCGTGGACGGCGCCGACCGTCAGGCCCGCTCCCTCCACCAGGGCGGTGAGCCGCTCGGCGGTGAAGCGGCGCGGGACGGGGTCACCGGTGCCCCAGCGGCCGTCCGGGTCGCCGAGGGCCTGCCGGGCCTCGGTGAAGTGCCCGGCGAGGGCGCGGGCGAGGACCGCGCCGCCCAGGCAGGCGGCGAGCAGGCTGAGGACGCCCTCGGGCCGCAGCGCGGCCACCGCGTTGCGGACGCCCTCGGCCGGGTCGTCGACGTACTCCAGGACGCCGTGGCAGAGCACGGCGTCGTACCCGCCGCGCTCGACCACGTCGAAGAGGCCGTGGGCGTCGCCCTGCACACCTCGCACCCGGTCGTCGACGCCCGCCTCGGCCGCCCGGCGCTCCAGGGCGAACAGGGCGTTGGGGCTGGGGTCGACGACGGTGACGTGGTGGCCGAGACCGGCCAGGGGCACGGCGAAGTTGCCGCTGCCGCCCCCGGTGTCGAGAACGTCCAGCGCGGGCCGCCCCGTGGCCCTGACACGGCGGTCGAGTGCCTCCCTCAGCACCTCCCAGACCACGGCGGTACGGAGGGAGGCGCGGGGGCGCGACGGGTCCGACACGGCAGTTGACTCCTCGGCGCGGCACCGCCTCTGCGCGGCGGAGCGAACGGGCTGCCTCCCCTCGGCCCGGCGGGGAAGGGGGAGGCTTCAGGCGTCTCCCACCCTATTGCCTCCCCGTCACCCGCTCCGCCCCGCCCGGTCACTCCGGTGGTACCGCGCGCCACCGGCCGCCGGCGCCCCGTGCGCCGGGCCGGCGGGAGGTCACCCCGCGTCCGGCAGTCCACGCCCCGGGTGTCCCGGACCGCCGTCCTGGGAACCACCGGCGCCCCGGGGCCCGCCGCTCTCCGGCCGGTCGCCGTCGGCGTGCGGCTGGGGCAGGACCGGCTGGAGGACGAGCATCCGCTCCACCAGGCGCAGGAACATCGACACGTCGCGTATCAGGTCGTCGGCGTCCCGGCTGCTCGCCGCGCCCTCGATGCCCGCCTCGGCCCGGGCGCGGCGCCGGGCCCCCGAGGCGAACAGCGCGCTCCACTCGGCGAGTTCGGGGGCGATCTCGGGCAGTACCTCCCAGGCGCTGCGGATCCGGGCCCGGGCCCGGGGCGTGGGCTCCGGGCGGCCCCGGGCCGCGAGCACGGCGGCCGCGGTGCGCAGGGCGGCGAGGTGGGCCCGCGCGTACCGCTCGTTGGGGGTCTCGAGGACGGTGGCCTCGTCCAGTCCGGCGTGGGCCTGGGCGAGGAGGTCGAGGGCGGCGGGCGGGGCCGTGGCCCGGCGCAGCACGGGATGCACGTCGCCGGCCGGGCCGGTCAGTGAGGGGGCAGGGCCGGTGGCGCGGCGCCGGCGGGCGGCGGACGCGGAGGAGTGGGCCATGACGAACCTCCTGTCGTCTGTGTGACGGCACGGGTGCCGTATGTACCCATCGTGGGGTATGGCACTGACAATCCGTTCCGACCTGGACTTTTGCCACGATCGGGAGTTCGTCGGGTGGTGTCGCGCGCGACGCGGTGACCGGCTCGGGGCGGGCGGAGGGGCGCACGGGAGAGCGCCGGTCCGGCGTGGCCGCGTCCCCCGCGGGCCACGCCGGACCGGCGCTCCCTGTTGCTCCCCCGTACTTTCCCCCGTACGTTCCCCCGTCGGACCGCCGTACGTTCCCCCGCACCGGCCGTCCTCCGGGTTCCCCCGTGCCTCGCTCCCGCCGGCCTCGGCCGGCGGAAGGAGCGGATCGCGGGCCCGGCCACCGCTCCGGCGCCCCGTGTCGCCGGTGCCGCGGCCGTGCCCCTCTCCGTGCCCCCACTCTCTCGTCTGCGCGGGCCGGCCCCCATCCGTGCGGGTACTCAACTGTCCGCCTAGGTACGGGTACTCAGGCCCTGCGTGCCCCTCCCCACACCGCCCCGCCCCCGTCTGGTGCGCACCGCGTCCGCTCCAGTACTCCCCCGGCCCGGGCCTCCCTGGAAGACCGCAGGCCAGGGCCCTCCCGGCGGGATTGTCGGAGGCGGCGGATAAAGTCCCCGGCATGGCACGGATTGCGGTGATCGGCGCCGGGATGGGCGCGCTGGCGGCGTCGGCCCGGCTGGCCGTCGCGGGCCACCGGGTGACGGTGTACGAGCGCACCGGGACGTACGGCGGGGCGGTGCGCCGGTTCGATCGGGACGGTTTCTCCTTCGACACCGGTCCCGGGCTGCTGCCGTTGCCCGCGGTCTGGCGGGACCTCTTCGTCAAGACCGGCAAGGAGCCGCTGGAGGAGTGCGTCGAGACGGTGCGGGTCGATCCGTCGTCCCGGCACCTCTTCGCGGACGGCACCGAGGTGGTACTGCCCAACGCCTCGCGCGCGGGCGTCGTCGGCGCGTTGGACGAGGGGCTCGGGGCGGGTGCCGGCCAGCGCTGGGGCGACTTCCTGGTGCGGGCCCGCGAGGCCTGGGACCGCACGCGCCGGCCGCTGCTGGAGGAGCCGCTGTGGCCCGACTGGCGGGTGCTGGGCGAGCGCGAGCCCTACCCGGCCGTTCCCCGCAAGCGGCTGCTGCGCACCCGCCGGGCCGGCACGCTCGCCGAGATCGGTGCCTGGGAGCTGCGCGACCCCCGGCTGACCGCGCTCCTGGAGAGCCACGCCCTGGCCCACGGTCTGGATCCCCGTACGGCTCCGGCGAGCGCCGCGGTACTGCCGTACATGGAGCACGCCTTCGGCACCTGGTACGTCCGCGGCGGTCTGCGCGAGCTGGCGCGGGCGGTGTACGAGCGGTGCCTGGCCCGCGGGGTGGAGTTCCGTTTCGGCACCGAGATCACGGCGGTCATCGAGAAGGACGGCCGGGCGGTGGGCGTGGAGCCGGCCGGCGGCGCGGTGGCGGAGGCCGACTTCGTGGTCGCCGGTGTCGCCCCGGGCGTGCTGGACCGTCTCACCGGGGGCGCGGGGACACGCGGGGCCGGCGAGGTCCCGGCGCGGCGGGGCGGGGCGAGCCGGCTGACGGTGCTGCTGGCGCTGCGCGGCGGCCGGCCCGAGGGCGTCGCGCACCGCACGGTGGTGCACGCGCCGGACCGGGACGCCGAGTTGGCCGCCCTGTTCGGTGACGCCCCCGGCGTGGCCGCGCGGCCGACGGTGACGGTGCTGCGGCCGGACGACCCGTCGCTGGTACCGGACGCGGAGCACGAGGCGGCCGTCCTCACGGCGGTGGTACCGGCGGCGGACGGGACGGATCACGGCGGCTGGGCGGAGCGGTTGACGGCCGTCGCCGAGCGCGCGGTCCCCGGTCTGCGCGACCGCCTGCTCTGGTACGAGACGCGCACCCCGGCGGACGTCGCGGAGGCGACCGGCGCCGAGGGCGGAGCGGTTCCGGCGCCGGCCCTGGCCGCGGCCGGCGGGCGTCTGCTGCACCCGTCGAACACCACGCGCGTGGGCGGCCTGTTCACGGTGGGCGGCTGGTCGCACCCGGGCGGCGGGCTGCCGCACGCGGGGATGTCGGGCGCGCTGGTCGCGGGGCTGATCGTGGAGGGTCCGGGGTTCCGCGGCTCGCGGTGAGGCGGGCCGGCGGTGCGGGCCGCCGGGGAGGGGCCGGGGTCCGGTCAGTACCGGTACTGCTGCTCGTCGTACCCCTGGCCGCCGTGCGGCTGCCCGCCACCCTGGTAGGGGTGGGGCTGCTCCGGCGGGAGGTCGCCGCCGTAGGCGTCGTCGGTGCTGCGCTGCTGCGGGACCCACACCCCGCCGGCCGGGGTCTCGCCGCCGTAGCCGCCGGTGCCGTACTGGTCCTGCTGCCCGTAGTCCTGCGGGGCGTATCCCTGCTGCTGCCCGGTGGTGTCGTAGCCGGTGCCGTACCCGGCGCCGCCGTAGGTGTGGGTGCCGATGTACGGGTCGGAGTAGGCGGCGTACTGCTCCTGGCCGGTGGCGTCGTAGCCGTAGGACTGCTGCTGGCCGTAGCCGGAGGGGTCGTAGGAGTAGGAGCCGTCCGCGGCCGGTGTCTGCCGTTGGTCCTGGCCGCCGTAGCCCGCCGTGTCGTAGGTGCCGTAGGTGCCGGTGTCGTCGGGCATCGGCAGCGGCTGGTAGACGGGTGTGCCCTCGGCCGGGGTGCCGGCGGGGCGGCCGGAGGCGAACACGTCGTCCTGGTCGTCGTGCGCGTAGCCGTACGCGGCGGTGTCCTGGGGGTAGCCGTACGCGGCGGTGTCCTGGGGGGAGGGGAAGCCGTCCGGGCCGGCGGGCGGGTGGTCGTCGCCGGGGCCCGGCTCGGCCGCCTCCGGGTCCGAGGCCCGCGACTGCGGTTCCGGCCGGTCCGGTTCGGGGCGGCGGCGCCTGCCGCCGACGAGACCCGCCGGGGCCTGGACGGCCCAGCCCTCCGCGAAGCCGCGGCGGAACGACAGGGTGACGTAGGTCTGGCCGATCGCGAAGGCGATCGCGCCGAGCGCGATGACGACGACCGACGGGATCAGCACGCCGAGCACCACGCCGAGGAACCCGGCGAAGGCCAGCAGCCGCCAGCGCAGGCGCGCCTTGTACTGCAGCAGCACCTCACCGAGCAGCCACAACGCGACGATGCCGAACGCGATGTAGAGGACCGCCCAGCCCATGTACGCCCCTCTCCCAGTGACCGCTACGCAGTGTGTCGTATGGACGTGCGGTCGGTCTAGGCCCGCGGTGAGCGGTGCAGGCCCAGGTTCTCGTGGATTTCCAGCGTCGCCGTGGAGTTGTTGAGCGTGATGAAGTGCAGCCCGGGCACACCTTCGGCCAGCAGCCGCGCGCAGAACTCCGTGGCGAACTCGATGCCAATGGAGCGTACAGCGGTCGGATCGTCCTTTGCTGTGAGGATCCGCTCTTTCAGATCATCGGGAAACGAGGCGTTGCTGAGCCGAGGCAGCCTCTCCAGCATTTTCACGCTGGTCACCGGCATGATCTCGGGGATGACGGGGGTCTCGCAGCCCGCCGCGACGACCTTGTCACGCAGTCGCAGATAGGACTCGGGGTGGAAGAACATCTGCGTGATCGCGTAGTCGGCGCCGGCCCGGCACTTGTCGACGAAGCGCGTCACGTCCTCGTCCCAGTCGGCGGAGCGCGGGTGCATCTCCGGGAAGGCGGCGACGCCCACGCAGAAGTCGCCCGACTCCTTGATGAGTTCGACGAGTTCGGCGGCGTAGGTCAGGCCCTGGGGGTGCGGCACCCAGTCGCCCATCGGGTCGCCGGGCGGGTCGCCGCGCACGGCGAGGATGTTGCGGATGCCCGCGTCGGCGTACTGCCCGATGATGTTGCGCAGTTCCGCGACGGAGTGGTTGACGGCGGTGAGGTGGGCGACCGGGGTGAGCGTGGTGTCGGAGGCGATCCGCTCGGTCGCCCGCACCGTGCCGGCGCGGGTGGAGCCGCCCGCGCCGTAGGTCACGGAGACGAAGCTGGGGGCCACCGCCTCGACCCGGCGGAGCGCGTTCCAGAGGTTGCGCTCCCCCTTCTCCGTCTTGGGCGCCCAGAACTCGAACGAGTACGTCATCTCCCCGGTCGCGAGCATGTCGCGAACGGTGCGCGCGTGATCAGTCCTGGTGGATGCCGTTCCGAGGGCCATACCCGCAGGTTAACCAGGGGGCTCCGGTCACCCAACCAGAGTCGAGGAATTGTCCGTATTGTCGGTTACTTGTCCATCCCTTGGACATCGGCGGCACTCCTGAGCCGCCCGGCGAACTCGGCCGCCGCCGCGCCGGGATCGTCGGCCTCGGTGAGCGCGCGGACCACGACGGCCCGGCGGGCGCCCGCGTCGAGGACCTGGTCCAGGTTGCCCAGGTCGATGCCGCCGATCGCGAACCAGGGGCGGTCGGTGCGCAGGGAGGCGGCGTACCGGACCAGGTCCAGGCCGGGGGCGTGGCGGCCGGGCTTGGTGGGGGTGGGCCAGCAGGGGCCGGTGCAGAAGTAGTCCACGCCGTCCTGCGCGGCAGCGGCGGCGGCCTCGGACCTGGCGTGGGTGGAGCGGCCGACGAGGACGTCGTCCCCGAGGATCGCGCGGGCGGCGGGCACCGGGAGGTCGCCCTGGCCGAGGTGGAGTACGTCGGCGCGGGCGGCGTGGGCGACGTCCGCCCGGTCGTTGACCGCGAGGAGCTTGCCGTGCCGGGCGCAGGCATCGGCGAACACGGAGAGGTGCTCCAGCTCCTCCGCCGCCTCCATGCCCTTGTCCCGCAGCTGCACGATGTCGACGCCGCCGGCCAGCACCGCGTCCAGGAACTCCGGCAGGTCGCCCTGGCGCTTGCGGGCGTCCGTGCAGAGGTAGAGCCGGGCGTCGGCGAGGCGGGCGCGGGCGGTGGCGGCGGTGGCCGTGGTGACGGCGGTGTGGGGGGCGGTGTCGGTGTCGGTGTCGGTCTCGGTCATGGGTGGTGCGTCCCCCGTGTGGGTGGTGGGCGGGAAGGGACCCCGGCCAGGTGATCAGGCTGCGCGGACCGGACCGGGCGGACCGGGCGGACCGGGCGGACCTGACGAGGCGGGCCCGGTCGGGCGGGGCCGGTGCGGTGGCGAGGCCGGTCCCGGCGCGGTGGCCGGTCCTGGCCGGGTTCTGGCAGGTGCGCGGGGAGCGGCTCCGGCGGGGAGCGGCTCCGGCGGGCCACGGCTGCGGCTGCGGCTGCGGCTGCCGGGTGTGGCTGCGGCTGCGGCGGTCGGGTGTGGCCGCCGCGCCGGGCCGGGCGGAGCCTCGTGTGACACGCGGAGGCCGGACCCCTCCGACCGGTGTCCGGCCGGGACAGGGTCCCGGCCTGGAGCGGATCGGGCCGGGACCCGAGCCAGGCGTGGCCGCCCGCGGCGGACCCGCCCCGACGGCGATGGCGGTGGCGGCGGTGGACCGCCGTTCACCCGCTCCCGCCGGCGGCGTGCGGGACGCGGCCCGCACGCCGGGCGCGTCGGTCAGACAGCCAGCGCCTGGGCGCGGCGCTTCACCTCCGTGCCGCGATTCTCACTGAGTGCCTGCGCCGGCGTGCCGGGCAGGCTGTCGTCCGGCGTGAAGAGCCACTCCAGCATCTCCTCGTCCGTGAAGCCGTCGTCCCGCAGCAGCGTCAGCGTCCCGGACAGGCCCTTGACGACCTTGTCGCCGTCGATGAAGGCCGCGGGGACGTGCAGCGCGCGGTTCTCACCGCGGCGTACGGCGATGAGCTGGCCGTCCTTGACCAGCTGCCGCACCCGGGTCACCTCGACGTCGAGCATCTCCGCGATGTCGGGAAGGGTGAGCCAGGCAGGGACGAGAGCATCGATCTTTGCGTCAATCTCGGTCACCCCTCAAGCCTGCCATCTGCCACTGACACGCGGAAGCCGGACCCCTCCGACCAGCGCGGACGAGCCGGGACCTCGCCCCGCGCCCCCGCTCTCCCCGCCCCGTCCCGCCCTCGTCACGCCACCGCCGACTTCAGCGGCCTGGCCGGGTCCGCGAGGAGCCGCGGATCCAGCGCCGCGCCCGACTCGATCAGCCGTCTGCCCTGGGCCAGGTCCCGGGGCCGCCCCACCGCCAGCAGCGCGACGAGGCGGTCCGCGCGCAGCCAGCAGACCGTCCAGGCGGGTCCGGCGGGGTCGCCGCGCCACACCGTGGTGTCGCCGGCGGGGTGGTGCCCGGCGTACTGGACGAAGCGGCCGAACTGCTCGGACCAGAAGTACGGCACCGGGTCGTACACCGGCGCCGGTTCCCCGGTGGCGGCGCCGATGATGTCGGCGGCCACCGTGCGCGGCCCCTGGAGGGCGTTGTCCCAGTGGTGCACGAGCAGCCGTTCCCCGTACCGCCCGGACGGGAAGGACGCGCAGTCGCCGACCGCGTGGACGTCGGGTACGCGGGTGCGCAGGCGGTCGTCGGCCAGGACCTCGCCATGGGCGCCGAGGGCGATCCCGGAGCCGTCCAGCCAGGCGGTGGCGGGCCTGGCCCCGATGCCGACGACGACCGCGCCGGCGGGCACGCGCGTGCCGTCGTCGAGGACCACGGCGCCCGGCTCGACGCGCTCCACGCGCGCGTGGGTGCGCAGAACCGCTCCCGCGTCGGCGTACCAGTCGGCCATGGGGGCGGCGACCTCGGCGGGCAGCGCCCCGGCCAGCGGCCGGTCGGCGGCCTCCACGACGGTCACCGCGCACCCGGCCTCCCGCGCGGCGGTGGCGAACTCGGCGCCGATCCAGCCCGCGCCCACGACCACCACGTCGTGCTGCCGGCCGAGTACGGGACGCAGCCGCCCGGCGTCGTCCAGGGTGCGCAGCAGGTGGACGCCGGGGACGCCCTCGGCACCCGGCAGCCGCAGCGGCTCGGCGCCGGTCGCCAGGACGAGGGAGTCGTACGGCACCGGCCCCGCGGAGGTGTCCAGCAGGTGCTCGCCGGGGCGGACGCCCAGCGCCTCCCGCCCGAGCCGCAGTTCGATGCCGAGCGACTCGAAGTCGATGTCGAAGGCGGAGCCCTCGGCGGTGCCCAGCAGGACCGCCTTGGACAGCGGGGGCCGGTCGTACGGCTGGTGCGGTTCGGCGCCGATCAGTGTCACGGGGCCGGTGAAGCCCCGTTCGCGCAGGGCGACCGCCGTCTGCACGCCGGCCATGCCCGCGCCCACGACGACCACGCGCCGCGCGAAGCCGCCTCGCTCCTGCGTCTGCTCACTCACCTGATCACCTTAGACACCTGGCTCGCCGCCGGTCAGGAGAAACGTTCGGTGGCCCGCCGCACACCCACCGCGCACACCCCCACCGCACCCCCACCGCATACCCGCCGCGCACCCGCCGCGCTCCGCAGCGCCGTCACCGGACCTGTTCCACCACGCTGGTCCCGTCGCCCTCCCCCGACTCCCACTGCCAGGTCTCCTCCAGCCGCACCCGCCCGTCCGGCAGGCCGACGACGGTCGACACGCAGTGCCCGCAGGCCGTGGAGCCGTCCGCCCTGAGCTGCACGTACCGGAAGTCGAGCCGGTCCGCCTCGCGCGTCCCCACCAGGTACCCGCGGACGACGTCGCCGCCGGCGTACTCGGCCCAGACGGCGCCGTCCCGCTCGTGGTAGGTGAAGCGGGTACGGGTACCGACCTGGCCGGGTGCCTGGTCGGCGACCGGGGCGAACACGAGACCGTCGAGCGAACGCGTCACCGGCGGACACTCCCTTACAGAGGCGGACATCGAACAGTTAGGGTGGCCAACGTAAGGCACTCGCGGGAGCCCGGACGCACCGGGCTGAGAGGGAGGCTGGCGGCCTCCGACCGTACGAACCTGATCCGGGTCATGCCGGCGAAGGGAGGGGCTGGACGCCCATGTCACCCATGTCACCCGCGTCCGACGCGGCCGACGTCCTGGTCGTCGGGGGCGGGATCATCGGTCTGGTCACCGCGTGGCGGGCCGCGCAGCGCGGGCTGGTCACGGCGGTGGTGGACCCGGCGCCGGGCGGCGGGGCCGCCCGGGTGGCGGCCGGGATGCTGGCCGCCGTCACCGAGCTGCACTACGGCGAGCAGACCCTGCTCGCCCTGAACCTCGCCTCGGCCCGCCGTTACCCCGCCTTCGCCGCCGAGCTGTCCGAGGCCACCGGGCACGACCTCGGCTACCGCCGCTGCGGCACCCTGGCCGTCGCGCTCGACGCCGACGACCGGACGCACCTGCGGGAGCTGCACGCCTTCCAGCTGCGCTCGGGCCTGGAGTCCGAGTGGCTGTCGGGGCGTGACTGCCGGCGCCTGGAGCCGATGCTCGCGCCGGGCGTGCGCGGGGGGCTGCGGGTGGACGGCGACCACCAGGTCGACCCCCGGCGGCTGGCCGCGGCGCTGCTGACCGCCTGCGAGCGGGCGGGCGTGCGCCTGCACCGGACCGCGGCCGAGCGGCTCACCGTCGCCCGGGACCGCGCCACCGGCGTCGTGACGGCCGACGGCACCGCGCTGGCGGCCGGGCAGGTCGTCCTGGCCGCGGGCAGCCTCAGCGGCCGTCTGGCGGGCCTCCCGGAGGGCGTACTGCCGCCGGTGCGGCCCGTGAAGGGGCAGGTGCTGCGGCTGACGATGCCGCCGGGACAGCCGCCGCTGCTCCACCGCACCGTCCGCGCGGTGGTGCGCGGCAACCCGCTCTACCTGGTGCCCCGCGCAAGCGGCGAACTCGTCGTCGGCGCCACCAGCGAGGAGCTGGGCTGGGACACGACCGTCACCGCCGGCGGCGTCTACGAGCTGCTGCGCGACGCCCACGAGCTGGTCCCGGGCATCACCGAGCTGCCCCTGACGGAGACCCTCGCGGGACTGCGCCCCGGCTCCCCGGACAACGCGCCGCTGCTCGGCCCGACCGCCCTGGACGGCCTGCTGCTGGCCACCGGGCACTTCCGCAACGGCGTGCTGCTCACCCCGGTCACCGGCGACGTCATGGCGCACGTCCTGACCACCGGCGAGCTGCCCGAGGAGGCCCGCCCCTTCACACCCGGCCGGTTCGGCACCACCCAGGCGCCGGACCAGACACCCGGCCAGGGACCCGACCAGACACCCGGTCACACGCCCACCCAGGAGACCGCCCCCGCGCGCACGGAGCAGCCCGCATGAACATCAGCGTCTCGGTCAACGGGGAGCCCCGCCAGGTGGCCCCCGGAACGGCGCTCGACGCCCTCGTACGGACCCTCACCGAGGCACCGTCCGGGGTGGCCGCCGCCCTCAACGAAACCGTCGTCCCACGCGCGCGCTGGTCGGACACCGCGCTCTCCGACGGCGACCGCGTCGAAGTCCTCACCGCCGTGCAAGGAGGCTGAGAACCATGGCCGACGATCCCTTCGTCCTCGGCGGTACGTCCTTCACGTCCCGCCTGATCATGGGCACCGGCGGGGCGCCCAGCCTCGACGTGCTGGAGCGGTCCCTGGTGGCGTCCGGGACCGAGCTGACGACGGTCGCCATGCGGCGCGTGGACCCGTCCGTGCACGGGTCGGTGCTGTCGGTGCTGGAGAGGCTCGGCATCCGCGTGCTGCCCAACACGGCGGGCTGCTTCACCGCCGGGGAGGCCGTGCTGACCGCCCGCCTGGCGCGCGAGGCCCTCGGCACCGACCTGGTCAAGCTGGAGGTCATCGCCGACGAGCGCACCCTGCTGCCCGACCCGGTCGAGCTGCTGGACGCGGCCGAGACCCTGGTCGACGACGGCTTCACGGTGCTGCCGTACACCAACGACGACCCGGTACTGGCCCGGAAGCTGGAGGACGTCGGCTGCGCGGCGGTCATGCCGCTGGGCTCGCCGATCGGCTCCGGGCTCGGCATCCGCAACCCGCACAACTTCCAGCTGATCGTCGAGCACGCGCGCGTACCGGTGATCCTGGACGCCGGCGCCGGCACGGCCTCGGACGCCGCGCTGGCGATGGAGCTGGGCTGCGCGGGTGTGATGCTCGCCTCGGCGGTGACCCGGGCGCAGGAGCCGGTCCTCATGGCGGAGGCGATGCGGCACGCGGTGGAGGCCGGCCGGCTGGCCCGGCGGGCGGGGCGCATCCCGCGCCGGCACTTCGCCGAGGCGTCCTCCCCGGCCGCCGGCCTGGCCGTCCTGGACCCGGAGCGGCCCGCGTTCTGACCGGGGCCCGGCCCGTGGGGTGTGTCACAGGACGGTGGCGGCAGCACCCCGCGGCGGCCGTACACAGCCTTCCGTCAGCGACGGCTCGTACACTCGCCTGCGTGGACACGACCCTTCAGGACCCTCTGGTCGGGCAGGAGCTCGACGGCCGGTACCGCGTCGACGCGCGGATCGCGGTCGGCGGGATGGCCACGGTCTACCGGGCCGTGGACACCCGCCTGGACCGTGTGCTCGCGCTGAAGGTGATGCACCCGACGCTGGCGGCCGACGGCACGTTCGTCGAGCGGTTCATCCGCGAGGCCAAGTCGGTCGCCCGGCTCGCCCACCCCAACGTCGTCCAGGTCTTCGACCAGGGCACCGACGGGGGCTACGTCTACCTGGCGATGGAGTACGTCTCCGGCTGCACCCTGCGGGACGTACTGCGCGAGCGCGGGGCGCTGCGGCCCCGGGCGGCCCTGGACATCCTGGAGCCGATACTGGCCGCGCTCGGCGCCGCGCACCGCGCGGGGTTCGTGCACCGGGACATGAAGCCGGAGAACGTGCTGATCGGGGACGACGGCCGGGTCAAGGTCGCCGACTTCGGCCTGGTCCGCGCCGTCGACACGGTCACCAGCACCACCGGCGCCGTCCTGGGCACCGTCTCCTACCTGGCGCCCGAGCAGATCGAGCACGGCACCGCCGACCCGCGCGTCGACGTCTACGCGTGCGGCGTGGTCCTGTACGAGATGCTGACCGGCGCCAAGCCGCACCAGGGGGACTCCCCCGCCCAGGTGCTCTACCAGCACCTGGGCGAGGACGTCCCGCCGCCCTCCGCCGCCGTGCCGGACCTGGCGTACGAGCTGGACGACCTGGTCGCCACGGCGACCGCGCGCAACCCCGAGATCCGTCCGCACGACGCGGTGGCGCTGCTCGCGCGGGCCCGCGAGGCGCGCGCGGCGCTCACCGCCGAGCAGCTGGACGCCGTACCGCCGCGGGCGCTGCCCGGCGCGCACGACAACGCGGACGACCGTACGAGCGTGATCCCGCGCGCGCTGACCATGATCCGTCCGCTGCCGGTGAACGAGGAGGAGGCGCCCGCCGCGGACGGCTACGACCGCACCAGCCGACTGGACCCCCCGCCGCCGCCCCCGCCGCGGCGCGGCCCGGGCCTGCGGCGCGGTCCCCTGGCGATCGTCCTGGCCGTCCTGCTGGCGCTGGGCGTCGGCGCGGGCGTCTGGTACATCAACTCGGGGCAGTTCACCGAGGTCCCGCCGCTGCTGGAGAAGACCGAGGCACAGGCCAGGGCCCGGCTGGAGAAGTCGGGCCTGGACGTCGGCGACATCGAGCACGCGTACAGCGACACGGTGGAGCGCGGCGCGGTCATCAGCACCGACCCGGCGGCGGGCACCCGCATCCGGAACAACGACTCCGTGTCCTTCACCGTCTCCGACGGGCCGGAGACGGTGGAGCTGGCCGATGTGGAGGGCTACCGCCTGGACCGGGCCGAGTCGGTGCTGGAGGAGGACGGGCTGGAGCCCGGCATGGTCACCCGCGCCTTCAGCGACGACGTCCCCAAGGGCTTCGTGATCTCCACCGACCCCGGGGCGGGCACCACGGTGCGCGCCGGGTCGGCCGTCGCCCTCACCGTCAGCAAGGGCAGCGCGGTGGAGGTACCGGACGTCACCGGTGACGACCTGGCGGACGCGCGCGCCGCACTGGAGGACGCCGGTCTGAAGGTGGACGTCGCCACGGAGCGGGTGAACTCGGACGACTACGACGCGGGCCAGGTCGCGCGGCAGTCGCCCGGCGACGGCGAGCGGGTCGCCGAGGGTGACACGGTGACGCTGACGGTCTCCAGGGGCCCGGAGCCGGTCGAGGTCCCGGACGTGGTCGGGGACGACGTCGACGACGCGCGGCAGCGGCTGGAGGACGCCGGTTTCGAGGTCGAGGAGGACCGCGGACTGCTCGGTCTGTTCGGCGACACCGTCGAGAGCCAGTCCGTCGAGGGCGGCGACACGGCACCGAAGGGTTCCGAGATCACCCTGACGATCCGCTGACCGTCCCTCCGGCCGTCCCCGACGATCCGCCGACCGTCCCTCCGGCCGTCCCCGACGATCCGCCGACCGTCCCTCCGGCCGTCCCCGACGATCCGCCGGCCGTCCCCCGGCCGTCCCCCGACGGGCCACCGGCGACCGCCCCGCGCCGGCCTGGCATCCTGGACCAGGACATGAGCACACCACCTTCGCCCCCGCCCGCCCGCCGCAACCCCGTCGGCGCCCACGTCCCGGTCGCCGGCGGCCTGCACTCCGTGGGCCTGCCCTACGCCCGCGGCCTGAAGGCCGAGGCCGTCCAGGTCTTCGTCGCCAACCCGCGCGGCTGGGCCACCCCTGTCGGCAACCCGAAGCAGGACGAGGCGTTCCGCGCGGCCTGCGCGGCGGAGTCGATCCCCGCCTACGTCCACGCCCCGTACCTGATCAACTTCGGTTCGCACACCGGGGCGACCGTGGAGAAGTCGGTCGAGTCGCTGCGGCACTCGCTGCGCCGGGGCCGGGAGATCGGCGCCCTCGGCGTGGTGGTGCACACCGGCAGCGCGACCGGCGGCCGGGAGCGGGCGGTGGCGCTGGCGCAGGTGCGGAGGCACCTGCTGCCGCTCCTGGACGAGCTGACCCACGACGACGACCCGTACCTGCTGCTGGAGTCGACCGCCGGGCAGGGCTCCTCGCTGTGCGCCCGGACCTGGGACTTCGGGCCGTACTTCGAGGCGCTGGACGCCCACCCGAAGCTGGGCGTCTGCCTGGACACCTGCCACGTCTTCGCCGCCGGGCACGACCTGACCGGCCCGGACGGCATGCGGCAGACCCTGGACCTGCTGGTGGACACCGTCGGCGAGGGCCGGCTGAGGCTGATCCACGCCAACGACTCCAAGGACGTGGCCGGCGCCCACAAGGACCGGCACGCCAACATCGGCGCCGGCCACATCGGCGAGGCCCCGTTCCGCGAGCTGATGGCGCACCCGGCGACCGCGGGCGTACCGCTGGTCATCGAGACGCCCGGCGGCAAGGAGGGGCACGCGGCGGACGTGGAGCGCCTGAAGAAGCTCCGGGACGGCTGAGGCCCTACAGCTCGGGCCCCTCCCCCGGCTCCTCCTGGTAGGAGTACCGCTGCTCGCGCCAGGGGTCGCCGATGTTGTGGTAACCGCGCTCCTCCCAGAAGCCGCGGCGGTCGGCGGTCATGTACTCGACGCCGCGGACCCATTTGGGGCCCTTCCAGGCGTACAGGTGCGGGACGACCAGCCGGAGCGGGAAGCCGTGCTCGGCGGTGAGCAGTTCGCCGTCCTTGTGGGTGGCGAACAGGGTCCGCTCGGCCGCGAAGTCGGACAGGCGCAGGTTGGAGCTGAAGCCGTACTCCGCCCACACCATCACATGGGTGACGGAAGGGGCGGGCGGGGCGATGTCGAGGACCGTGCGGGCGGGAACGCCGCCCCACTCGGCGCCGAGCATGCTGAACTTCGTCACGCAGTGCAGATCGCCCACCACGGTGGTGTACGGCAGGGCGGTGAACTCCTCGTGGTTCCAGCAGTGCTTGTCGCCGTCGGCGGTGGCGCCGAAGACCCGGAAGTCCCAGCGCTCGGGCCGGAACCTGGGGACCGGCCCGTAGTGCGTGACCGGCCAGCCGCGCTGGAGCCGCTGCCCCGGCGGGAGACCGGGCCGCGCCGCCCCTCTCGAAGCGCCCTCTCCCGACCCGTGTCCCACCGGCTGACCCATGTCTCCATCCTGACAGACCGGGGCCGTTGTCCAGGAACGGGCCCATTTGAAGTCGGTCTTGAATTCCGGCAATACGCAACAAAAATGACCAAGCCAGGACTTACTTACTAAGTACAGACTTACTGGACGATCTCCGGAACCGGTGTAATCATGCGGCGCAACCTGCCGGATTCCGTACGGAAGGAGCCTCTGCGATGCAGGGCGACCCCGAGGTCATCGAATTCCTCAACGAGCAGCTGACCGCCGAGCTGACCGCGATCAACCAGTACTTCCTGCATTCCAAGCTGCAGGACCACAAGGGCTGGACCAGGCTCGCCGAGTACACGCGTCACGAGTCCTTCGACGAGATGCGCCACGCGGAGGTCCTCACCGACCGCATCCTGCTCCTGGACGGTCTGCCGAACTACCAGCGGCTCTTCCACGTCCGGGTCGGGCAGACGGTCACCGAGATGTTCCAGGCGGACCGGGAGATCGAGATCGAGGCGATCGACCGGCTGCGCCGGGGCATCGCGGTGATGCGGAGCAAGAACGACGTCACGTCCGCGAACGTCTTCGAGGCGATCCTCGCCGACGAGGAGCAGCACATCGACTACCTGGACACCCAGCTCGAACTGATCGAGAAGCTGGGCGAGTCGCTGTACCTGTCGACGGTGATCGAACAGTCCCAGCCGGACACGCCCAAGCCGGGCGGCGGCTACTCGTCCCACTGAGAGGGCCCCGCCGGAAAGGGTCAGGCGACTTCGGGAAGCTCCGCCGTCAGCGGGGCCGGCGCACCCTGGTCGATCAGCTGCCGGCGGGGGCACGCACCGCGCCCGAGCAGCGCCTGGATGCGCCGCACACAGCCACCGCAGTCGGTGCCGGCCTTGCAGACGGAGGCGATCTGCCGGGGCGTGCGGGCGCCGGCGTCCACGTGGGCCCTCACCTGTTCCTCGGTCACACCGAAGCAAGAGCAGACGAACACGCGGTTCACCTCCCGGGCGGGGTCACGGTCACGCCCTACCGGCCGCGCCGGTGAGGCAAACCTAACCTTACCTATCCCTCAGGTACCGCGAAAGCGGAGGGGGCGCGGATCATGTGTGACCCGCGCCCCATTCACTTCCGCGAAGATGCTTCCCTACTGATCGCGGTACATCTCCGCCACCAGGAACGCCAGGTCCAGCGACTGGCTGCGGTTGAGCCGCGGGTCGCAGGCCGTCTCGTAGCGCTGGTGCAGGTCGTCGACGAAGATTTCGTCGCCGCCGCCGACGCACTCGGTGACGTCGTCGCCGGTCAGCTCCACGTGGATGCCGCCCGGGTGGGTGCCCAGCTCCTTGTGGACCTCGAAGAAGCCCTTGACCTCGTCGAGCACGTCGTCGAAGCGGCGCGTCTTGTGGCCGGAGGCGGCCTCGAAGGTGTTGCCGTGCATCGGGTCGGTCACCCAGGCGACCGTGGCACCGGACGCGGCGACCTTCTCCACCAGCTCCGGGAGCTTGTCGCGGATCTTGTCCGCGCCCATCCGGACGATGAAGGTCAGCCGGCCGGGCTCGCGCTCGGGGTCGAGGCGCTCGATGTACTGGAGCGCCTCCTCGGCCGTGGTCGACGGGCCGAGCTTGATGCCGATCGGGTTGCGGATCTTCGAGGCGAACTCGATGTGCGCGTGGTCCATCTGCCGGGTGCGCTCACCGATCCACACCATGTGCCCGGAGACGTCGTACAGCTGGCCGGTACGGGAGTCCACGCGGGTCAGCGCGGACTCGTAGTCGAGCAGCAGCGCCTCGTGGGAGGCGTAGAACTCGACGGTCTTGAACTCCTCCGGGTCGGTGCCGCAGGCCCGCATGAAGTTCAGCGCGTTGTCGATCTCCCGGGCGAGCTGCTCGTAGCGCTGGCCCGACGGGGAGGACTTCACGAAGTCCTGGTTCCAGGCGTGCACCTGGCGCAGGTCGGCGTAGCCGCCGGTGGTGAAGGCGCGCACCAGGTTCAGCGTGGAGGCGGACGCGTGGTACATCCGCTTCAGCCGCTCGGGGTCCGGGATCCGGGCCTCTTCGGTGAAGTCGAAGCCGTTGACCGAGTCGCCCCGGTACGTCGGCAGCGTCACGCCGTCGCGGGTCTCGGTCGGCTTGGAGCGCGGCTTGGAGTACTGGCCCGCGATCCGGCCGACCTTCACGACCGGCACGGAGGCGGCGTAGGTGAGGACGGCGCCCATCTGGAGCAGCGTCTTGAGCTTGTTGCGGATGTGGTCGGCCGAGACCCCGTCGAACGCCTCGGCGCAGTCGCCGCCCTGGAGGAGGAACGCCTCTCCCTTGGCGACGGCCGCCATCCGGGCGCGCAGCTGGTCGCACTCGCCCGCGAAGACGAGCGGCGGATACGACTCCAGCTCCGCAACGACTGCGCGCAGAGCCTCGGTGTCGGGGTACTCGGGCTGCTGCGCCGCGGGCAGGTCTCGCCAGGTGTTGCCAGCGCTCGCGCTGGTCTTAGCGTTCACGGTCACGGCCTCAACATTACGGGGTGCCGTCGGGCCCTCCGCCCGGTGACCAGAAAATGAGACGACGAATACGTAGCGTGGGAATGCGGTAGGGTGCCTGGCATGTTCGCGCACTCGACCCAGAACTGGTGGTGGACCGCTCCTGTGGCGGCCCACTGACTGCGCGTACCGGATTTCGCGAAGGCCGCCCGAGAGGCGGCCTTCGGTGTTTCCGGCTCCGGGTCCGTCTCTCCTTCACAGAAGGACACGACGACCGATGGAACACCTGCTGGAGCTCCTCGACGACCCCCGCCCCTTCGCCCTGCTGCGGCGCCGTACCCCCGGGCGCGACCACGACACGGTGGAGCTGCTGCTCGGGCCGGTGGCGGAGTACGAGCGGCTCGCCGGCCTCCCCGACGACTGCCTGGCGCTGATCCCCTTCCGGCAGATCCGCGAGCGCGGCTTCGACGTCCGCGACGACGGCACCCCGCTGCTGGCGCTCGTCCCCGAGGAGCGGTACGAGATCCCGCTCGCCACCGCCGTGGAACAGCTCCCGGCGCACGGCGTCCGGGTCGAGGGCGGGGGCTTCGACGTCGGGGACGAGGAGTACGCCGGGATCGTCCGGCGGGTGCTGGAGGAGGAGATCGGGCGGGGCGAGGGCGCCGACTTCGTGATCCGGCGCACCTACCGGGGCGAGATCCCCGGGTTCGGGCGGGCCGACGCGCTGGCGCTGTTCCGGCGGCTGCTGGCGGGTGAGCGGGGCGCGTACTGGACGTTCGTGGTGCACACCGGGGACGGGAAGGGGCCCGCAGGGCCTTCCCCGGAAGGGCGGGGGCGGACGCTGGTCGGGGCGAGCCCGGAGGTGCACGTGCGGATGAGCGGCGGCACGGTCGTGATGAACCCGATCAGCGGCACGTACCGCTATCCCGCCGAGGGCCCCACACCCGAGCACCTGCTCGGCTTCCTCGCCGACCCCAAGGAGACCGAGGAGCTGTCGATGGTGGTCGACGAGGAACTGAAGATGATGTGCACCGTCGGCGACATGGGCGGTGTCGTCGTCGGACCGCGGCTGAAGGAGATGGCGCACCTCGCGCACACCGAGTACGAGCTGCGCGGCAGGTCCTCGCTGGACGTGCGGGAGGTGCTGCGGGAGACGATGTTCGCGGCGACGGTGACCGGGTCCCCGGTGCAGAACGCCTGCCGGGTCATCGAACGGCACGAGAACGGCGGGCGGGGGTACTACGCGGGGGCGCTCGCGCTGGTCGGGCGGGACTCCTCGGGTGCCCAGACCCTCGACTCGCCCATCCTCATCCGGACCGCCGACATCGACGCGCACGGGCGGCTGCGGGTGCCGGTCGGGGCGACGCTGGTGCGCGGGTCCGACCCGGCCGGCGAGGTGGCGGAGACCCACGCCAAGGCGGCCGGGGTGCTCACCGCCCTCGGCGTACGGCCCGCTCGGCCCGGCGGGCGGGCCACGGGGCCGAGGCTGGCCGACGACCCCCGGGTGCGGGCCGCGCTGGACGGGCGCCGGTCGTCGCTGGCCCCGTTCTGGCTGCGGATGCAGGAGCGTCCCGGGGAGCCGGCCGGGCACGCCCTGGTCGTCGACGGGGAGGACACCTTCACGGCGATGCTGGCGCATGTGCTGCGCTCGGGCGGACTGGAGGTGACCGTCCGGCGGTACGACGCGCCGGGGCTGCGGGCCGAGGTGCTCGGGCACGAGGGGCCGGTGGTCCTCGGGCCGGGGCCGGGCGACCCCGCCGACCTGGCCGATCCCAGGATGCGGCTGCTGCGCTCGCTCACCGCCGACGTCGTGCGCGCGCACCGGCACGGGGTGCTCGGGGTCTGCCTCGGGCACGAGCTGATCGCGGCCGAGCTGGGGCTGGACATCGTCCGCAAGGAGGTGCCGTACCAGGGGGCGCAGACGGAGATCGACCTGTTCGGGCGGCGGGAGACCGTCGGCTTCTACAACAGCTTCGTGGCGCGCTGCGACGACGAGGAGTACGAGGAGCTGGCCGCGCACGGGATCGAGGTCAGCCGGTCGGCGGGCGGGGAGGTGCACGCGCTGCGCGGGGCCGGCTTCGCGTCGGTGCAGTTCCACCCCGAGTCGGTGCTGTCGCTGAACGGCGCGGCGGTGGTGCGGGAACTGATGGGTCAGCTGCGCGGCACCAGCACGTTCTCCGAGCGGCGGCCGGCCCGGTAGTCCAGGACGTTCCGCACCGTGGCGTCGACGATCTGGCCGACGGCGTCCTCGGTGTAGTACGCCTGGTGCGAGGTGACCAGGACGTTCGGGAAGGTGACGAGGCGGGCCAGGGTGTCGTCCTCGACGGCCGTGAGGGACTTGTCCAGGAAGAACAGGCCCGCCTCCGCCTCGTACACGTCCAGGCCGACGCCCGTGAAGCGGCCCGCGCGCAGCTCGCCGACGAGGGCGGCGGTGTCGACGAGGCCGCCGCGGCTGGAGTTGACCAGGATCGCGTCGTCCCGCATCGACTTCAGGGCGGCGTCGTCGATCAGGTGCCAGGTCTCGGGCACCAGGGGGACGTGCAGGGTGACCAGGTCGGATTCGGCGAGGAGCCGTTCCTTGGGGACGTAGGTCATGCCCAGGTCCAGGCAGGCCGGGTTCTCGGCCGCGTCCCAGCCGAGCAGCCGCATGCCGAAGCCGCGCGCGATCCTCGCGAACGCCTCGCCGATCCGGCCGGTGCCCAGCACCCCCGCGGTGCGGCCGTGCAGGTCCCGGCCCATCAGGCCGTTCAGGCGGAAGTCGAAGTCACGGGTGCGGGTGGAGGCGCGCACGATACGGCGGTTGACGGCCATCGCCAGCGCCCAGGCGAACTCGGCGACCGAGTACGGCGAGTAGGACGAGACCCGGGCGACGGTCAGGCCGAGCCGCTCGGCCGTGGTGAGGTCGATGTTGTTGAAACCGGTGGAGCGCTGGGCGACCATCCGGGTGCCGCCGGCCGCGAGGATCTCCAGCACGCCCGCGCCGAGGTCGGCGTTGACGGAGGTGGAGACGGTCTCGTGGCCGGCCGCGATGGGGGCGGTGTCCTCGTTGAGGAAGACGTCCAGGCAGCGGACCTCGGCGCGGCCCGCGAAGGCCCGCTCGATGAGGGGCTGCTCGTCGGCCTGGACTCCGAAGGCGAGGGTCTCCACGGCGCTCGCTCCCGTCTCGCTGGGCTGGTGCCACCCGGGTACCCCGGATGTCCCGGTCATCCCCGGACCCAGGGCGCCCGGCGCGGCGGTTCCGCTCGGCCGAACGCGCGGGTCACGCGTCGTCCAGGCCCCGCTCTATGGCGTACCGCACCAGTTCCACGCGGTTGTGCAGCTGGAGTTTGCCGAGGGTGTTCTGGACGTGGTTCTGGACCGTGCGGTGGGAGATGACCAGGCGTTCGGCGATCTGCTTGTAGCTCAGGCCCTTGGCGACCAGGCGCAGCACCTCGGTCTCGCGGTCGGTGAGGCGGGGGGCGCCGGGGGCGCCGGTGCCGGGGGCGGGGGCCGGTTCGGAGGCGAGGCGGCGGTACTCGCCGAGGACGAGTCCGGCCAGGCCCGGGGTGAAGACGGGGTCGCCGGCGGCGGTGCGGCGGACGGCGTCCTGGAGTTCCCCGGTGGAGGCGGACTTCAGCAGGTAGCCGGTGGCGCCGGACTTCACCGCCTCCAGGACGTCGGCGTGCTCGCCGCTCGCGGACAGCACCAGGACGCGCACCCGGGGGTCGGCGCCGACGACCTCCTTGCAGACCTGGACGCCGGGTCTGCCGGGCAGGTTGAGGTCGAGGACCAGCACGTCGGGCGCGGTGGCCCTGGCCCGGCGGACGGCCTGGTCGCCGTCGCCGGCGGTGGCGACCACCTCGAAGCCCGACTCGGCCAGGTCCCGGGCGACCGCGTCGCGCCACATGGGATGGTCGTCGACCACCATGACCCTGATCGGTCCCCGCTGTTCAGTCATGTCCTGCCGCCTTCCCCCGCGCGTGGGGCACGCCCGTCGCGTCCTTCGGTACCTTCAGCTCGACCTCCGTGCCCTGGCCCGGCACCGAGATCAGTTCGGCCGTGCCGCCGAGGTCGCGCAGGCGGCCCCGGATCGACAGGGCCACGCCCATCCGTCCCTCGCCCTCGGCCTGGGCGAGGCGGCCCTCGGGGATGCCGGGGCCGTCGTCGCGGACGGTGACGATCACCTCGTCCGGTTCGTCCTCGACGAGGATCCACGCGCGCGCCTGCTCGCCGGCGTGCGCGCGGACGTTGTCCAGGGCCGCGCCGACGGCCGCCGCGACCTCCCGGGCGGCGGCGGGGGCCAGCTCCACGGGCGCTCCCGGTCCGGCGAGGCTGACGCGGGCGCCGGCGTACGGGGCGAGCAGCGCGCGCAGGTCGGCGGGGGCGTTTGGGTCCTGGTCCCCGGGGTCGTCCACGGCCCGTACGACGGCGCCCTCGGCGGCGTCCTCCGAGACCCGGGAGACGGGGACCAGGCCGCCGGAGACGAGGGTGCGCAGGGCGATCTCCTGCTCGCCGGCCATCCGGCCCAGCTCGGCCGCCTCGCCGCCGAGGACGGCGCCGCGCCGCTGCACCATGGCCAGCACCTGGAGCACGCTGTCGTGGATGTCCCGGGCGAGGCGCTCCCGCTCCCGGGTGGCGGCCTCGATCTCCAGGGCGCGGGCGAGGGTGCGCTCGGAGGCGCGGGCGACCTCGACGACGTAGCCGATGGCGATGGAGGCGACCCAGACCAGCAGGACGTTGTGGACGGTGTCGCGGGCCGGGCTGCCGCGCTCGATCAGGTTGGCGGCGGCGACCAGGGTGGAGGCGACGGCGGCCCAGCGCCAGCCGCCCTTGATGGCGAAGGCCAGGACGGAACCGGCGGTCCATATCGACGGCAGCGTCGGGCCGCCCGCGGTGATGCGCTCGTGGGTGTCGGCGAACGGGGTGAGCAGGATGCCGGTGAGGGCGACGGCGAGGTCGAGGGCGAGGAACCGCTTGGTGCAGGCGGCGGCGTTCGCCACCCTGGGGAGGGTGGCCAGGGTCCAGCCGACGAGCACCACGTAGTAGCCGACGGCGAGCCAGGGGCGGGTGAAGTGCTCGTGGGCGGCGGCGAAGAGACCGATCGCGTAGACCATGGTGAGCACGCGGTAGGCGGTCAGCGCACGCCACAGGGGCTGCTCGACCGACATCCGCATGACCCGCTCGCGCCCGGCCATCTCCCCCACCCCCGTCCGGGTCCCGTCAGGACCCGGGGCTCTCGTCCCCGTCGTCCGCCTGCGCGGCGCGCTCCTTCTCGGCCTGTTCCCTCTCCGCGCGGGCGAGGGCGGCCCTGGCCTCCTTGGCCTCCCTGGCCGCCTCCCTCTCCGCTTCCTTCTCCGCCTTCGCCGCATCCGCGAGCTGCCGCTTCATGGCGGTCGCGTACATGTCGACGTACTCCTGGCCGGAGAGCTTCATGATCTCGTACATGACCTCGTCGGTCACCGCGCGCAGCACGAAGCGGTCGTGCTCCATGCCCTGGTAGCGGGTGAAGTCCAGCGGCTTGCCGATGCGGATGCCGGGGCGCATCAGCTTGGGCACCACCTTGCCCGGCGGCTGGATCTTCTCGGTGTCGATCATGGCGACCGGGAGGACGGGGGCTCCGGTGGCGAGCGCCACGCGCGCCAGGCCGCCCGGCTTGCCCCGGTAGAGGCGGCCGTCGGGCGAGCGGGTGCCCTCGGGGTAGATGCCGAACAGCTCGCCGCGCTCCAGGACCTCTATGCCACTCCTGATCGCGGCCTCGCCGGCGCCGCGCGCCCCGGAGCGGTCCACCGGGAGCTGGCCGACGCCCTTGAAGAACGCGGCGGTCAGCCGTCCCTTGACGCCCGGCGTGTTGAAGTACTCGGCCTTGGCGATGAAGGTGACCTTGCGGTCGAGGACGGCCGGCAGGAAGAACGAGTCGGAGAACGACAGGTGGTTGCTGGCCAGGATGGCGGGCCCGGTGGCGGGAACGTGCTCCAGTCCCTCCACCCAGGGCCGGAAGGCGAGCTTCAGCGAACCGCCGATGGTGACCTTCATCGCGCCGTACAACAACCGAGTGCCTCCTGTGTGTGTCGCACAGACCATAACCCGGAGCACCGGCAAAGGGCCCTGCGGCCCTGGTCGGTGTCCGTGGGGTCGCGTACCGTGAAGTACCCGCACCGCGACGCGCCAGCCGCGCCAGCCCCTTGACGAACAGGAGTCGAAGACGTGCCGGTCCTCGCAGGAGCCGAGCCGTTCCGCCAGGAGGGCGGGGAGGTGGGCGTCCTCCTCTGCCACGGCTTCACCGGTTCCCCGCAGTCACTGCGCCCCTGGGCCCGGCACCTCGCCGCGCACGGTCTGACGGTCGCGCTGCCGCTGCTGCCCGGACACGGCACCCGCTGGCAGGACATGCAGCTCACCGGCTGGCCCGACTGGTACGCCGAGGTGGACCGTGAGCTGCGGGCGCTGCGCGAGCGGTGCTCCAGGGTGTTCGTGGCGGGGCTGTCCATGGGCGGCGCGCTGGCGCTGCGGCTGGCGGCGCGGCACGGCGACGCGGTGAGCGGCGTCATGGTCGTCAACCCGGCCCACCGCATGCACGGCCTGGCGCCGCACGCCCTGCCGGTGATCCGCCATCTGCTGCCGGCCACCAGGGGCATCGCCAGCGACATCGCCAAGCCGGGCAGCGCCGAACTGGGCTATGACCGGGTGCCGTTGCACGCGGCGTACTCCCTGCGCGAGTTCTTCCGGATCGCCGACCGTGACCTTCCGCAGGTCACCCAGCCGCTGCTGCTGATGCGCAGCCCGCGCGACCACGTGGTGCCGCCCGTCGACTCGGCCCGGATCCTCGGCCGGGTGTCGTCGGTGGACGTGACGGAGATCCTGCTGGAACAGAGCTACCACGTGGCGACGTTGGACCACGACGCGGACCGGATCTGCGCGGAGAGCGTCGCCTTCGTCGCCCGGCTCGCCCCCGGTCTCGTCAGGGAGCCGGAGCCGGGTCTCGGCAAGGAAGGGACGGCCGCAGGTGGCTGAGCACGACTCCGACCGTGAGGACCGTGAGGAGCGCGGGGAGCGCGGGGGTACGGACCCGGGTGCCCCGCGGGAGCGGGACGCGCCGTTCGACGAGGACGCCGCCTGGGCCGCGATCGTCGCCGGGTACGGCGAGGAGCCGCCGGACCCGCCGGGCGCCAAGCCCTTCAGGTCGGTCGAGGACCTGGCGCTGCTGGAGCCGGAGAGGGACGACGACGGCGAGGCGCCGGAGCCCGCCCGGAAGAAGCCCGGGGAACCCGCGCCGGCCAAGCCGCTGGGCAGCTCGGTCGCGTTCGCCCCGGGGGTCGGACCGCGCGACCACAGCCTGGCCGAGCCCGCCGGGGACGATCCGGGCGGGGACGACGAGGGCCACTTCGTGCCGCCCGAGCCGCCGCCGCTGCCGGAGTCCGACGTCACCTCCCGGTTCGCCTGGCTCGGCGTACTGGGCGGCCCGCTCCTGCTGCTGGTGGCGATCCTGCTGGGCTGGGAGATGACCTGGTGGCTGACGACCGTGTGCATCGGCGGCTTCCTCGGCGGCTTCGCCACGCTGGTGACGCGGATGCGCACGGACGACGACGAGGACGACGACCCCGGCCGGGGCGCGGTGGTCTGACGCTCAGGCGCCGGCCGGCACCCTGAGGGCGGCCAGGACCGGAAGGTGGTCCGTGGCCGTCCTCAGGTCCTCCTCCCGCACTCCGGGGAGCCCGCGCGGCACGCCGCAGGCGAGCACCTCGATGCCCGGGGTGGCGAACAGGGCGTCGATGCGCTGGCGCGGGCGGCTGGGGGTCGAGGTGTGCTCGTCGCCCCAGGGGGCGGTGGCCCAGCAGTCCTGGAGCTCCTTGGCGATCCGCCGGAAGGCGGGACCGTCGGGGCGCTCGTTGAGGTCGCCGCCGGCGACGGCGTGCGGGACGCCGAGCGCGGCGAGCCGGTCGAGGAGCAGGCCGCTCTGCTGGTAGCGCTCGTCCTTCTGGAGGGACAGGTGGCAGCTGAGGACGCCGAGGCGGGCGCCGCCGAAGCGGACGACGGAGGTGGCGAAGCCCCTGCGGTGCAGGCCGGGGGTGAGCGGGAGCAGGACGTCCTCGGTGCGCTCGACGGTGGCGCGCAGGGAGCAGAGCAGCGCGGGGCCGGCGGCGGTGCCGCCGCCGGAGAGGATCACCTGGCCGGAGGCGGCGGCGAGACGGGCGAGCTTCTTGCGCCAGCGGAAGAAGCGGGGGGCCTCCTGGAGGAGGACCAGGTCGGGGGCGCAGGCCCCGATGACGCGGGCGAGGGCGTCGGTGTCGTCGCGCATCGAGCGGATGTTGTAGCCCAGGACGCGGATGACGGCGGAACCGTCGGGTTCGGTGCGGGAGTTGGGGAACTGCGGCATGTCGATCAATGTACGCCCAGGGGCGGGGGCGCGGAGGGGCGTGGGCGGGCGGGGACGCGGAAACACGTACACGGACGGAACGCGGAAGTGCGCACGCGGACGGGAACGCGGAGGCGCGTACGCGAGCAGGAACCCGCAAGTACGTACACGGGCGGGGGCGCGGAGGCGCGTGCACGGGCAGGGGCGCGGAGGCGCGTGCGCGGGTGCCGGCGCGTCGTGGCTCGCCGCGCCCACGCGGCGGAGCCGCATGGTGCCGCAGCCCCGCGCCCCTGAGCCCGTGCGGTCGCCCCGATCACATGATCGGGTCGGGTTCCCTCGCCAGGTCCGCCGCTCCCACCAGCCCGGCCTTGTTGCCCAGCTGGGCCGCGATCACGTCGGCGACCGGGCGCCAGTGAGCGCCGACCAGCCAGCGTTTGTACGACTTGCGGATCGGGTCGAGGACCAGGTCGCCCTCGTCCGACAGCCCGCCGCCGACGATGAACGCCGACGGGTCGAAGAGCGAGGCCAGGTCGGCGAGGCCCGCGCCGGCCCAGCGGGCCAGCTCGCGGTAGGAGTCGACGGCGACCGGGTCGCCCTGCCGGGCGGCCATGGAGATGTGCTTGCCCTCGATGCCGTCGGGGCTGCCGTCGCCGAGGCCGAGCAGCGTCTCGGCGCGCTCGGGGGTGGCGTTGGCGCGCTGCTTGGCGTAGCGCACCAGGGCACGCCCCGAGGCGTACTGCTCCCAGCAGCCCTGCGAGCCGCAGCCGCACAGCAGGCCGTCCGGCACCATGCGGATGTGGCCGAACTCGGCGGCCACGCCGAAGTGGCCGCGGCGCAGCTTGTTGCCGATGATGATGCCGCCGCCGAGGCCGGTGCCCAGCGTGATGCAGATGACGTTGCGGTGGCCCTTGCCCGCGCCGAACCTGTACTCGCCCCAGGCGGCCGCGTTGGCGTCGTTCTCCACGACGACCGGGAGGCCCACGCGGGCCTCGACCTTCTCCTTGAGCGGCTCGTTGCGCCAGTCGATGTTGGGCGCGAAGTAGACCTCGGAGCGCTGCCGGTTGACGTATCCGGCCGCGCCGATGCCCACGCCGACGATCTCGTGCCCGGCGCGCGCTCCCTCCACCGCCGAGGCGATGGCGTCCACGATGGCCTCGGGCGTGGTGGGGGTCGGCACCTTGAAGGTCGAGAGGATGTTGCCTTCCTCGTCGACCACGCCGGCCGCGATCTTCGTGCCGCCGATGTCGACGCCGATGGTGAGTCCCATGAGTCCCTCAGTTCCGGTCGAGCCCCGCTACGGCCAACCGTACCCGAGGCGGCGCCGCCGGGGACCGTCAGTCCAGGTCGATGCGCTGACCGGGCCCGGCGCCCGCTCCGCCCTCGTCGCCGGGGGCATCCTCGTCCTCGGCGTGGCGGGGGGCGTCGGTGCCCGCCGTCCAGCGGCGTTCCTGGCGCTGGACGGCGGAGCGGTAGGCGGCGAGCAGTTCGCCGCCGGCCGCCGCGAGGTGGTCGAAGACGTCCGGGTTGCGCTCGATGACCGGTTCGACGGCGGCCTTGGCCTGCTGGACGACCTGCCGGACCACCTGCTGGGCGGCGGTGCCGGCGACCGGGCCGAGCAGCGGCGACTGGAGGCCGGACAGCTTGTCGGCCACGGTGTCCACGAGGCGGCGCAGTTCCTCGGCGGCCGAGCCGGGGGGCGGCCCGTACGCGGCGCGGCGGCGGGTCTTCTCCGCCTCCAGGTCCTCGGCGGTCGCCGTCGCCCAGGCGTCGGCGTCGGCCGCCCGCCGCGGGCCGGCCGCTCGGGCCCGCTCCTGCCCGGCGGCCCCGTCGCGCGCGGCGCCGGGCTGCGGGGGCTCTTCGCTCATGACGGACTCCTGACTACGGTTCGTCCCTACGACGTTACCCGAACGGCCGTCGCCGGTTCACCGGCCGCGGGGCCACAGCCGCGGGTCGGGCACGAACCGTACGCTCAGCCGGCCCTCCCGCAGGGCGGCCCCGTCCACGGCGCAGCGGCGCAGCGCGGACGGCAGCGAAACGATACGGCGGAAGGGGCCCGCGGTGACGACGAGTTCGTCGCCGCGCCGGACGAGGTCCAGTTCGTCGCGGGTGGCGCCGGGCAGCGGGAGGTGCCAGACCAGGACGCCGTCGTCGGCGGTGGGGGTCCCCCCGCTCGAGGGGAGCCGGGAGTGGGGGAGGCCGGTGACCGGCCACTGCACGGGGGCGGTGTCCGGGGCGGCGCCGGGGGCGGCGAGGGCGGCGAGGTCGTCGGTGCCGCGCGGATCGCGTCCCAGGTGGGGCAGGGCGTGGACGTCGTAGGTGCCCTGCCACTCCTCCAGGGCCTTGCGCTGCTGGGCGACGGGTCCGGCGAGCCAGCTGTCGGCGGGGGCGTCCTCGGGCAGGGTCCGGTTGGCGGCCAGCCGTTCCACGGGCAGGCCGCGCAGGGCCAGGCCGAGGGCGGCGGTGCGGATCGCGTCGGTACCGGCCGGGCCGGGTTCGGCGACCAGCCGGACGGCGGTGCCCCGGTCGGTGAGGACGGCTTCGGCGGCGGCCAGCTCCAGGTCCCAGCGGGCGGCGTGCTCGTAGAGCGCCTCGGTGGGCATGGGCACGCCGGCCAGGCGGCCGAGGACGGGGCGCAGGGCGCGGGCGGCCTGCCGTTCGGGGGGCAGCAGGCGGCGCAGGTAGCGGCGGATCTCCTCGGGCAGGGCGAGCAGGGCGAGGGCGCGCGGGGCGGGCGGCAGGTCGACGACGAGCAGGTCGTGCTCCTCGGCGAGGGCGGCGTCGCGCAGGGCGCGCAGCAGCGCCAGCTCCCCGGCGCCGGGCAGCGGGGTCAGCTCCTCGGGGTCGAGGCGGGCGGCGCCCAGCAGGTCGAGGGCGGCGGCGGCGCGTTCCTGGAGGGCGGTGAGGCCGTCGCGGAACCCCCGGGCCGGGTCGGGCCGCAAGACGGCGAGGCCGTCCTCGACGGTGACCGGGGAGGGGCCGGTGGCCACGCCGAGCGCGGCGCCGAGGGTGTCCTCGGGATCGGCGCCCAGCAGCAGGGTGCGGGTGCCGGACCGGGCGGCGGTGAGCGCGGTGGCGGCGGCGACGGTCGTCCGGCCGCTGCCGCCCGGGCCCGTGATCAGGAGGGTGCGCATGAGGGTGAACGCTACCTCCGCCGCTCCGGCGCGCCCGTGTCGCCTAGGCGGCGCCCGACTCCACCCGCTTCTTCAGCCCCGCCAGCGCGCGGTCGGTGATGACCTTCTCCGCCTTGCGCTTGATCATGCCGAGCATGGGGATCTTGACGTCGACGGTGAGCCGGTAGGTGACCTCGGTGCCCGTGTCCGTGGGCCGCAGCAGGTAGGAGCCGTCGAGGGAGCGCAGCATCTGGGACTTCACCAGCGTCCAGGAGACCTCGTCGTCACCGGCCCAGGTGTAGGCGAGGGTCTGGTCGTCCTTGATCGCTCCGGCGTCCATGACGAGCCGGACCCGCTCGGCGCGGCCCTGCCCGTCGGTGGCGAGCACCTCGGCCTCCTTCACCTCGCCGGTCCAGTCCGGGTAGCGGGCGAAGTCGGCGATCACCGCCATGACGTCGGCCGGTGCCGCCTCGATCGTGATGCTCGAGCTGGTGTGTTCCGCCATCGCGGTGGGTCCTCCCGATGCGGGCCGGTTGGGACATCGCGTACGCGAGTACGGATGTGCGTGCAGCGTGAAGGCTACCGCGCACCGCGGGGGCGGCCGTCACCCCCGCCGGTCCGCGCCGCTACCACTCCAGCACCCACGGCCGGCCGGTCGACGCGAAGTGCCCGACGTTCACGCACTCGGTCGCCCCGATCCGCGTCCGCGCCACCAGCGGCTGGTGGACGTGGCCGAAGAGGGCGTAGCGGGGCCGGGTGCGGCGGATCGCGTCGAGCAGCGCCCGGCTGCCCCGCTCGAAGCGCCGCGCCACCGTGTCGTAGACCAGTTCCGGGACCTCCGGCGGGATGTGCGTGCACAGCACGTCGACCTCGCCGACCGCCTCGACCTTCGCGGCGTACTCCTCGTCGCTGATCTCGAAGGGGGTGCGCATCGGGGTGCGCAGGCCGCCGCCGACGAAGCCGAAGACCCGGCCGCCGATCTCGACGCGCTCGCCGTCCAGCACGGTGGTGCCGGGGCGGGCGTACTGCGGCCACAGCGCCGGCATGTCGACATTGCCGTAGGTGGCGTACGTCGGGGTGGGGAACGCGGCGAACAGCTCGGCGTACTGCGCCCGCACCGCCCGCTCCATCACCGCCGCCCGGTCCCCGTCGACGCCCGCCCACAGCCGGGCCCCCAGTTCGCGGGCCTCGGCGAACCGGCGGGCGGTGCGCAGCTCGACGATGCGGTCCGCGTTCTCCACGCCGAACAGGTCGGGGAAGATGCCGCGGGAGTGGTCGGCGTAGTCGAGGAAGAGGATCAGGTCGCCGAGGCAGACCAGCGCGTCCGCCCCCTCACCGGCCCGGGCGAGGTCCCGGGCGTTGCCGTGCACGTCGCTGACCACATGGACGCGCGTCGTCGTGTTCCGGGCCGGTGCGGAAGTCATGGTGATCAAGAGTAGGAGCAACGGGCCCCGGTGAACAGAGGCGGCCGGACCTGCGGTTACTGGCTGGTCGGCCGGCGTGTCGACTACTGTGCGCACAGAGAACAGCAGCTGTGTGACGCAGCGGACATCTCGCCGGGCCCCCTGTCAAAGACGCCGTACCGGCGGGTAACGTCCAGGCGGCCCCGTCGTGCTCAGAAACCCCGTCCCGTGTCCCCTGTCCCCGAGCACCCGTCCCGGCCGTGGACCGCACCGTCGCATCACACAACGTCGTGGCGCCGGCGCCCTATGAGGAGCAGCAGTCTTGCGCGAGTTCAGCCTTCCCGCTTTGTACGAGGTCCCCGCGGACGGCAATCTGACCGACATCGTCCGCAGAAACGCCGCGCAGCACCCCGAGGTCGCCGTCATCTCCCGCAAGGCGGGCGGAGCCTGGCAGGACGTGACCGCGCGGGACTTCCTCGCCGAGGTGCGCGCCACCGCGAAGGGGCTCATCGCCGCGGGGATCGAGCCGGGCGACCGGGTGGCCCTGATGTCGCGGACCCGCTACGAGTGGACGCTGCTCGACTTCGCGATCTGGAGCGCGGGCGCGGTCACCGTACCGGTGTACGAGACCAGCTCGCCGGAGCAGGTGCGGTGGATACTGGGCGACTCCGGCGCCACCGCGTGCGTCGTGGAGTCCGCCGCGCACGCCGCGGCCGTGGAGTCGGTGCGCGAGGGGCTGCCCGGCCTCGGGCACGTCTGGCGGATCGAGGCCGGGGCCGTGGAGGAACTGCGCCGGCTCGGCCAGGACGTCACGGACGAGACGGTCGAGGAGCGCGGCTCGGCCGCCAAGGCCGACGACCCGGCGACCATCGTCTACACCTCCGGCACCACCGGCCGCCCCAAGGGCTGCGTCCTCACCCACCGCTCCTTCTTCGCGGAGTGCGGCAACGTCGTGGAGCGGCTGCGCCCGCTGTTCCGCACCGGCGAGTGCAGCGTGCTCCTCTTCCTTCCGCTGGCGCACGTCTTCGGGCGCCTGGTGCAGGTCGCCCCGATGCTCGCGCCGATCAGGCTGGGCTGCCTGCCGGACATCAAGAACCTCACCGACGAGCTGGCGGCGTTCCGGCCCACGCTGATCCTCGGTGTGCCGCGCGTCTTCGAGAAGGTGTACAACTCCGCGCGGGCCAAGGCGCAGGCCGACGGCAAGGGCAGGATCTTCGACAGGGCCGCGGACACGGCGATCGCCTACAGCCGGGCGCTGGACAGCGCGTCGGGGCCGTCCTTCGGTCTGAGGCTCAAGCACAAGATCTTCGACAAGCTGGTCTACGGCAAGCTGCGCGCCGTCCTCGGCGGGCGCGGTGAGTACGCCATCTCCGGCGGCGCCCCGCTCGGGGAGCGGCTCGGCCACTTCTTCCGCGGCATCGGCTTCACCGTCCTGGAGGGCTACGGCCTGACCGAGTCCTGCGCGGCCACCGCGTTCAACCCCTGGGACCGGCAGAAGATCGGCACGGTCGGGCAGCCGCTGCCGGGCTCGGTGATCCGGATCGCGGACGACGGGGAGGTGCTGCTGCACGGGGAGCACCTGTTCAAGGAGTACTGGAACAACCCGGACGCGACCGCCGAGGCGCTGGCCGACGGCTGGTTCCACACGGGGGACGTCGGCACCCTCGACGAGGACGGGTACCTGCGGATCACCGGCCGCAAGAAGGAGATCCTGGTCACCGCGGGCGGCAAGAACGTCGCCCCGGCGGTGATCGAGGACCGCGTCCGGGCGCACGCGCTGGTGGCGGAGTGCATGGTGGTCGGGGACGGGCGGCCGTTCGTGGGCGCGCTGGTCACCCTGGACGAGGAGTTCCTGGCGCGCTGGTGCGCGGACCACGGCAAGCCGGCCGGGTCGACGGCGGAGTCCCTGCGGGACGATCCCGAGCTGCTGGCGGAGATCCAGTCGGCGGTGGACGACGGGAACGCGGTGGTGTCCAAGGCGGAGTCCGTGCGCAAGTTCCGGGTGCTGCCGACGCAGTTCACGGAGGAGTCGGGGCATCTGACCCCGTCGCTGAAGCTGAAGCGGAACGTCGTCGCGCGGGACTACGCGCAGGAGATCGAGGCGCTCTACGCGAAGTAGGGGGCGCCGCTCGGCCGCCGTCGGCGGGTGCGGGTCACCGGCGGCCGGCCGCGCCCACGCGGCAAAGCCGCACCTGTCACGGCCCCGCGCCCCCGGCCGGCTACAGCAGCGTCCTCAGACGTTCCGCCAGCAGGTCCCAGCGCCACCTCTCCTCGACCCACCGCCGCCCCCGTTCGCCCATCCTGCGGCGCAGCTCCGGGTCGGCGAGGAGGGCGGTGATCCGGTCGGCGGTCTGTGCGACGGAGCCGCCCCGGACGACCCACCCCGTCTCGCCGTCGAGCACCGCGTCCGGCGCCCCGCCGGAGTCCCCCGCCACCACCGGCAGCCCCGTCGCCGACGCCTCCAGGTAGACGATGCCCAGGCCCTCGACGTCCAGGCCGCCGCGCCGCGTCCGGCAGGGCATCGCGAAGACGTCGCCGGCGCCGTAGTGGGCGGGCAGCTCGGACCAGGGGACGGAGCCGGTGAACCGGACCGAGGCGGCGACGCCGGTCCCGGCGGCGAGGCGGCGCAGTTCCTTCTCGTACGGTCCGCCGCCGACGATCAGCAGCACGGCGTCGGGCTCGGCGGCCAGGATCCGGGGCATCGCCCGGATCAGGGTGTCCTGGCCCTTGCGCGGGACCAGGCGGGAGACGCAGACGACGACGGGCCGGTCGGTCAGACCGAGCCGGGCCCGGACCTCGTCGCCGCCGGAGCCGGGGTGGAAGGTCTTCTCGTCGACGCCCGGCGGCAGCTGGACCATCCGCGCGGCGGCGGCCGGGGTCAGCGCGTGCGCGATCCGGGAGCGCGTGTACTCCCCCAGGTACGTGATCGTGTCCGTCGCCTCCCCGATCCGGCGCAGCAGCTGCCGGGCCGCGGGCAGCTGGGCCCAGCCGGCCTCGTGGCCGTGGGTGGTGGCGACGATCCGCTCGGCGCCGGCCCTGCGCAGCGCCGGCGCCATCAGCCCCAGCGGCGCCGCCGCCCCGAACCACACGGAGGTGCACCCGTGCTCCCGCAGCAGCCCGACCGCCCGCCGGGTCGCCTCCGGCGTCGGCAGCAGCATCGTCGTACGGGCCCGTACGACGGTGAAGGGCTGCTCCGCGTCGAAGGCGGCGGTGGCCGCCACGCCCTCGCGGGTGCGGTTCCAGGTGGAGGCGTGGACGACGAGGCGGTCGGGGTCCAGGCGCAGTGCCATGTTGTGCAGGAAGGCCTGGATGCCGCCCGGCCGGGGCGGGAAGTCGTTCGTCACGATCAAGGTCTTGTGCATCGTCCGAGACCCTATCGAAGCCCCCTTTCACAGCATCCTCCGGCTGTGCGTGTGGCAGACACACAGAAGTTCGGGACATCATGGGGCCGTCGGACGGCACCGGACGGGCGGGCAGGGAACACGTGGAGACGACGAGCGCCGGGCGGTCCCTGGCATGGCTTCCGGTGGCCTGGTGCGCGACCCGGCTGGTGCTGCTGCTGTGGGTGCTGAAGGTGTGGGTCTTCCCCGGGCCGGACGTCACCAGCGATGTGTCGGTGATCTACCGGGGCTGGTACGAGGTGCTGCGCAGCGGAACGTTTCCGCTGGACGACGTCACCTGGCAGTACCCGCCCGCCGCGGCCCTGGCGGTCCTCTCCCCGGCGCTGCTGCCCTTCTTCGACTACGCGACGGCCTTCTTCGCCCTGGTCTGCGTGGCGGACCTGGCGGTGCTGGGAGTGCTGCTGCGGATGGGCCTGCGGCCGGGCGGGACGCCGCGCGGGGCCTGGGTGTGGGTGGCCGGCGTGCCGCTGGTCGGGCCGACCGTGTACGCGCGCTACGACCTGATGGTCACCGCGGTCGCCGTGGCCGCGCTGGCCGCCGCCGCCCGGCACCCCCGGGTGGCGGGGGCGCTGGTGGCGTTCGGGGCGCTGCTGAAGGTGTGGCCGGCGCTGCTGCTGCTCGGCGTCCGGCGGCGCGTCTCCTGGGCCGCCGCGGTGGTCACCGGCGTGGTGCTGGCGGGGGCGTTCGCGGTGGCCGCGCCGGGGGCGTTCGCCTTCCTGACGTTCCAGCGGGACCGGGGCACCGAGGTGGAGTCGCTGGGCGCGCTGGTCTTCCACGTCGCCCGCGGCTTCGGCTGGGACGGGCAGGTGCTGCTCAACTACGGCTCGGTGGAGTTCCTCGGCCCGTACGTGGACTGGGTGAGCACGGCCGCGCTGACGCTGACCGGGATGGCGTTCGGCTGGCTGCTGCTGTGGCGGCTGCGGGCCGCGCGGTTCGAGGCGCGCACGGCGGCGGACGCGGCGTTCACGGCGGTGCTGATGTTCACGGTGACCAGCCGGGTGATCAGTCCGCAGTACATGGTGTGGCTGGTCGGGCTGGCGGCGGTGTGCCTGTGCTTCCGGGCCTCGCGGATGGGGCTGCCGGCCGCGCTGGTGCTGATGGCGAGCGCGGTGACGGTGCTGGAGTTCCCGCTGTGGTTCGCGCACGTGGTCGCCAGTGACCCGCTCGGCGTCACCCTGATGGCCGTCCGCAACGGCCTGCTGGTGGCCGCCGCGGTCGCCGCGGCCCGGGTGCTGTGGCGCGGGACGGTGCCGCGCGCGGAGCCGGCACCGCTGCCCGAGCGGCCGTCCGCCCGGGCGAGCGAGGCACCGGTCTCCTCCTGACCCGCCGGTCCCTCCCGACCCGCCGGCCTTCTCCCGGCCCACCGGCCCCTACCGGCCCACCGGTCCCTTCCCGGCCCACCGGCCTCCTCCCGGCCCACCGATCCCTCCCGACCCGCCGGTCCCCTCCAAACCCGCCCGTCTCCGTCCGGTCTCAGCCGGACCCCTCCCGCCCGCGCAGCACCCCCTCGCCCCGGCCGGCCGCCTCCCGCGGGGACACCCTCCCGGCTCAGCCGAACTCCTCCCGCGGGAACCCCCTCCCGGCTCAGCCGAACTCCTCCCGCAGGTACTCCCCCCACCGCGAGGTGAACTCCTCCGGCGTCGTCCCGAGCACCCGGCGCATCGCGTCCTCCACCGCCCCGTCGCGCTCCGCGTGCGCGCCCACGGCGCGGTAGAACGCGTCGAGCCGGTCCTCGCCCCACTCCTCGGCGATCAGGCGGCAGGCCATCCAGCCGCCCTCGTACGCCCGGGCCAGTCCGGCCGCGTCGTCGGTGAAGCCGAAGTCGTCGTCGGCCGGGAGGGCCCCGGGCACCCGGCCGCCGGCGACGGCGCGGGCCAGTTCCGGGGCGGCCTGGGCGGGGGCGCGGCCGGTGCCGCGGTAACCGGCCCAGTCGGCGTACCCCTCGGACAGCCACAGGGGGGTGGCGGCGGTGGTGTGGGCGCGGGTGGCGACATGGGCGGTCTCGTGGGTGAGCACGACCTGCCTGCCGAGCGAGCCGAGCAGGCCGTACGCGTCCGGGTTGACGACGATCCGGTCGGCGGGGGCGCCGGTCCGGGCGCCGGTCTCGCCGGTGGTGACGGCGGCGATGCCCCGGTAGGAGGAGGCGGGCGAGCCGAGCAGCCGCGCCATGCCCTCCAGGGAGCGGGGCACGATCACGACGACCCGCTGCGCCCAGTCGCCGTCCCAGGCCTCCGCCACGGCCGGCACCGCGCGGTCGGCGAGCCTCGCGTAGCCGCGCAGCGCCCCGTCGGACCGGCCGACCCCCAGGACGAGGCTGTGCGCGCCGCGTACGACATGGACCGTGCCCTGGTCCCAGAGCTGCCGGCCCGACTTCTGCGCCGGCCGGTCGGAGGTGACCCGCCAGGTGCCGTCCGCGCGTTCCAGGCGGACGGTGCGGCCGGCGCTGACCTCTCCGGCGTCGTACCCGGCGAGGCGGTAGCGCAGTTCGACGGCGGCGGTGGCGGTGTCACCGGCGCGGGTCACCTCACCGACCCGGTAGGACCAGTCGGCCAGCGGGACCGCGCCGACCCGGTCGAACCCGGCCCGGGTGCCGGTCGCCCCGTAGGCGGCCCGGTCCCGGTCGAGGAGGGCCTTCGCCCGCCGGTCCAGTACGCCCTGCACCTCGGTGCGGACGGGGTCGGCCGCGGGCCGGCCGCCACAGGCCACCAAGGAGACCAGCAGCAGGCACAGCAGCACCACCGAGGACCCCGGCACCCGCCCGCGACCAGCCACCTTCCCGAGGGTACGGGCAGGCGGGCCGGGCGGTCAGGGCCGGGTGACCGAGGAGACGGGCATCATGCCGACGGGGTCGTAGCGCACGGCGGCGCCGGGGTAGGGGGCGTGGATCACCTGGCCGCCCCCCGCGTACATCCCGATGTGGCTGGCGTCGTCGCGGTAGGCGACCAGGTCGCCGGGGCGTGCCTGGTCCAGCGGGACCCGCTGCCCGGCGCCGGCCTGCGCCTGGGAGGTGCGCGGCAGGGCGACCCCGGCCTGCGCGTACGACCACTGGGTCAGCCCCGAGCAGTCGAAGCCGGAGGGGCCGTTGGCGCCCCAGACGTAGGGCTTGCCGAGCGCGGAGCGCGCCGCGGCCAGGGCGGACGCCGCGCGGCCCGAGGCGGCGGCGCCGGACGGGACGGGCAGGCCGGCCCGGCCGGAGCGGGAGGCGCGGTCGGCCTCGCGCTCGCTCTTCGAGAGGGAGTCGAGCAGCCGCCGGGCCTCGGCGAGCTTGCGTTCCACGGTCTTCTTGTGGGCGGCGGCCGTGCGCAGGCTCGTGTTCAGCCGCTCCAGGGTCCGGCCGGCCTCGGCGCGGTCCTGGGCGAGGTCGCGCACCGCGTTCCGCAGCCGCCGCAGCTCGACCGCCTGGCGGGCGCCGATCCGGTCGAGGGTCGCGGCCTTGTCGAGGTAGTCGTCCGCGTCGGCGGAGAGCAGCAGGGCGACGGACGGGTCCAGGCCGCCGGAGCGGTACTGGGCGCCGGCCAGCGAACCGAGCGCGTCCCGCAGGGTGTTGACGCGCTCCTGCTGCCGGGCGATCCGGTCCTGGACGGCGCCGACCCGCTCCCGCAGGGTGTCGGTGCGCTCGGCGGCCTCGTTGTAGGCCTCGGTCGCCCGCTCGGCCTCCGTGCGCAGGCGGTCCACCTGGGCACGGGTGTCGTCGTGCGGCGCGGCGGTGACCGGTACGGCCGCGCCCAGGACGGCGGCGGCGGCGGACAGGAGGCCGGCCACGGCGGCGGCGCCCCGGTCGAGCCCGGTTGGTGCAAGGCGGCGATGGGACCCCACGGGAAGCCGCACTCCTTCCGCTGGCGGACGGGAAACGCGGCAGACAGTAGCCCCGCCGCGGACGCCGCGGCCAACGGCCCCGGCGTCCGCACAGCCCGGCGCCCCGCCGCTGACGCAGGTCAGCGGCGGGGCGCCGGGTCACAGGACGGTTCTGTGATTCGCCCGTTCGGGCGGCATGTCGAGTTGATCCGAACGGCCCCCGGAGCGTGACGGAGGGCCGGACGCGGGGTCAGACGCGGACGCCCCACATGAAGGGGCCGCCGATGGTGCTCATCGACTCGTACCGGACGACGGTGCCGGTGCGCGGGGCGTGCAGCACCTGGCCGTTGCCGGCGTAGAGGCCGACGTGGTGCAGGTCGTTGAAGAAGAAGACCAGGTCGCCGACCTGGAGGTCGCTCTGGCTGGTGATGCGCGTGCCGATCTGCGACTGGGCCTCGGAGGTGCGCGGTATGGAGACGCCGGCCTGGGCGTAGGCCCAGGAGGTCAGGCCCGAGCAGTCGTACGAGGACGGGCCGGTGGCGCCGTAGACGTACGGGCTGCCGATCTTGCTCTGGGCGGCGGCGAAGGCGGCGCCGGCCCGGCCGGAGGCGGAGGCCGTGGAGCTGGAGAGGACCTCGCGCTCGCTGCTGCGGGTGGAGCGCTGCTCCTCGTCGTCCAGGGCGGCCTTCTCGGCGGCGGTGAGGGTGTTGAGCAGCTTCTGCGCGGCGGAGAGCTTGCTCTGGATCTGCTTCTTGTTCTTGCTCAGCTCGGCGCGGGTGGCGGAGAGGTCCTTGAGCTTCTCGGCGGCCTCCTCGCGCTGCTGGGCGAGGTCGCGCTGCTTGTCCTGGATCTCCTTGAGCGCGTCGACCTGCTGGGCGCTCAACTGGTCGAGGGTGGACGCCTTGTCGAGGTAGTCGTCCGGGTCCGCGGAGAGGAACAGCTGCACGGAGGGGTCGATGCCGCCCGAGCGGTACTGGGCGCTGGCCATCGAACCGAGGCCGTCGCGCAGCTCGTTGAGCTCCTCCTGGCCGCGGGCGACGTTGTCCTGGATGGTGGAGATCTCCTTCTGGAGCTTCTCCTGCTTCTCCGTGGCCCCGTTGAGCTTCTCGGAGGCCTGCTCCACCTCGTCGTAGAGCTTGTCGACCTCGGACTTGACCTCGTCCTTGCTCTGCTTCTCGCTGGGAGCGGCGTTGGCTGCCTGCGAGCTGAGCACAACGGCGGCGGCGGCCGCGGTGGTGAGCACGGTGACGCGGGCGCGGCTGGGCTGCTTGGGTCGACGGTGGGACGCCACGGGAGGCGAACTCCTTCGTGTGAGTGATCACCCGTTCTAGGGTTCGAAGCCAGACCCTAGTGACCCAGTCGTGATCAGTTCAAATCCTTCTCAGGAAAAACCCGTTCACCGACAGCATCTTTTACCTCGGTGTCACCAGCGGTGACGCGAGGTTGACCCTACGTCAAGCAGCGGGTCAGGAAAGCCGCTTCAGCAGCATCGCCGAGGCCACCGGGCGGGCTCCCGCGCGGGCCACCCCGTCGGCGACCTCGCGGTCGGTGGAGGCGACGATGACCGGCCGGCCCGGCGGCTCGGCCCGCACCAGCTGGCGGATCAGCTCGTCGGCGGTGACGCCGGGCTTCGAGAAGAGCACCCTGACCCCGCGCGGCGGCGCCAGCAGCACCGGGGCGGCCAGCTCGGCCCCGTCGAAGACGCAGGTCACCTCGGCGCCGGTCTGCGCGGCGAGCTGGGAGAGCTGGCCGAGGAGCCTCAGCCGCTGCTTCTCCAGGGGCATCTGCGGATAACCGGTCTTGGTGACGTTGTAGCCGTCGACGACCAGATGGGCCTGAGGCAGTTCGAGCAACTGGTCCAGCACGGCCGGGTCGTGCTCGGACAGCGCGCGGGCCGCGATGTCCTTCGGGGTCATCCGGCCGGGCTCCACGGCGTCCACGGTCTCGGCGGGGCGTACGGAGACCGGCGGCAGCGCCAGCTCCCGGCGCAGCCCCTGGGTGGCGTCCAGCAGGGTGTCGAGCAGCAGCCGCACCCGCATGTCCTCGACGCTGCGGCCCTCCCGGGCGGCCTTGCGGGTGGCCTCCAGGGCCGCTTCCGCCTCGCCGAGACGGGCCTTGAGCCGCCGCGTCTCACTCTCGGCGGCGGACACCTGGGCCTGCGCCTCGGTGCGTACGGCGTCCAGCTCGGCGCGCATCTTGCGCACCGCCGCCTCGCCGCGCTTGACGTCGCTGAGCGCGCCGCGCAGCTTGCGGTGGAGCGACTCCGCCTCCTTCCTGGCGGCGTCCAGCTCGCCGCGCAGCCGCTCGGTCTCGCCCCGGCCGTGCTCCCGGGCGCGTTCCAGCTCCGCGCGCAGCCGGCCCAGCTCGGCGCGGGCCTCCTCGTCGGCGCGCTCGGCGTCGGCCCGCTGGGCCTCCTCGCCGGCGGCGGCCACGAGCTTGACCCAGCCGGCCGGGCGCAGCACGTAGGCCGCGGCCGCCACGTCGAGCGGGTCCGCGGCCGGGGGCGGGGAACCGGAGTCGAGGGCGCCGGCCAGTTCCGGCTGGGACTCCCTGAGCTTCTCGCCGATGCGCTGGCGGAAGAGCGCGTCCGTCTCCAGCGCGGCGGCCATCGCGTTGCCCGCGAACTTGGCCCGCCGGTTCGGCGTGAACCGCGCGTACTGCCGCAGCTGCGCGGGCAGTTCCGCGAGGGTCAGCCCGCCGAAGCCGTCCGCGGCCAGCTGTACGACCCTGCGGCGCACCCCGTCGGGCAGCGGACGGTCGAGCACCTCAGCGGCGCCGTCGCCCGGCTCCCCGCCCCGTGTCTGCGCCATCCGTCACCCCAATGCCTGTGCGGGGCCGGCCCCGGTCAGGAGCCGGCACCCGGCCTGTCCACGAGTTCCACCTGGTCCACCGCGTTGCACCAGCGGCACCGCACCGACTCGATGGTCTCACTGAGCACCTCGCGCTCCTCGACCGTCGGCTCGCCGGCCAGATCGAGGTGGACGTACTCCACGACCTTCGACGCGCGGGTCACGTCGAAGCGGGTGAGGTTGCCGCAGAGGGTGCAGCGCCACCGCGTCGCGCCGGTCGGCTGGGGAACCGTCATCGTGGCTGTTCGCTCTCTTCCAGTGTCACCCGACGCACCGGCCTCCCCGGTACGTGTGGCTCGTAACCCTACGGCCTGGCGGGTACCGGCCGCCCACCTGTCCACGGCGGCGAGGCGCTCCCGGAGCTTTCGTCCGGTTACGTCATGCTCTGTACCCATGAGCCGCAACTGGAGCCCGGCGGCCGTCCGGGTACTGCGCACGGTACGGGCGGCCCTGTCCCGCCGCCCGGCCCGGGGCGCGGCGCCCGTGACGCACGGGCTGATCGTCCTGTGCTGCCTGCTGTTCCTGGTCAGCCCCGCGGCGGGCCTCGACCCGCGGCACGACGGCTCCGCCGAGGAGCTGCTCGCCGCGCGGCACGTCTACTTCCGGCGCTGGGGCGTGGTCCCCGCCGAGCTGTTCGACGGGGCGCCGCGGGCGCTGCTGGCCCCGGTCACGGCACTGTTCGTGCACGGCGACTGGGTACACCTGTTCGGCAACATGCTCTTCCTCTATGTCTTCGGGGTGATGACCGAGGAGCGGATGGGTCACCTCCGGTTCCTGCTGTTCCACCTCGGCTGCGGGTACCTGGCCCTGCTGGGGTACGCCATCGCCAACGACGACTCCCGGCAGCCCCTGGTCGGTGCCTCCGGGGCGATCTCGGCGGTCCTCGGCGCGTTCCTGTACCTGTTCCCCCGGGCGCGCGTGACCAGTCTCCTGCCGTTCCTGCTGTTCATGCCGTTGCGCTTCCCGGCCTGGCTGGTGCTGCCGTTCTGGGCGGTGCTGCAGTGGCTGTCGGCGTGGCGGGCCGGGGACGGGCCGGGGGTGGCGTACCTGGCCCACCTGGTCGGCTTCGGTCTCGGCTTCCTCTGCGCCTGGGTGCGTTCCGGGCGGCGGGCTAGAGTGAAGGCCGCCCCAGCGCCCGCCCCCGAGGGAGAGAACCTGCCGTGATCACCGCGATCGTCCTCATCAAGACCAGCGTGGACCGGATCCCCGAGATCGCGGAACGGATCGCCGCGCTGGAGAGCGTGAGCGAGGTCTTCTCCGTCACCGGCACCTACGACCTGATCGCCATGGTGCGGGTGCGCGAGCACGAGGAGCTGGCGGAGGTCATCCCCGGGCGGATCAGCAAAATCCCGGGCGTGGAGGGCACGGACACGCATGTGGCGTTCCGCACGTACTCGCAGCACGACCTGGAGGCGGCGTTCTCCATCGGGCTGGACAACTGACCCCGGTCCGCGCGCGGACGAGGAGTTGCGCGTCCGCGGCCCATCCGGGCCGCCGGGTGCCGCGCGCGGACCGGGCGGGTGCGCCCGGTGCGCGCCGCCGCCGCGCACCGCACCGGAGAGGACCTCACCGGCCGTGTCCCGGTGCACGGCAAGCGCGCAGCTCCTGACGGACGCGGCCGGGCGGGCCCGCGGGACGCTCCCGCCGGGCGCCCGGCCACCGGGTCACGCGGCGGCGGGGCTGCCGGAGGTGTCGGGCACGCAGCGGCCGTGCTCGGTGCGGTAGTTCCAGCGGGCGCCGTCCCGCACCAGCTCCCGCACCGCCGTCACGAACCGTTCCACGTGCTCGTCGGGGGTGCCCGCGCCGAAGCTGACCCGCACCGCGTTGAGGGGCTTCTCGCCGGGCGCCGCCTCGGGGGCACCGCACTCGCCCTGGCCGCCCGGGTCGCCGCCGAGCAGGGTGCGCACCAGCGGGTGGGCGCAGAACAGGCCGTCGCGCACGCCGATGCCGTACTCGGCGGAGAGGGCGGCGGCGAAGTGGGAGCTGTTCCAGCCGTCGACGACGAAGGAGAGCACCCCGACGCGCGGCGCGTCGTTTCCGAACAGCGACAGCACCCGCACCTGGGGCACCTCGGCGAGCCCTTCCCGCACCTGGCCGATCAGGTACTCCTCGCGGGCCACCAGCGTCTCGAACCCGGCCTCGGTGAGGGCCGTGCAGGCGGAGGCGATCGCGTAGGCGCCGATGACGTTGGGCGAGCCGGCCTCGTGCCGGGCGGCGTCCTCGTGCCACTCGACGTCCACTCCCCCGTCCGCGCGCCGGGCGACCGTGCGGCTGGCGCCGCCGCCCGCGAGGTACGGCTCGGCCGCGCGCAGCCAGTCGGCGCGGCCGGCCAGCACGCCCGAGCCGAAGGGGGCGTACAGCTTGTGCCCGGAGAAGGCGACCCAGTCGACGTCCAGGTCGCGCGCGCTCACCGGGCGGTGGGGGGCGAGCTGGGCGGCGTCCAGGACGATCCGGGCACCGTGCGCGTGCGCGGCGGCGGCCAGTCCGCGCACCGGCCACAGCTCGCCGGTGACGTTGGAGGCGCCGGTGACGCAGACCAGGGCGGGGCCGTACGGCTCCCGGTCGGCGAGGGCCCGCTCCAGGGTCTCGACGGCCTGCGCCGGGGTGCGGGGCGCGTCGAGGAAGGTGACGTCGGCCTCGCGCCAGGGCAGCAGCGAGGCGTGGTGCTCGGTCTCGAAGACGAAGACCCGGCAGCCGGCGGGCAGCGCGGCGGCCAGCAGGTTCAGGGAGTCGGTGGTGGAGCGGGTGAAGACCACCTGGTCGTCGTCCCGGCAGCCGAGGAAGCCGTGGACGGTCCGGCGGGCGTTCTCGAACAGGTCGGTGGAGAGCTGGGAGAGGTACCCGGCGCCCCGGTGGACGCTGCCGTAGTAGGGCGCGTAGGCGGCCACGTCGTCCCAGACCCGCTGGAGCGCGGGGGCGCTGGCGGCGTAGTCGAGCGCGGCGTAGGTGACCTCGCCGCCGGTGACGAGCGGCACGGTGACGTCCCGGCCGAGGACGGGCAGCGGGGAGCGGACAGCGGTGGGCACGGACATGGCGGACTCCCGTGAATACGACGCGAGAAGCGAAGGAGGAAGGAAGGAAGGGGACGCGGAGGCGGGGCTCTGCGGCCCTAGCGCATTCGCTGATTCACGGGAGACTCCCTCGGACGACCCAGGACCCCTGGTACGCGAGGGGTCCGCGCTTGCCGTGGACCCTGCTGTCCACGGCCTGGTCTTCACCCGGGGCACCCCGCCACGGACGGAGGGTTGCCGGACAGTCGGCCGGGGCCTCATGACTGTCACTCATGACCTGGTGCGAAAACGTACGTGAGGTGATCGCCGTCCCGCAAGCCGTGTCCGGATCACGGGACGGACGTCACAGGACGCCGCAGGACGTCACGGGCTCCGTCAGGCGTTGCTGGCGGCCACCCAGCGCTCCAGCGCGTTGCGGGCCGCGCCCGAGTCGATCGACTCGGCGGCCCGTGCCATGCCGGCCCGGATGCGGTCCGTCAGCGGCCCCTCGCCGGGCTCCAGGGCCACCAGGGCCGCCGCCGAGTTGAGCAGCACCGCGTCCCGCACGGGGCCCGGCTCACCGCCCAGCAGCCGGCGGGCCACGTCCGCGTTGTAGGAGGCGTCGGCGCCCCGCAGCGCCTCGACGGGCACGATCTCGATGCCGACGTCACGCGGGTCGAAGACCTCCTCGGTCACCGTGCCGTCCCGCACGGTCCACACCCGGGAGGTGGCCGTCGTGGTCAGCTCGTCCAGGCCGTCATCACCGCGGAAGACCAGCGCGGAGTTGCCGCGCTCGGCGAAGACCCCGGCGATGATCGGCGCCATCCGGGCGTCGGCGACACCGATCGCCTGGGAGCGGACCTTGGCCGGATTGGTCAGCGGGCCCAGGAAGTTGAAGACCGTCCGGATGCCGAGCTGGCCGCGGGCGGCGGCGACGTGGCGCAGCGCGGGGTGGAACTTCACGGCGAAGCAGAAGGTGATCCCGGCCTCCTCGGCGACCTCGGCCACCCGCTTGGGGGTCAGCTCCAGATTGACGCCGAGCTTCTCCAGGACGTCGGAGGCGCCGGAGGCCGAGGAGGCCGCGCGGCTGCCGTGCTTGACGACCTTCGCCCCGGTGCCGGCGACGACGATCGCCGACATGGTGGAGATGTTGACGGTCTTGGCGCCGTCGCCGCCGGTGCCGACGATGTCGACCGTGTCCCCGGGCACCTGGATCACATGGGCGTGCCCGTACATCGCGCGGACCAGGCCGCCGATCTCGTCCACGGTCTCGCCCTTGGCCCGCAGCGCCACCGCGAACCCGGCGATCTGCGCGTCGGTCGCCTCGCCGCGCATGATCGTGTCCATCGCCCACGCGGTCTCGTCGGCGGACAGGTCCCGCCCGCCCAGCAGTCCGTTCAGCAGCGCGGGCCAGGAGCGGCCCGCCGCGGTGTCGCCTCCAGCGGGGGTCACAGCGCTCATCAGCCGCTCCTGGTGTGTCGTAGGGAGGATCGGTCCCACCCTATCCAGCCCGGAGCCATGACGAGGGGCCCCGTCCGAACACCGGACGGGGCCCCTCGCCGTGGCGTGGCGACGCTCGGGGATCAGTGGTGGCCGTGGCCGCTGGTGATCTCCCGGTACTCCTCGACGGTCGGCTTCGGAATCTGCGACTCCTCGCCGTAGTAGGACTTGCTGAGCTTGGCCCGGAGCTTCTCGGTGCTCTTGGGCTTCCGCTCGACGCCGTTCTCGTCGACGGTCGGACCGATCTCGGCCGGCTTGTACTGCTCGTGCGCGGTGAGCGTGTACATGTGCTCCTGGCTGAGCGGCTCGTGCACCTCGATGAACTCACCGTGCGGCAGGCGCTTGATGATGCCCGCCTCGCGGCCGTGCAGCACCTTCTCCTTGTCCCGGCGCTGCAGGCCGAGGCAGATGCGCTTGGTGATCACGAACGCGATGACCGGACCGACGAAGAAGCCGATGCGGACGAACCAGGTGACCGCGTTGATCGACAGGTGGAAGTGGGTGGCGATGATGTCGTTGCCACCGCCGATCAGCATGATCATGTACGCGGTGACCCAGGCGACGCCGAGTCCCGTGCGGGTCGGGGCGTTGCGCGGGCGGTCCAGGATGTGGTGCTCGCGCTTGTCCCCGGTGATCCAGGACTCGATGAACGGGTACACCGCGATCGCCGCGAGGAAGAGGCCGAAGAGCACCAGCGGGACGAACACGCCCAGGACCAGCGTGTGGCCCCAGAACCTGATCTCCCAGCCCGGCATGGCGCGGACCAGGCCCTCGGCGAATCCCATGTACCAGTCCGGCTGGGCGCCGGTGGAGACCTGGTCGGGCCGGTAGGGGCCCAGCGCCCAGATCGGGTTGATCGACGCGATGGCGGCGAGGATCGAGATGACGCCGAAGACGAGGAAGAAGAAGCCTCCGGCCTTGGCCATGTAGACCGGCATCAGCGGCATGCCGACGACGTTCTTGTTGGTCCGTCCGGGCCCCGCGAACTGCGTGTGCTTGTGGTAGAAGACCAGGATCAGGTGGGCGACCACGAGCCCGAGCATGATGCCCGGCAGCAGCAGGATGTGGATCGAGTAGAACCGGGCGACGAAGTCGGTCCCGGGGAACTCCCCGCCGAACAGGAACATCGAGATGTACGTGCCGACGATCGGAACGGACAGGATCGCGCCCTGCGTGAAGCGGACACCGGTGCCGGAGAGCAGGTCGTCGGGGAGCGAGTAACCGGTGAAGCCGGTGAACATGCCGAGGACGAACAGCAGGAAGCCGAACAGCCAGTTGATCTCACGCGGCTTGCGGAACGCGCCGGTGAAGAAGACGCGCATCATGTGCACGAACATGCCGGCCAGGAAGACGACCGCCGCCCAGTGGTGGATCTGCCGGATGAGCAGACCGCCGCGGACGTCGAAGCTGATCTCCAGCGTCGACCGGTAGGCCTCGCTCATCAGCTGGCCCTGCAGCGGGATGTAACTGCCGTGGTACTCCACCTCGTTCATCGACGGGTGGAAGAACAGCGTCAGGTACACACCCGTGAGGATGATGATGAGGAAGCTGTAGAGGCAGACCTCGCCCAGCATGAAGGACCAGTGGTCCGGGAAGATCTTGCGCAGGTTGGCCCTGGCCAGGGAGTAGATCCCGAGCCGGCCGTCGGCCCAGTCGGCGACGCGCTCGCCGGCCGGTGCCTTCCCGCGGGAGCGGGCCGTGGTGCTCTCATGTGTGCTCATCCGCGCTCCCAGAATGCAGGACCGACGGGCTCTTCGAAGTCGCCGAGCGCTTCGAGGTAGCCCTCGTCGTTCACACCGATGCGCAGCTGCGGCAGCGGGTGACCGGCGGGACCGAAGATGACCCGGGCACCGTCGGAGAGGTCGAAGGTGGACTGGTGGCAGGGGCACAGCACGTGGTGCGTCTGCTGCTCGTACAGGGAGATCGGACAGCCGACGTGGGTGCAGATCTTCGAGTACGCCACGATGCCCTCGTGCGACCACTCGAGTTCGCGCTTGTCCTTGATGTCCTCCGGCTGGATCCGGACGATCATCAGGGCGGCCTTGGCGATCTCGTTCTGGAACTCCTCGTCGTGCTCCTCCAGGCCCTCGGGCTTGGCGAAGGTGAGGGAGCCCACCGCGACGTCGGAGGGACGCAGCGGCTCGTTGGTGTTCATGTTGACGAGCAGCTTGCCCTTGTTCCACATGGTGTGGCGGAGCTTGTCCTCGGGCAGCGGGCCGAGGTCGCGCAGCAGCACGACGCCGGAGAGGGGCACCAGGGCGACCGCGCCGAACATCGTGTTGCGGATCAGCTTGCGCCGGCCGAGGACGGACTCCTTGGCTCCCTGCCTGAAGTCCGCGTGCACCTTGGCGCGGACCTCGGGGGACGCCTCGATCGGGTGGCGCTCGTCGGCGATCTCCACGTCGGACATCAGGGTGCGGGCCCAGTGGACCGCGCCCGCGCCGATGCAGAACAGCGCCACGCCCAGGGTGAGGCCGAGGGCGAAGTTCTGGGCGTTGACGTGCCCGATCGGGAAGATGTAGACCGACTTGTCGCGGTCGATCGCGACGAACGAGGCGATGAAGCCGATGGTGGCCAGCATCGACAGGGCGAACTGGGAGGCGACGGCGCGCTCGGAGCGCTTCGCGGCCTTCTCGTCGACGTCCTGGATGCGGTGCTCGTGGGGCGGCAGCCCCGGGTCGGCGAACGGGTGCGTCTCGTCCGCGACCTCGCCACGGCTGTGGTCCTGCGCTGCGGGCAGGTTCTCTGGGATGTCTTGGCTACTCATGACTTCTTGGCCTTTGCGGTCCGGGCGGCGACCCACACGGCGATGGCGACGAGGGTGCCGAGGCCGAAGATCCAGCCGAAGAGGCCCTCGGCGACCGGTCCGATGCCGCCCAGTTCGAGGCCGCCCCGGCTCACGGTGTCCTCCCCGTTGACCGCGTCCAGGTAGGCGATGATGTCCTTCTTGTTCTGCTCGGTGAGCGTGGTGTCCGGGAAGGAGGGCATGTTCTGCGGGCCGGTCTGCATGGCCTCGTAGATGTGCTTGGCGCTGACGCCCTCCAGGTTCGGGGCGTACTTGCCGTGCGTCAGCGCGCCGCCCTTGCCGGTGAAGTTGTGGCACTGCGCGCAGTTGGTGCGGAACAGCTCACCGCCTTCGGCGACGTCCGCGCCCTCGACGCTGTACTTCTCCTCGGACGGGATGGAGGGACCGGCGCCGAGCGAGGCGATGTAGGCCGCGAGCTGGTCGATCTCGGCCTGCGAGTAGATGTTCTTCTTCTTGGGGACCTGGGCGCCCGGCTGCTGCGCCGGCATCCGCCCGGTACCCACCTGGAAGTCCACGGCCGCGGCGCCCACGCCCACCAGGCTGGGCCCGTCGGTGGTGCCCTGACCGCCGGTGCCGTGACAGGTGGCGCAGCCGACGGCGTAGAGCTGCTTGCCCTCTTCGATGGCGAGGGACTGGGCCGTTTCATCGGCCTGCGCCTTGTCCGCGGGCGCGAACACGGCATAGAGCCCCCCGGTGCATGCCAGCGCGAGGAGTAGGACGACGATGGCCGCCAACGGGTGGCGTCGTCGTGCGGAGAGCTTTTTCACGGATTACCCCGGTGTCAGGATTTTCTGCGTCGATGCTTCTGGATGTGTGCGCGGGAGCGGTCCGCGCCTACTTGATCATGTAGATCGTGGCGAAGAGGCCGATCCAGACGACATCGACGAAGTGCCAGTAGTAGGACACGACGATGGCGGCGGTCGCCTGCTCGTGGGTGAACCTCCGGGCCGCGTAGGTGCGGCCGAGGACCAGCAGGAAGGCGATGAGACCGCCCGTCACGTGCAGGCCGTGGAAGCCGGTGGTCAGGTAGAACACCGAGCCGTAGGGGTCCGACGAGAGCGACAGGCCCTCGTGCTTGACCAGCTCGGTGTACTCGAACACCTGACCGCCGATGAAGATCGCACCCATGATGAAGGTGACGATGAACCACATCCTGAGCTTCTTCACGTCACCGCGCTCGGCGGCGAACACGCCGAGCTGGCAGGTGAGGGAGGAGAGCACCAGGATCGTGGTGTTGGTCGCCGAGAACGGGAAGTTCAGGGCGGACGCCATTTCCTTCCAGTGATCGGGACCCGTCACCGATCGGAGGGTGAAGTACATCGCGAAGAGGGCCGCGAAGAACATCAGCTCGGAACTCAGCCAGATGATGGTTCCGACACTGGTGAGGTTCGGCCGGTTGACCGACGGGTGCGCGTGCCCGGTATCTACTGTCGTTGCTGTCGCCACGACCGACATTATGTCGGTCGCTTATCCCGCCCTCACTCCCGGGGGTGCCGTTCGGAGTGTTCACCCCGTCCGGACTGCCCGTATGGCCCAGCACGAAGCCGTGGTGAGCCGTGTTCCGCCCGGTGTCGACGGGGGTCGGGAGGGAGTAGCATCCCGCGCAACGGGCCACGGCCCGACGGGCTACGACCTCTCGGAGGAAGCATGCAGCCGACCGTCACGGTACTGGTCTACAGCGACGACTCCACCACGCGGGAGCAGGTGCGGCTGGCGACCGGCCGCAGGCCGGCTCCGGACGTGCCGGTCGTGGAGTTCCTGGAGTGCGCGACGCCGGCCGCGGTCCTGAGGGAACTGGACCGGGGCGGGATCGATGTGTGCGTGCTGGACGGCGAGGCCGTGCCGATGGGGGGCATGGGGGTGTGCCGGCAGATCAAGGACGAGGTGTTCGCGTGCCCGCCGGTGCTGTTGCTGATGGGGCGTCCGCAGGACGCGTGGCTGGCGACGTGGAGCCGGGCCGACGCGGCGGTGGCCTTGCCGGTGGAGCCGGTGGAGTTCGCCTCGGCGCTGGCGGCTCTGCTGCGGCAGCGGAAGCTGCAGAGCGTCTGAGGGTCCGGTGGGCCCGCGGGACGGCGGGTGCGGGCGCGTCATGGCCGCTCGCGCCGCGCGGCGGGGCCGCCGGCCGGCGCGGCCCCGCGTCCTGGGGCGTCTCACGTCGCCGTCGGGCGCAGACGCGCCGTGCCCTCCGGCCGGGCGGCGCCGGGATCGCCGCCCGTGAGGGCGCTGCCCGTGCGCCACTTGTCCCAGTCGAGGTTCCAGTCGCCGAAGCCGTTGCCGAAGGTCTCCATCGTGTCGCCGTAGGAGTTGACGACCTCGACCAGGTCGCCCTCGCGGACGGTGTCGAAGAACCACTCGGCGTTGCCGGTGCTCATGCCGGTGCAGCCGTGGCTGACGTTGGCCGAGCCCTGTGAGCCGACCGACCAGGGCGCGGCGTGCACGTACTCGCCGCTCCAGGTCACCCGGGTGGCCCACTGGACGGGCAGGTCGTACGACTCCGAGGAGCCCTCGGCGATGCCGACGGTGGTGCTGCGCATCCGGACGAACGGCTCCTTGCCCAGCACGACCTTGACGCCGTTGCGGGTCTCGAAGCCGGGCTTGCCGGTGGTGACCGGGATCCGCTTGATCTCCTCGCCGTTGCGGAAGACGGTCATCGTGTGGGACGCGGCGTCCGTCACGGCGATGACGCGGTCGCCGATGGAGAGCCTCAGCTCCTCGGTCCGGCCGCCCCACAGCCGGTCGCCGACCTTGATGCCCTCCAGGGCGGAGCGGACCCGGACGGTGGCGTGGGCGGGCCAGTAGTCCTTGGGGCGGTAGTGCAGTTCCTCGTCGTCCACCCAGTGCCAGGCCCCCTCCACCGCGGGCGTGGACTCCACCTTGAGGGCCCGTTCCACGGTCCGGCGCTGGGCCGGGTCCTTGACGGGCTCGCTCAGCTCGGCGGTGATCGGCTGGCCGACGCCGTAGGTGCCCGCCTGGGGTCCGAAGGTGACGCCGAGCCGCTTCTTGGCGGTGGGCCCGCCGGTGTCGAAGGTGAGCACCTTGCGGCCGGGCGTGCCGTCCCGGCTCTCGGTGCTGACCCGGACCGTGTAGGAGGCGTTCGCGGCCAGCGGTGAGGTGCTGTGCCAGCGGGCGCCGTCGGCGGAGAGTTCGCCGGCCACGTAGCGGCCCGCCGCGTCCCTGGCCGTGACGTCCGTGATGCGTCCCTCGGAGCCCTCGGCGACGACCTCCAGCGGCTTGTCGGGGTCGGCCTCCTTCCCCTCGCCCACGGGACCGCTGAAGGTGATGGTGCCGGCCGCGTCGTACGGCGCCGCCGCCAGCGGGTTCTCGTCGCCGTCGCAGCCGGTGACGCCCGCGCCGAGCGCCATGACCAGCAGCGCGCAGCCGACGGCGGTGCGCCTCCGTGCCGGGAAGTGAACGAAGTGGCTCATGGCCTCAACGTAGGAAGCGTGGAGCGGGGCGGCGCGGTGGGTAAGCCGGACGGGTGGCGCGCTGCGCCGAAAGAAGGGGCCCGGACCCTCCTGACGGAGTGTCCGGGCCCCTTCGGATGGCCGGGTGTGCTACTGGGTGCGGTTCTCACCGCGGTAGTACTCGAAGACCCAGCCGAACAGGCCGATGAGGATCAGCGGGGCCGAGAAGTACATCAGCCACCAGCCGACCGCCACGGCGGTGAAGGCGAACGCGCCGCCGATGGCCAGGGAGAGCGGCTGCCAGCTGTGCGGGCTGAAGAACCCGACCTCGCCGGCGTCGTCCGCGACGTCCGCCTCCTTGTTGTCCTGGGCACCCGCGTCGATCCGCCTGGCGGTGAAGCCCAGGTAGAAGCCGATCATGATCGAGAGCCCGAAGGCCAGGAAGAGCGCCGTGGTACCGGCCGGCTCCTTCGACCACACGCCATAGACGATCGCCATGACGAGGATGAAGACGCTCAGCCAGATGAACATCTTGCCCTGGATCTTCACTTGCCGGCCTCCTTGCCGCCAGCGAGGGCCTTGTCACCGTGGCCGACGTTCTCCAGCTGGTCCAGCGCGGAGATCTCCGGGTGGTGCAGGTCGAAGGCCGGGGATTCGGAGCGGATGCGCGGCAGCGTGAGGAAGTTGTGCCGCGGCGGCGGGCAGGAGGTCGCCCACTCCAGGGAGCGGCCGTAGCCCCAGGGGTCGTCCACGCCGACCGGCTTGCCGTACTTGGCGGTCTTCCAGACGTTGTAGAAGAACGGCAGGATCGACATGCCGAGCAGGAACGAGCTGATCGTCGAGACCGTGTTCAGGGCGGTGAAGCCGTCGGCCGCCAGGTAGTCGGCGTACCGGCGCGGCATGCCCTCGGCGCCCAGCCAGTGCTGGACCAGGAAGGTGCCGTGGAAGCCGATGAACAGCGTCCAGAAGGTGATCTTGCCGAGGCGCTCGTCGAGCATCTTGCCGGTCCACTTCGGCCACCAGAAGTGGAAGCCGGCGAACATCGCGAAGACGACGGTGCCGAAGACCACGTAGTGGAAGTGGGCCACCACGAAGTACGAGTCCGAGACGTGGAAGTCCAGCGGCGGGGCCGCGAGCAGGACACCGGTCAGACCACCGAAGAGGAAGGTGATCAGGAAGCCGGTCGACCACAGCATCGGCGTCTCGAAGGAGAGCGAGCCCTTCCACATGGTGCCGAGCCAGTTGAAGAACTTCACCCCGGTCGGGACCGCGATCAGGAAGGTCATGAAGGAGAAGAACGGCAGCAGTACGCCACCGGTGACGTACATGTGGTGCGCCCACACGGTCACCGACAGGCCGGCGATCGCGATGGTGGCGCCGATCAGGCCCATGTAACCGAAGATCGGCTTGCGGGAGAAGACCGGGATGATCTCACTGACGATGCCGAAGAACGGCAGCGCGATGATGTACACCTCCGGATGCCCGAAGAACCAGAACAGGTGCTGCCACAGCAACGCGCCGCCGTTGGCCGCGTCGAAGACGTGGGCACCGAACTTGCGGTCCGCCTCCAGGGCGAACAGGGCCGCGGCCAGCACCGGGAAGGCGAGCAGGACCAGCACACCGGTCAGCAGCACGTTCCAGGTGAAGATCGGCATGCGGAACATGGTCATGCCCGGCGCGCGCATGCAGATGATCGTGGTGATGAAGTTGACCGAGCCGAGGATCGTGCCGAAGCCGGAGAAGGCCAGACCCATGATCCACAGGTCACCGCCGACGCCGGGCGAGTGCACCGCGTCGGACAGCGGGGAGTACGCGAACCAGCCGAAGTCGGCCGCGCCCTGCGGGGTGAGGAAGCCGCCCACCGCGACGAGCGAGCCGAAGAGGTACAGCCAGTAGGCGAACATGTTCAGCCGCGGGAACGCCACGTCGGGCGCGCCGATCTGCAGCGGCATGATCCAGTTCGCGAAACCGGAGAACAGCGGCGTCGCGAACATCAGCAGCATGATCGTGCCGTGCATCGTGAACGCCTGGTTGAACTGCTCGTTCGACACGATCTGCAGGCCCGGGCGGGCCAGCTCGGCGCGCATGAGCAGCGCCATGACGCCGCCGATGCAGAAGAACGCGAACGACGTGGCCAGGTACAGCGTGCCGATCGTCTTGTGGTCCGTGGTGGTCAGCCACTTGACGACGACTTCGCCGCGCCTCTGGCGCCGGACCGGCAGCTCGTCCTCGTAGTGGGATCCTGCCGCCGCGGCACCCTGGGGTTCGTTGAGGATGCTCACAGGTTGTTCGTCTCCCGGTTCTTCTCGTGGTCCGTCTGGGCGATGCCCGCGGGCACGTAACCGGTCTGCCCCTTCTTCACGAGGTCCTTCAGGTGCTGCTCGTAGCGCTCCTGGGAGACGACCTTGACGTTGAACAGCATCCGGGAGTGGTCGACGCCGCAGAGCTCGGCGCACTTGCCCAGGAAGGTGCCCTGCTTGTTGGGGGTCACCTCGAAGGCGTTGGTGTGGCCGGGGATGACGTCCTGCTTCATCAGGAACGGCACCACCCAGAAGGAGTGGATGACGTCACGGGAGGTCAGGACGAAGCGGACGCGCTGGCCCTCGGGCAGCCACAGGGTGGGGCCGGGGTTGTTCGTCTGCTCGTTGCGGGTGCCCGGGGTGCCGCAGTCGTAGACGCCGCCCGCGTTGTCGGGGAAGGCCTCCTTGTAGCGGTCCGGGATCGGGTCCAGTTCCGTGGCCGTCTTGGCGTCGCCGGTGGAACCGTCGACGTTCTCGACGTAGTTGAAGCACCAGCTCCACTGGAAGCCGACCACGTTGACGGTGACGGCCGGCTTCTTCTCGAGCTTGTACAGTTCGGACTCGTCGCGGGCGGTGAAGTAGAAGAGCACCGAGACGATGACGAGCGGAACCACGGTGTACAACGCCTCGATGGGCATGTTGTACCGGGTCTGCGGAGGTACCTCGACCTTGGTGCGGCTGCGCCGGTGGAAGAAAGCACTCCACAGGATCAGCCCCCACACCAGCACGCCGACGGCGAGCGCGGCGGCCCAGGACCCCTGCCACAGGGAGAGGATCCGCGGAGCCTCTTCCGTGGTGGGGGTGGGCATGCCGAGGCGGGGGAAGTCCTCCCATGTGCAACCGGTGGCGGTCGCCAGGACCAGGCCCGCGGTCAGTGCCTGCAGCAGCTTCCGCCGCATCGGGCGCCGCGGCGAGGGGGTACCGCCCACGCCCTTCAGGCGGTGGGGGAGGTCGGAGCCGTTGGGACTCACGTAGCGCCTTCCCGAGAGTCTCGCCCGCGCGGTCGGCTGCGGCCTTCTCGCTGGTCGGTCGCCGCCCTGCGTCGGGCAGGGGTTTGGATGTTTATGCGGACCAAACCCTAGCCGACGCCCTCCGGGGGTTCGCGGGGAGGGGTGCCTAGTGGGGAGGGTGGTTCGCTGGTTTGGCGGGTGCGGGTCCCGTCGTGGCCCGTCGCGCCCGCGCGGCGGGGCCGCGGATCGATACCGCCCGCGCCCCTGGCCGGCGTCCGGGCGGCCGGCGTCTAGCGTTTGACGCATGTCCTACTTCGATGCCGCCTCCGCCGCTCCTCTTCACCCCGTCGCCCGGCAGGCGTTGCTGGCCTCCCTGGACGAGGGGTGGGCCGATCCTTCGCGGCTGTACCGGGAGGGGCGGCGGGCGCGGATGCTGCTGGACGCGGCGCGGGAGGCGGCGGCGGAGGCGGTGGGGTGCCGGGCCGACGAGCTGGTGTTCACGCCGTCCGGGACCCGTGCCGTGCACACGGGCGTGGCGGGGGCGCTGGCCGGACGGCGGCGGATCGGGCGCCACCTGGTCGTGTCAGCCGTCGAACACTCGTCGGTGCTCCACGCGGGTGAGGCGCACGAGGCCGGGGGCGGGACGGTCACCCGGGTCGGCGTGGACCGTACGGGCGCGGTCGACCCCGAGGCGTACGCCGGCGCCCTGCGCGCGGACACCGCGCTGGCCTGTCTGCAGTCGGCCAACCACGAGGTGGGCACCGAGCAGCCGGTGGCGCGGGTGGCCGAGGCGTGCCGGGCGGCCGGGGTGCCGCTGCTGGTGGACGCGGCCCAGTCGCTGGCCTGGGGGCCGGTGGCGGGGGGCTGGTCGCTGCTGACGGGCAGCGCGCACAAGTGGGGCGGGCCGTCGGGGGTCGGGCTGCTCGTGGTGCGCAAGGGGGTGCGGTTCGCGCCGGTGGGGCCGGGTGACGAGCGGGAGTCCGGGCGGGCGGCCGGGTTCGAGAACCTCCCGGCGATCGTGGCGGCGGCGGCGTCGCTGCGGGCGGTGCGCGCGCAGGCGGCCCAGGAGGCGGCGCGGCTGCGGGAACTGACGGACCGGGTCCGGGCGCGGGTGCCGGAGCTGGTCGCCGACGTGGAGGTGGTCGGCGATCCGGAACGCCGGCTGCCGGGGATCGTCACCTTCTCGTGTCTCTATGTCGACGGGGAGACATTGCTCCATGAGCTGGACCGCGCGGGCTTCTCGGTCTCCTCCGGGTCGTCCTGCACGAGCAGCACGCTGACGCCCAGCCACGTGCTGCGGGCGATGGGCGTACTGAGTGAGGGCAATGTGCGGGTCTCGCTGCCGTTCGGGACGGAGGAGGCGGAGGTCGAGCGGTTCCTCGAGGTGCTGCCGGGGGCGGTGGCGGGGGTGCGGGCGAAGCTGGGGGCGTCCGCGCCGGCCGCCGTGGCCGAGGGGGGCGAGGCGGGCGAGGTGGTCGTCGACGCGGTGGGCAGGCTCTGCCCGGTCCCGGTCATCGAGCTGGCCAAGGTGATCGGCGACGTGCCGGTCGGCGGCACGGTCCGGGTCCTGGCCGACGACGAGGCGGCCCGTCTGGACATCCCGGCCTGGTGCGAGATGCGGGGCCAGGAGTACGTGGGGGAGGAGACGGCGCAGAGGGGAACGGCCTACCTGGTCCGCCGGCTCAGGTGAGTGCCCCGGGGCGGGGCCGGGCCGGCGCGCGGCCACCGCCGCGTGCGAGCGGCCGGCCCCCACGCGCCCGCAGCCGCGCCGGTGCCCGTGCCCGCGCCCGCATCGGCACCGGCACCGGCACCGGCATCCGTCGGGTTATCCGAGGTGTTCCCGGACCTCCGCCGCCGCCTCGTCCCCGTACGCCTTGGTGAACCGCTCCATGAAGTGCCCGCGCCGCAGCTGGTACTCCTGCGTGCCGACCGTCTCGATGACCAGCGTCGCCAGCATGCAGCCGACCTGCGCGGCCCGCTCCAGCCCCACGCCCCACGCCAGGCCGGACAGGAAACCGGCGCGGAACGCGTCGCCGACGCCCGTGGGGTCGGCCTTGCGCTCCTCGTCCGGGACGCCGACCTCGATGACCGGCTCGCCGGCCCGCTCGATGCGCACGCCCCGCGCGCCGAGGGTGGTGACGCGGTGGCCGACCCGGCCGAGGATCTCCTCGTCGCTCCAGCCGGTCTTGGACTCGATGAGCCCCTTCTCGTACTCGTTGGAGAAGAGGTACGTCGCCCCGTCCAGCAGGATCCGGATCTCGTCGCCCTCCATGCGGGCGATCTGCTGGGAGAAGTCGGCGGCGAACGGGATGTTCCGCGTCCGGCACTCCTCCGTGTGGCGGAGCATCGCCTCCGGGTCGTCGGCGCCGATGGAGACCAGGTCGAGGCCGCCCACCCGGTCGGCGACGGTCTTCAGCTCGATGAGGCGGGCCTCGCTCATCGCGCCCGTGTAGAAGGAGCCGATCTGGTTGTGGTCGGCGTCGGTGGTGCACACGAACCGGGCGGTGTGCAGGGTCTCGGAGATGCGGACCGAGCCGGTGTCGACGCCGTGCCGGTCCAGCCAGGCGCGGTACTCGTCGAAGTCCGGGCCCGCCGCGCCGACCAGGATCGGGCGGGTGCCGAGCTGACCCATGCCGAAGGCGATGTTGGCCCCGACGCCGCCCCGGCGGACGTCGAGCTGGTCGACCAGGAAGGAGAGCGAGACCGTGTGCAACTGGTCCGCGACGAGCTGGTCGGCGAAGCGGCCGGGGAAGGTCATGAGGTGGTCGGTGGCGATGGAGCCGGTGACTGCGATGCGCACGGCGGGAACTCTCTCGCGGAGGGAGATGGGCTGACGGTTCACGCTACCCGGTCGGCGCGGGCCGCCGGAGCGGGCCTCGGAGGCGGTACGGGAGCGGGCGCCGGGACCGGCTCCGGCGCCGGCGCCGGCCTCGGTCCCGCCTCCCCCCCTGGTCCCGGCCTCGGTACGGGCCTCGGCACCGGCCCCGGTACGGGCTTCGGCACCGGCCCCGGTCGGACCCCGGCACCGGTACGGGCCCGGCCCCCACCCCGAACGGGGAAATACCCGATAGTAGGGCTTTCTTCGCGAACCGGCCCGTGCCTACGGTGCCCTCATGACGAACACCGAGATCCGCCCCCGCGTCCGTCCCGCCGAGCCCGACGGGGACCTGGCGTCGCTGCGCGGCGACTGCGCCCGGATGGCGCCGCACTGGCCGTCCGCCGCGCGGGCCACCGCCCGGCCGGTACCGCCGTCGCTGATCCACGGGGTGACCGTGCCGCCGGCCTCGGCCCGGCTGCTGGAGGCGATGGCGGAGTACGGCGACTGAGGCCGTCCGGGTGACCGTGGCGCCCGGTCCGGGAACCGGATGTTCCCGTGCCGCGTCCCATCGTCGTCCCCCGTGACCGGCGAAGGAGCGATGCGGTGAACACCGAGCGACCCGACCACGACGGCACCGGGGGCGACGGCGGGCGGATGCGGCGGCGCAGGTCCCGGGGGGTGCTGACCGCCTCGGTCGCCGCGGCCGTGCTGCTGGCCGGCGGCGGCGGGGCGTACCTCGCGGCGACCGCGTCCGGCGGTCCCGGTGGCGGCGGTACGTCGTCCGGGGCGTCGGCCGGCGCCACTCCCCCGCCGCTGGCGCTCGACTCCCCCGCCACCGACCGCGGCGCCACCGCCTACCGGGCCGCCGGCCGGCTGCCGGACGGTCCGGACTCGGCGCCGGTGTACCGGGCGGCGGGCCAGGTCGGCGAGGCGGAGGTGGCCCGGCTGGCCGAGGCGCTGGGCCTGCCGGGCAAGCCGGTGCCGCGGGGGGCGTCCTGGACGGTCGGGCCGGACGGGGACGGGGCGGGCCCCCTCCTGCGGGTGGACCGGAAGGCGCCGGGGAACTGGACGTTCCAGCGGTCCGCGGCGGCCCGCGACGACTGCGGACCCAAGGACCCGGCCTGCGCGACCGCCCCGACGGGCGACGGCCCGGTGGGCGACGGCCCGACGGGCGCCGGTCCGGTGGACGAGGCGAGGGCGAAGAAGGCGGCGGCACCGGTGCTGGCGGCGGTGGGCCAGGGCGGGGCCGGGCTGGACGCCGGGCAGGTCATGGGGGCGCGGCGGGTGGTGAACGCCGACCCGGTGGTGGGCGGGCTGCCGACCGTGGGCTGGACGACCGGGGTGATCGTCGGCGCGGACGGCACGGTGGCCGGGGGCAGCGGGCGGCTGAAGGCACCGGTGAAGGGGGACACGTACCCCGTCCTGGACGCGGAGCGGACCCTCGCCCGGATGGGGGAGGCGCCGGCGGCGAAGAGCGGCGACTGCGCCAGTGCCGTACCGCTGGAAGGCGGCGCGGAAACCTGCGGGACGGAGCCGGGGCGGGCGACGGCCACCGTCGAGCGGGCGGTGTTCGGGCTGGCGGCGCAGCCGGTGCGGGGGCGGGCGGCACTGGTGCCGTCCTGGCTGTTCGAGGTGCGCGAGCCGGGGGCGGCGGACACCGTCACGGTGACGCATCCGGCCGTGGACCCGACGTACCTGACGTCGGCGCGGCCGTCGCCGCGGCCGTCCGCCGAGCGGGACGTGGAGGTGACCGGGTACACCGCCGAGGGCACCGGCCTGACGCTGCGGTTCACGGGCGGGGCGTGCGCGACGTACGACGCGACGGCGGACGAGAACTCCGGGCGGGTGCGGGTCGAGGTCACCGAGCGCTCCGACCCGGACCGGGTCTGCGTCCTGATCGCCAAGGAGTACGAGCTGACCGTGGAGCTCGACGAGCCGCTGGGCGACCGGGCGGTGGTCGGGTCGGACGGCGAGCCGGTCCCGCTCGCCAGGGAGGGCGCGCGGCTGCCGTCGCCGGCACCGACCGGGGACGGGTGACGCACGAGGGCGGCGCCCCGGGAGATCCCGGGGCGCCGCCCTCGTCACGGTCGGGTGCGGCTCAGCTGAAGGAGTCGCCGCAGGCGCAGGAACCCGTCGCGTTGGGGTTGTCGATCGTGAAGCCCTGCTTCTCGATCGTGTCGACGAAGTCGACGGTGGCGCCGATCAGGTAAGGGGCGCTCATCCGGTCGGTGACGACCTTCACGCCGCCGAAGTCCTTGACGACGTCGCCGTCGAGCGAGCGCTCGTCGAAGAAGAGCTGGTAGCGCAGGCCGGAGCAGCCGCCGGGCTGGACGGCGACGCGCAGCGCCAGGTCGTCACGGCCTTCCTGGTCGAGCAGGGCCTTGACCTTGGCCGCGGCGGCGTCGGTCAGGATGATGCCGTCGGTGACGGTGGTGGTCTCGTCCGATACGGACATCTACATCTCTCCCGGGTTGTACGGAGACTGCTTGCCGACGGTTGCAACCGACGGGGCCGCGGATTCATTCCGGGCCGGACCCGAGTGATTTCCCCTCGGCTCGTCTCTTCATGCTCGCACACGGGCCCCGGGACGGTCAGGGGCGTGGGCGCCGGGATTCACGTCACACCGACACAATCGGCATCGTCAAACTGACGTGAAGGGGATATGATAGATAGCGTCAATTCGACGAAAAGTAGAAAGGGTGCGTGCCGTGACCACCGCCCAAGCCCAGGAGCTCGACGTTCAGCCGTCTCCGCTCGCCCTGCTGCTCCTCGGCCGCGAGGCCGACCCGAGGAGCGAGCGCGGTGTGGAGTGCCCGGGCGACCTGCCCTCGCCCTCCGACCCGGACCTGGTCGCCCGCGCCCGCGCGGCCAAGGAGAAGCTCGGGGACAAGGTCTTCGTGCTCGGCCACCACTACCAGCGTGACGAGGTCATCCAGTTCGCCGACGTCACGGGTGACTCCTTCAAGCTGGCCCGGGACGCCGCCGCGCGCCCGGAGGCCGAGTACATCGTCTTCTGCGGCGTGCACTTCATGGCGGAGTCCGCGGACATCCTGACCTCCGACGACCAGAAGGTCGTGCTGCCCGACCTGGCCGCCGGGTGCTCGATGGCCGACATGGCCACCGCCGAGCAGGTCGCCGAGTGCTGGGACGTGCTGACCGAGGCGGGGATCGCCGAGCAGGTCGTACCCGTCTCGTACATGAACTCCTCCGCCGACATCAAGGCGTTCACCGGCAGGCACGGCGGGACGATCTGCACGTCCTCCAATGCCGAGCGGGCGCTGAACTGGGCGTTCGAGCAGGGCGACAAGGTCCTCTTCCTGCCCGACCAGCACCTCGGCCGCAACACCGCCGTCCGCGACCTGGGCATGTCCCTGGAGGACTGCGTCGTCTACAACCCGCACAAGCCGAACGGCGGCCTGACCGCCGAGCAGCTGCGGGACGCCAGGATGATCCTGTGGCGCGGGCACTGCTCGGTGCACGGCCGCTTCAGCCTGGAGTCGGTGCAGGACGTCCGGGCCCGGATACCCGGCGTCAACGTGCTCGTGCACCCCGAGTGCAGGCACGAGGTCGTCGCGGCGGCCGACTACGTCGGGTCGACCGAGTACATCATCAAGGCGCTGGAGGCGGCCCCGGCCGGGTCCAAGTGGGCCATCGGCACCGAGCTGAACCTCGTACGGCGGCTGGCGAACCGTTTCGCCCCCGAGGGGAAGGAGATCGTCTTCCTCGACAGGACGGTCTGCTTCTGCTCGACCATGAACCGGATCGACCTGCCGCACCTGGTGTGGGCGCTGGAGTCGCTGGCCGAGGGGACGCTGGTCAACCGCATCCAGGTGGACGAGGAGACGGAGGCGTTCGCCAAGCTGGCGCTGGAGCGGATGCTGGCGCTGCCGTAGCGCACCGCGCATGACGCCGGGGCTCGGCGCGCAGCCGGGCCCCGGTCCGCGTTCACGCCCCGGCGGTCCGGCGCCCCGGTCGGCCGCGGCTCGCGTGCGTCCCGGCCGACCGCGGCTCGCGTACGCCCGCCCGCTCGTCGGCGGGCAGGGGTTCCGCTCTGTCGGCACGTCCTCGGCCGGCGCCGGCAGGGTCCTCCGCGCGGTGGCGGCGGAGCGGTCACGGCGACGCCTACGGGGACGGTCACGGCGGCACCCGCGGGGGCGATCGCGTCGAAGTCTCCGACGGCTTTCCCGGCGCCGTCCCCGTCCGCGACAGCGGGCGGGGACGGCGCCCCGGTGCTCGTCGTCGCGGTCGCCTCCCGGGGCGGGTCCGTCACCGCCCCCACGGGCTGGTGCCGAAAGGCCCGTCCCAGGTGCTGTCCCGGGACGGGCCTTCGGGCGTGTCAGGCCTTCGCCGGTTCCGCCTCGTTCGGGGCCGTGGCCTGCGGCGGCACGGCGCCGCCCCGCTTGGCGGCCTTCTTCCGCGCGCGCCGCTCCTTGCGCAGTTCCAGCATCGCGTAGAGCGTCGGCACCAGGAGCAGGGTCAGCAGGGTCGAGGTGACCAGGCCGCCGATCACGACCACCGCGAGCGGCTGGGCGATGAAGCCGCCCTGGCCGGTGACGCCCAGCGCCATGGGCAGCAGGGCGAAGACGGTCGCCAGGGCCGTCATCAGGATGGGCCGCAGCCGGTGGCGGCCACCTTCGATGACCGCTTCGACGACTCCGTAGCCCTGCCCCCGGTACTGGTTGATCAGGTCGATCAGCACGATCGCGTTGGTGACCACGATGCCGATCAGCATCAGCATGCCGATCATCGCCGGGACGCCCATCGGGGTGCCCGTGGCGATCAGCAGGCCGAGCGCGCCGGTCGCCGCGAACGGGACGGAGACCAGCAGGATCAGCGGCTGGGCCAGCGACCGGAACGTGCCCACCAGCAGCATGAAGACGATCGCGATGGCCGCGAGCATCGCCAGGCCCAGGTTGGCGAACGCCTCGTCCTGGTCGGCGGAGACGCCGCCGATCTCGGCGGTGACGCCGGCCGGCAGGTCCAGATCGTTGATCTTGGCGGTGAGGTCGGTGCTGACCGCGCCGGTGTTGTCACCGGTCGGCCGGGCGGTGACGGTCGCCGCGCGCCGGCCGTCGATGCGGGTCATGGAGACCGGGCCGTCGACCAGCTCCACGGTGGCGATGTCGCCGAGCTTCACCGGGCCGAGCGGCAGCGCCCTCAGTTCGGCGAGGGTGTCGGCGGGCTTCGCCGGGGTGATGACGACGTCCCGCTCGGTGTCGTCCAGGACCGCCTTGGCGGCGGTGGTGCCGCGGACCGCCTGGGTGACGGCCGCGCCGAGGGTCTGGTCGGTGAAGCCGGCCTCGGCGGCACGGTCGTTGGCCGTGACCGAGACGCGGGGCACGCTCTGTGACAGGTCGCTGGTGACGTCGGTGACGTCGTCGAGGGAGGCGACCGCCTCGCGGACCTTCTCGGCGGCCTCGCGCAGCGCGCCGGCGTCGGAGGACTTGACGACGACGCTGAGGTCCTGGCTGCCGAAGCCGTCACCGGCGGCGATCGTGGTGGTGCCGATGCCGTCCAGCTTCGCGAGCCCGGCCTCCAGGCTGTCCCGGACGTCGTCGGAGGAGGCCGAGTCCTCCAGCATGATCTGGTACGACGCCTGGTTGGTGTCCGTGCCGCCGCCGAAAGCCGCCATGAAGCCGGAGGAACCGATGGTCACCTGGAAGTCCTTGACGCCCTCGGTGCCCTCGATGAGCTTCTCGACCTTCTTCGCCTCGGCGTCGGTCGCCGCCAGGCTGGTGCCGGGCTTCAGCTCCTGCTTGACGCTGAGGACCTGCTGCTCGCCCTGGTCGAAGAAGTTGGTCTTGAGCAGCGGGGTCATGGCGAAGGTGCCGATCAGCACGACGACCGCGATGGCCACGCTGGTCAGGCGGCGCCGGGTGGCGAACCGCAGGACGGGGACGTAGAGGCGCTGGAGCCGGGACTTGGCCTCCTTCTCCTCCGCGAGGCGGCGGGCCTCGTCGGCGTCCTCGGGGGTGCCCTTGGGGGCGCGCAGGAACCAGTAGGACAGGACCGGCACGACCGTCAGCGACACCAGCAGGGACGCCAGCAGCGCCGCGGTGACGGTGATGCTGAAGGAGCCGAACAGCTCACCGACCATGCCGCCGACCAGGCCGATGGGCAGGAACACGGCGACCGTGGTGAGGGTGGAGGAGGTGACCGCGCCGGCGACCTCGCGCACGGCCTTGAGGATGGCCTCCTGGCGTTCCTCGCCGTAGCCGAGGTGACGCTTGATGTTCTCCAGGACCACGATCGAGTCGTCGACGACCCGGCCGATGGCGATGGTCAGCGCGCCCAGGGTGAGCATGTTCAGGGAGAGGTCGCGGGTCCACAGGACGATCAGCGCCAGCACCACCGAGAGCGGGATGGAGACCGCGGTGACCAGGGTGGAGCGGACCGACGCCAGGAAGACCAGGATGACGACGACCGCGAAGAGCAGACCGAGGGCGCCCTCGGTGGTCAGGCCCTCGATGGCCTTGGAGACCGCCGGGCCCTGGTCGCTGACGACGGTCAGTTCCGCGTCGGAGCCGAGCTGTTCGCGCAGCTCGGGCAGCTTGTCCCCGACCGCGTTCGAGATGGCGACCGCGCTGCCGTCGCGGTCCATGGTGACGGCGACGGCGAGGCTGGGCCTGCCGTTGGTGCGGGTCAGGGAGTCGGCCGGGGCCTGACGCTCCTCGACCTTCGCGAGGTCGCCGAGGCGCACCGGCTTCTTCACGCCCTCGCCGGTGACCATCAGGTCCTGGATCTGCTCCAGCGAGGTGAAACCGCCGCCGACCTGGACGGTGCGGTTGGCGCCGTCCTCGTCGAAGGAGCCCGAGGAGACGGTGGCGCCGCCGGCCTGGAGGGCGGCGGCCAGGGTCTGCGTGGTGACGCCGGCCTTCGCCAGCTTCGCGTCGTCCGGTGTGACGGCGACCCGCACGTCCCGCACGCCGTCGACGGTGACCTGGCCGACGCCGTCGATGTCCTCCAGCGCGGGCACGACCGTCTTGTCGAGCTGGTCGGCCAGGGCCTGCTGGTCCCGCTCGGAGGCGACGGACAGCACCACGGCCGGCAGGTCGTCGGTGGAACCGGCCACGACCTGCGGGTCCACGTCGTCCGGCAGTGTGGCGCGGGCCCGGTTGACGGCCTGCTGCACGTCGGCGACGAGCTGCTGGGTGTCGGGGCCGTAGTCGAAGGACGCCATGATGACGGCGTTGCCCTCGCCGGCGGTGGAGGTGACGCCCGAGATGCCGTCGACCGCTTCGAGGTTGTTCTCGATCGGCTCGACGACCTGCTTCTCGACCACGTCCGGCGAGGCACCCTGATACGGCGCCACCACGGACACCATGGGCAGTTCGATGGTGGGCAGCAGCTGCTGTTTGAGCTGGGGTATCGCGATCGCCCCGAAGACGAGCGCGATGATCGACATCAGCCCTGTCAGGGCCCGTTGCGCGAGGCTGAATCTCGACAGCCAGGACATGGGTTAAGGGTCTCTCTTCTGTGGCCTGAGCGGAGAACGGGCACATGTGAGCGCCCACTTCACCACTTTGAGCCACGGAGGAGCCCCGTTTCCCCCGACCACAGGCCCATTTCCTCACGGGGCGCGTACTCCGGCCGCAGTACGGCCGGGTGGAGGTCACTCCACCCTTGGACGGACCAGTCCCGACTCGTAGGCGATGACCACCAGTTGGGCCCGGTCCCGGGCGCCCAGCTTGCCCATGGCCCGGTTCACGTGGGTCTTCACGGTGAGCGGGCTGACCGTCAGGCGTTCGGCGATCTCGTCGTTGGAGAGCCCGCCGGCGACCTGCACCAGCACCTCCCGCTCCCGCACGGTCAGCGTGGCCAGCCGTTCGGAGCGGGCCGGGTCGCGCTCCTCGTCCGAGCCGCCGTCCTGGGCGAGGAAGCGGGCGATCAGGCCCTTGGTGGCGACGGGCGACAGCAGCGCCTCGCCGCCCGCCGCGACGCGTATGGCGCTGAGCAGTTCCTCGGGTTCGGAGCCCTTGCCGAGGAACCCGGAGGCGCCCGCGCGCAGCGACCGCACCACGTAGTCGTCGACCTCGAAGGTGGTCAGTATGACCACGCGGACGGCGGCGAGTTCGGGGTCGGCGCTGATCATGCGGGTGGCGGCGAGACCGTCGGTGCTGGGCATCCGGATGTCCATCAGGACCACGTCGGCCCGCCGCTCCCTGGCCAGCCGCACCGCCTGCGCGCCGTCGGACGCCTCGCCCACCACCTCCATGTCCGGCTCGGAGTCGACCAGCACCCGGAAGGCGCTGCGCAGCAGCGCCTGGTCGTCGGCGAGCAGGACACGGATCGTCATACGGGGTCCTTCGCGGCGTCCGGTCGGTTCCGGGTCGGGGTCTCAGCGGGTTTTCCGGCCGGAGTTCCAGCGGGTTTCCCGGCCCGGATTTCAGCCGGTTTCCCAACCGAAGTCCCAGCCGGTTCCCCGACCGAAGTCCCAGCCGGTTCCCCGGCCCGGATCTCAGCCGGTTTCCCGACCGGAAGGATCGCATGGACGCGGAAGCCGGCTCCGTGCCGGGGACCGGTGGTCAGGGCGCCGCCCACCGCGGTGACCCGCTCGCGCATGCCGAGCAGTCCGTGTCCCCCGCCCGGGACGGCCGGTTCCGCCTGGCCGGCGCCGTCGTCGAGCACGGTGATCTCGACGTCCGGTCCCACCCGTACGACGCTGACCTCCGCCTTCGCCCCGGGGCCCGCGTGCTTCTGCACGTTGGTCAGGGCCTCCTGGATGACCCGGTACGCGGCGAGGTCGACGGCGGTGGGCAGTTCGGTGCCCTGGTCGGCGCGGGCGGTCTCGACGCGCAGTCCGGCGCTGCGGAAGGTGCCGACGAGTTCGTCGAGGCGGTCCAGGCCCGGGGCGGGTTCGGTCGGGGCCTTCGGGTCGCCGCACTGGCGGAGCAGGCCGACGGTGACGCGCAGTTCCTCGAGGGCGGAGCGGCCGGCCCGCCGTACGTGGGCGAGGGCCTCCTTGGCCTGGTCGGGCCGCCTGTCCATGACGTGCGCGGCGACCCCGGCCTGCACGTTGACCAGGGCGATGTGGTGGGCGACGACGTCGTGCAGGTCGCGGGCGATGCGCAGCCGTTCCTCGGCGACCCGGCGGCGGGCCTCCTCCTCGCGGGTGCGCTCGGCCTTCTCGGCCCGGTCCCGGATGGCCTGGACGAAGGCACGGCGGCTGCGGACGGCGTCCCCGGCGGTGGCGCCGATGCCGGTCCAGGCGAAGACGCCGAGGTTCTCCTGGGCGTACCAGGGCAGGGGGCCGGCAAGCACGGCCGCGCCGGTGAGCACGACCATGGTGAGCAGTCCCGCCCGCCAGGTGGTGGACCGGTCGGTGCCGGCGGCGACGGTGAACAGGGCGATGACGGCCGACATCACGACGGGCGCGCGGGGATCGCCGGTGACGCACTCGACGAGGGAGAAGCCGCCGGTGAGCGCCAGGACGGCCAGCGGGGCGCGGCGGCGCAGGACGAGGGCGGCGGCGCCGGCCGTCATGAGGACCAGGCTGAGCGGGTCGGGGGTGCGCACGGCCCAGGAGACGCCGTCGGGGCCGTGCGGGTCGACGAAGGAGGCGGAGACCATGCACACCAGGACGGCCGCCGCGAGGGCGGCGTCCGTGGCGACGGGGTGGGCGCCCAGCCGGCGGCGGGCGCGGGTGAGTGTGCTCACGGCTGTCCACGGTAGCGGTGCGGGCGCCGGCGCGGGCGGTGCCCGGCGCCGGTGCGGCCCTCGTCGCTCAGGCGCCGCCCGGGATCAGTCCGTCGTCGCCGAGCAGTTCCCGTACGTCCTCCAGGGTCGCGTCCTCGGCGGGGAGGATCAGGTCGGACGGCTCCAGGGAGTCGTCGGGCAGGGGCGTGCCCAGTTCGCGGACCCTGGCGAGCAGGGCGGTGAGGGTGCGCCGGAAACCGGGGCCGTCGCCGTCGTCCAGCTCGGCCAGCAGTTCGTCGTCCAGCTCGTCCAGCTCGGTGAGGTGGCCGTCGGCCAGCCTCACCTGCCCCTCCCCCATGATCCGTACGATCATGTCGCCCTCCTCGGCGCGGGCCCGGCGTGGGTCACTGCTTGTCGAAGCGCGGGGTGTCCTGCGGCTGCTGCTGGGCCTGCCCCGTCCGGTCGCCGCCCTCGATGGCCTGCTGGCCACCCGTGCCGCCACCGGCCAGCTCGGCCTTCATCCGCTGGAGCTCCAGCTCCACATCCGTACCACCCGAGAGCCGGTCCAGCTCGGCCTGGATGTCGTCCTTGTGCATGCCGGAGGGGTCGTCGAGGGCGCCGGAGGCGAGCAGTTCGTCGATCGCGCCGGCCCTCGCCTGGAGCTGGGCGGTCTTGTCCTCGGCCCGCTGGATCGCCAGGCCCACGTCGCCCATCTCCTCGGAGATGCCGGAGAACGCCTCGCCGATCCGGGTCTGCGCCTGGGCGGCGGTGTACGTGGCCTTGATCGTCTCCTTCTTGGTGCGGAAGGCGTCGACCTTGGCCTGGAGCCGCTGGGCCGCCAGGGTGAGCTTCTCCTCCTCGCCCTGGAGGGTGGCGTGCTGGGTCTCCAGGTCGGTCACCTGCTGCTGGAGGGCGGCGCGGCGCGAGAGCGCCTCGCGGGCCAGGTCCTCGCGGCCCAGCGCGAGCGCCTTGCGGCCCTGGTCCTCCAGCTTCGAGGACTGCGACTGGAGCTGGTTGAGCTGGAGCTCCAGGCGCTTGCGGCTGGTCGCCACGTCGGCGACGCCGCGGCGCACCTTCTGGAGCAGCTCCAGCTGCTTCTGGTACGAGTAGTCGAGGGTCTCGCGCGGGTCCTCGGCCCGGTCAAGGGCCTTGTTCGCCTTCGCGCGGAAGATCATCCCCATACGCTTCATGACACCGCTCATGGGCTTCGCGCGCCCCCTTCTGACGGACTCCAGCTCCAGCACCTGCGACAGAACCCACAGTACGGGCCCTGCATCCATTACCGCACTGTTCGGGGACGGATGCGCTCATCCCCAAGGACGACTGCGTACGTTCCTGATCCGGCGTGAGGAGTAGGTGGTCCCCGGTCTTCGGGGTGTACCCGGTGTACCCGGTGTACCCGGTGTACCCGGTGTCCCCTCTGTCCCCCGCGGGACGAACGGTGTTGCGGGATCGTTCCCCACCGGACCGCCGTCCATGCGCCATGAGCCCTTACCCTTGGGTTTTGTGTTCCGTAGCCGTGTCAAGGAAGAGAAGGCCGCGACCGTGACGTCGCCGACCGACTCCAGTCAGCCCCGCGACCCGCAGGCCCCCAAGGGCCGCCCGACGCCCAAGCGCAGCCAGGCCCAGAGCCGGCGGCGCAGCGTCGCGAGTACGCCGATGACGCGCAAGGAGGCCGCCAAGCGGCAGCGCGAGGAGCGCCGTACCGCGCTGGAGCGCCAGCGCCAGGCGCTCGCCAGCGGCGACGAGCGGTACCTGCCGGCCCGGGACAAGGGCCCGGTCCGCAAGTTCGCCCGGAACTTCGTCGACTCGCGGTTCAACATCGCGGAGTACTTCCTGCCGATGGCCGTGGTCATCCTGGTGCTGAGCATGATCCGGGTGGCGTCGCTGCAGAACGTCGCGCTGCTGCTGTGGCTGGTCGTGATCGTGTTGATCGTGCTCGACTCGCTCGTCACCGGCGTCCGGCTGAGGAAGGCCCTGCGGGAGCGCTTCGGGGACGAGAACAAGCGCGGCGCGGTCGCGTACGCGCTGATGCGCTCCCTCCAGATGCGTCGGCTCCGGCTGCCGAAGCCGCAGGTCAAGCGCGGGGAGCGGCCCTGAGCGGGATTCCGTTCGCCGGGGACTCGGCGGCGGTCCGCCTGGACGGCCCCGGCGGTCTGCGCGATGTCGTACGGCGGGAGCTGGTGGCCCGGCAACTGGACGAGCAGCTCATCGGGCGGTTCCCGGTGGGCCGGCGGCTGCGGGTGCTGGACGTCGGCATGGGGCGGGGCACCCAGGCGCTGCGGCTGGCACGGGCCGGGCACCAGGTGACCGGCCTGGAGCAGGACGCCGTACTGATCGCCGCTGCCCGCGAGGCCCTCGCCGGGCAGCCGCAGGGCATCCAGGACCGGATGCGGATCATCGAGGGCGACGGCCGGGACACCGGCGTGCACTTCCTGCCGGGCAGCTTCGACGTGGTGCTGTGCCACGGCGTGCTGATGTACGTCGAGGAGCCCGACCCCCTGCTGGCGGGGATGGCGCGGGTGCTCGCCCAGGGCGGGCTGCTGTCGTTGGTGGTCCGCAACGGCGACGCGTCGGCGATGCGGCCGGGCCTGACCGGCCGGTGGGCCGACGCCCTGGCGGCCCTGGAGCCGGCCGCGCAGGTCCCCCGTTCCCGTACCGGCCCGGACGAGGAACCCCCGCGGGCGGGTTCCGGCGTCCGCGCGGACCGGCGGGCGGCGCTGACCGCGACGCTCGCGGGGATCGGCGCACCGCTGCACGCCTGGTACGGCGTACGGGTCTTCACGGACACCGCCCCCGAGGACGCACCGCTCCCGGACGACCTGGAGACGCTGCTGGCGGCGGAGGAACGGGCGGGGCGCACCGACCCCTACCGGGGAGTCGCGGCACTGCTGCACCTGTGCGGGGTACGGGGCTGAGAGCCCGGCGGGTGCGGCGCCGACGGGCAGCGGACGCGCCGCGCCCGTCCGGGCGCCCACCGGGACCGGACGGACACCCGGCCGCACCCGGGCGACGCACACGGCCGGCAGCCCGCCGGCCCCGCCCGGTCCCGTCGATCCCCGCCCGGTCCCGCTCGGCCCCTCCCCGCCGGACAGCGCCCCTCCCCGTTCCGAAGGCACGCCCCGTCCCGAAGGCACACCCCGTCCCGAAGGCACACCCGGACCGGACCGGCCGGCGCCGGGACGCGCCGCGCCCGTTCGGGCGCCCACCGGGGGCCGGGCGGGCGCCGTCCGGTGAGACTCGGGGCATGGACGCCTTCCGCCGCCGTGCCGCAACCTTCGTGACCGCCGTCGGCTGCTGCGCCGTCGTCCTCGCCGGGTGCTCGGGGGCCGGTGTGCCGCGGGAGCGGACGGCGCGGGCCGCCGCGCCGTCGGCCGCGGACGGGCTGGAGAGCGACTACCGGCGGGTGATCGACGACGTCCTGCCGTCGGTGGTGCAGATCCAGGGCGCCCAGGACCTGGGGTCCGGCGTGGTCTACGACGGCGAGGGGCACATCGTCACCAACGCGCACGTCGTCGGTGACCAGCGCGTCTTCCGGGTGACCACCGCCCACAGCGAGGACCCGCTGCCCGCCCGGCTCGTCTCGTCCTACCCGGAGCAGGACCTCGCCGTGGTGAAGCTGGACCGGGTGCCGGACGGGGTGAGGGCGGCGGCCTTCGGGGACTCCTCGAAGGTCGCCGTGGGCCAGATCGTGCTGGCGATGGGCTCGCCGCTCGGGCTGTCCTCCAGCGTGACCCAGGGCATCGTCTCCGCGACCGGCCGGACCGTCACCGAGAGCGCCGAGGGGGGCGGTACGGGCGCGACGCTGGCGAACATGGTGCAGACCTCGGCGGCCATCAACCCCGGCAACAGCGGCGGCGCCCTGGTGAACCTCGACGGACAGGTGATCGGCATCCCGACGCTCGCCGCGACCGACCCGAACCTCGGCGGCAGCGCGGCGCCCGGCATCGGGTTCGCGATCCCGGCGTCGATGGTGAAGACGGTCGCCGGTCAGATCGTCAGGGACGGGAGGGTCACCGACTCGGGCCGGGCGGCGCTCGGCATCACCGGCCGCACGGTCGTCGACTCCGGTTACCGGGCCGCCGGGGTGGCCGTGGTCGAGGTGCGGGACGGCGGCGCGGCCGAGCGGGCGGGGCTGGAGTCCGGGGACGTCATCACCGGGCTGGGCGACAGCGGCGTCACCACCGTCACCTCGCTCGCCGAGGCCCTGGCCCGGCTGCGGCCCGGGGACCGGACGACGGTGACGTTCACCCGCGACGGCGACGAGCGGACCGCGGAGGTGACGCTGGACGAGCAGTGAGCCGAGGGGCCGGCAAGCCGGGGAGCCTAGAGCCGGGGAACCCGGGGAGCCGCAGTCCCGGGGAGCCGAGGAACCCGCAGAGCCACAGACCCACGAACCCGCGGACCCACAGGCCCGCGGAGCCACAGACCCGCGGAACCGGGGGCGGCCCCGGGCGGCCGCCCCCGGACGGTCACGCGTCCTCGCCGTGCAGGCTCATCGGACCGTAGATCTCCGTGGCGTCCTCGAAGAGCCGCACCTGGTCCGTGCCGCCCTCCTTGAGTTCCTTCCAGTACTCCCCGATCCACGACTCGGCGTCGCCCTGCGTCGTGAACTCCTCCGGCTGTGTCGAGGGCTGGACCTCCGTGCCGTCGGCCTTCTCGAACCGCCACGTCCATGCCGCCATGTACGCCTCCCAGGTGTGAGCACATGCGATGCGGTCGCCGGATCTTGGTCCGGTTCCCGCTCGCAGCCTATGCGCTCGGCCGGGCGCGCAGGGGGCTGCCCGGGGGTCTCGGGCGCGCAGGCCGGCGGGTGACCGGCGAAAATCGGTGCGTGGACGTGACTCTGCTCGGCACCGGTGCCCCCGCGGGACTCCCCCGCCCCGACTGTCCCTGCGCGGCCTGCGCCGCCGCCCAGGGCGCTCACGCGCGCGCGGCGACCGCGCTGCTGGTGGACGGGGCGCTGCTGCTGGACCTGACACCGGGCGCGGTGTTCGCCGCCGCCCGGTCCGGGCGCTCCCTGGGCGGGGTGGCCCAGGTGCTGCTGTCGCATCCGGCGGACGGCCCGGCGGTGGAGGTGCCGGCCGGGCTGCCGCAGCCGGGCCGGGTGCCGGACGGGCGGGAACTGGCGCTGCTGACCGGGCACCGGGTGCGGGCGGTGGCGATGGACGCGCCGGGCACGGGGTACGCGGTGACCGGCCCGGACGGGCAGCGGCTGCTGTACCTGCCGCCGGGCGGCGCGCCCGCCGGTCTGGAGGAACCGGCCGGCGCCTACGACCTGGTCCTCGCGGACGTCGTGGGCCGGCCGGACGCGCTGGCCAGGCTGCGGGCGGCCGGCGCGGTGGGCCCGACGACCGACGTCGTCGCCGCGCACCTCGACCACGACGTGCCGCCGGGGCCCGAGCTGCGGCGCCGGCTCGCGGCGGCGGGGGCGCGGGCGGTACCGGACGGGACGACGCTGACCGTGGGGGTGTACGAGGACGTGCCCGACGTACCGCGCCGGGCGCTGGTGCTGGGCGGGGCCCGGTCCGGGAAGTCGGTGGAGGCGGAACGGCGCCTGGCCTCCTTCCCCGACGTGCTGTACGTGGCGACGGGCGGGACGCGGGGCGGGGACACGGAGTGGGCGGCGCGGGTGGCCACGCACCGGGAGCGGCGGCCGGGGTCGTGGCGCACCGCCGAGACCTGTGACCTGGTCCCCCTGCTGGAGGAGGACGGCCCGCCCCTGCTCATCGACTGTCTGTCGCTGTGGCTGACGGACGCGATGGACGCCGTGGGGGCGTGGGACGACGACCGGTGGGCGGACAGCGGGCAGCGGGAGCTGCGGGAGCGGACGCGGGAGCTGACCCGGGCGGTGCGGTCCACCCGGCGCACGGTCGTCGCGGTCTCCAACGAGGTGGGCTCGGGGATCGTGCCGGCCACCGCCTCCGGGCGCCGCTACCGGGACGAACTGGGCCGGCTCAACGCCGCGTTCGCCGCCGAGTGCGAGCAGGTGCTGCTGGTGGTGGCCGGTCAGGCGCTGGTGCTGCGGGGCTGAGGCGGGGTGCGGGGCCGGGACGGGAGGCGGGGCCGGGACGGGACACGGGCGACGAGCCGGCGGCTCCCGGCGGGGGTGAGCAGGACGCAGCCGCGTTCGCGCAGCTCGGCGCGGAACCGGGCGGTGCGCCGGGTGCCGGACGGGGGCGCGCACAGGCCGTGCGGACCGGTGACGTCGACGAGCAGGTGACCGCCGGGGCGCAGGGCACGCAGGGCGGCGTGGAGTTCGGCGCGCGGGTCCGGGACGCGCTCCGGGTGGAGGAGGCTGACGACGTCGTAGCGGGCGCGCAGCCGGGCCGCCAGGCGCGGGTCCGTCAGGCGGCCGACGTACGCCTCCTCCACGTGTTCGGCGGCGCGGGCGCGCAGCACGCGGCGGGTGGGGTCGACGCCGTCGAAGGAGGTGTACGGGAAGTACCGCCGCGCCGCGCGCGGGAAGCGGGCGTCGCCGGTGTCCAGGTCCAGCCAGCTCTCCGGCTCGGGGCAGTGCCTCAGCAGCGCGCGGGCGGCCAGCCGGTGCCGCAGTCCGGCGACGGCCCGGGCGGCGGCGCCGTCCGCGAGGCCGGGGCCCGGCGGCGGGTTGTGGAAGACGTGCCGGCAGTCCCGGCAGGCGACCAGGACGGGACGGTCCGGCGGGGCGTAGAGGGGCGGGCCGGGGCGCAGGCGCCGGGAGCCGCACCAGGGACAGTCCGCGCGGCGGGGCGCGTAGCGGGGGGCGGGCGGCGGCGGGGCCAGGGGGGACGGCGGTGTGGACACGGGCGGCTCCCTGTCGAGGCGCGAAGCAAGGGGTGACGAACTCCGCGAAACGGAACGTATGGGATGCCGGTCGCGGGAGCCAAGACGGCGCTCGGACGGGCGGGAGATGTGCCCTCGGACGCACCCGGCCGGGGCCGGTACTGTTCGGCGAATGAGCTCGCTGAATCTCGACGACTTCACCGACCTGATCGAGCGCCCGGACGGCGGGGTACGCCGTGACGCCGAGGCGCGCCGGGCACGTCAGGTCGTGCCGCCCGGGGCGCTGGGCCGCCTGGACGACCTGGGCGAGTGGCTGGCCGCGGCCCAGTCCGCCGTACCGGTGCGGCCGGTGGAACGGCCGCGGCTGGTGCTCTTCGCCGGCGACCACAAGGTGGCCGAGCTGGACGTCTCGTCCCGGCCCGCGGGCAGCGCCGGCGAGCTGGTGCGCGAGGTGCTGGAGGGCGGCCGGCCGGTGTCCGTGCTGGCCCGGCGGCTCGGCGTGCCGGTGCGGGTGGTCGACATGGCGCTGGACTGCGACCCGCGGTCGCTGCCCGCCGAGGTCGTACGGCACCGGGTGCGGCGGGGCGGCGGACGGATCGACGTCGAGGACGCGCTCACCCTGGAGGAGGCTCAGGCCGCCTTCCGGGCGGGGGTCGCGGTGGCCGACGAGGAGGCCGACTCCGGTACCGACCTGGTGGTGCTCGGCGATGTGAGCGTGGGCGGGACCACCGCGGCGGGCGTGCTGGTGGCGGCGTTGTGCGGGACGGACGCGTCGGTGGTGACCGGACGCGGCGGGCAGGCCATCGACGACCTCGCCTGGATGCGCAAGTGCGCGGCGATCCGGGACGGGCTGCGGCGGGCGCGGCCGGTGCTCGGGGACCAGTTGCGGCTGCTGGCGACGGTGGGCGGGGCGGACCTGACGGCGATGACCGGGTTCCTGCTGCAGAGCGCGGTGCGGAAGGTGCCGGTGATCCTGGACGGCGTGGTGACGGCCGCCTGCGCGCTGGTCGGGCAGCGGATCGCGTTCCGCGCGCCGGACTGGTGGCTGGCCTCGCACGACAGCGGGGAGCCGGGGCAGGCCAAGGCGCTGGACCGGATGGCCCTGGAACCGGTGCTGCCCCAGGGCGTGCGGGTGGGCGAGGGCGCGGGCGGTCTGCTGGCCCTGCCGCTGGTGCAGGCGGCCGCGGCGCTGGCGGCGGAGCTGCCGGAGCGGGCCGGGGACGGGGCGGAGGTCTCCGGGGCGTGAGGGGCGCCGGCTTCGACGGGCTGCGCTTCGCGTTCGGGACGCTCACCGTCTTCCCCGTCCGGGTGAACCGCTGGGACCGGGGGGCCGCGCGGGGCGGCATGCTGTGGGCGCCGCTGGCCGGGGTGGCGGTCGGGGGCTGCGCCGCCGCCCTGGGGCTCGTCCTGCTGCTCCTGGGCGCGGGTCCGCCGCTCGCCGCCGTCGCCACCGCGGCCGTACCGGCGGTGCTCACCCGCGGGCTCCATCTGGACGGGCTGGCCGACACCGCGGACGGGCTGGGCAGCGGGAAGCCCGCCGGGGACGCGCTGCGGATCATGAAGCAGTCGGACATCGGGCCGTTCGGCGTGCTCGCCCTCGTACTGGTGCTGCTGGCCCAGGTGGCCGCGCTGGCGCAGGCGTACGGCGGCTCCTGGGCCCGGGGCGCGCTCGCCGCCGTGGTCTCGGCGGCCGTCGCCCGGCTGGCGCTGACGCTGGCCGCCCGCGCCGGCGTGCCGGCCGCCCGCCCGGAGGGCCTCGGCGCGGCGGTCGCCGGGGTGGTGCCGGTGCGCGGCGCGCT
>NZ_JBUDHV010000034.1:0-80377 GCF_054956795.1 Streptomyces sp. SYSU D01066-1 | reverse complement strand
GCGGGCGCGGCGCCGGGCGGGCGGGTGCCGCCCCGGCCCGGCGCCCCCGCTTCCGTCCCCGGCCCCGGCCCCGGCCCCGGCCCCGGCCCCGGCCCCGTCCCTGTCCCGGTCCCGGACGCTCCTCGGACGGAGGCGTATCCCGTACTCGAGGGGCACCACGGCCCGGTCTCCGCCATCGGCCTTCTGCCGCCCACCCCCACCTCGCCACAGCCGCTCCTCGCCACTGCGGGTTTGAGCGACACCACCGTGCGCCTCTGGAACCCGTGGACCGGGGAAGAGCTCACGCGGGTGGTCACCGGCACGCCCCTCACTTCCCTCTGCACCCTGCCCGACGGCAGCATGCCAGACACCACCGACCCGGTGATCGCCTTCGGCGGACCAGCGGGCCTGGCAGCCCTCACCGTCCGCCGCTAAGCGACTCCGCTCGGACCTCGCTCACCCACGTAGAGAAGAAGGAAGAGGAATCTGCGTGGCGACCTGCGGGACATGCCATCATCCGGGCTCGCACGCGTCCGTCGGCCCTCCTATTCAACAAGGCGTCCGACTAGCCCTGACCAGGGCAAACCGACCGGTCCTAACCGTGCAGGCATAACCAAATCCCGCAACGATCACTCCAATCCGAAACGATCACTACAATCGCGGATCAGCGGATCGCCCGAGCACCTCTGCCATATAAATTCCCTGTTCAAGGCAACGTCACGCCGCGGCACGGCATCCCGAAACGATCACTACATTCACAGGCCAGAACACTGTCAATTCAGTGATCAACAACGTATTTGTCAGAGTACCGACCGGTTTGCTGTGCACGCCCGGGCTCTCGCCTTCGGCGACGCGGTTCTCGCTCTCCTTGTCTAGCACCGGGCGGAGGGCGCCTCGCCGGATCCGGGACGGCTGCGCGGCACCGGGCGCTGGGTAGGGCACGAGCAGCAGCTTGTGGCGGACCGGGCGAAGTGGCCGGCCAAGCTCAACGGCTACCAGGGCGCGACACTGGCCGGACTCGGCTGGCTGGTACTCGCGTGCATCGGGCTGCCGCTCACCTTCGGGCAGCGGGCGGACCTGCTGTCCCCAAGATCACGCACAGCAGACAGCAACGGCACGCAGCGGCCGCGAGAATGAACATGAGCGTAGCCACCCACGCCGACAGCCGCGAGTATTTTTCCACCCCTCGACGGTGTTGTGTTGCTTGTATGCCTCGCGGTCAGAGGCCGGTGGTCTGCTGATAGTCCGAGCTGCGTCCGAGTTGCCCTGTGCCAGCCGAGGGCAGTCGAAGCGCAGGGGCAAGGGGTGCGGCCCGGTGTCTCCGATCGGAGGCCGCGAGGCCACCTCCTGCGCGTCCGCGAGGGCGGGGGCCAGGACGAGGCGCGGCTCCCTGCTCCTGGTCTTCGGCGGCCCGCACCACTGTCCCGGCGTGCTGCTCGGCCGCAACGAGATCGCCGAGGCGCTCACCGGACTGGCTGCCCGTCTGGACCATCCCCGCATCGTCGGCCCGATCACACACCTCGCACCGGTACTGCTGGCCGCCCCGTTCCGCCCACCGGCACGGGGCGGTCGGCAGCGCCCTCACACCGCAGGCGGTCGTGGAACTGGGCGACCCGCCCCAGCTACTGCGACGCGACTCCCGCCGACTCCGTCTTCCCCCAGCAGTTCGGGTACGTACCGACCGGCTCCTTCGACATCACCAGGGAGATCCACTTTGTCCAGTATGTGGCGCCGGCCCGCTCGTACACCGGCGAGTCCCTGACCGAAGGTTGACAGACCGCGCGGACACCGCGAGCCGTGATGCCGCCTCCCCGGTACGCGGACCGGACCGGAGCTGCGGCCCGGTCCGTGTGCCGGTTCAGGCGACGCCGAGCTGGGACAACAAGGTCTGGTTGTCCTCGATGTGCCAGTCCTCGACGATCTGCCGGGCGTCGGCGTGCTGGATGTCGATGGCGTTGAAGTCGACCGTCTGGCCCTTGCCCCGGACACCGTTGTAGGTGCCGGTGAAGTGGCCGTGGAAGACCAGCCGGGCGGTGATCTTGTCTCCGGTGACCAGCAGATCGGCCAGCTCGCAGGTCAGGTCGGGTACGGCGGCGCGGAAGTTCGCCGAAGCGAACAGGGGGCCGGTGGGCCCCTGCGGACGGCCGGGCGGCAGCGTGTTGTCCCGGAAGTCCGGGCTGACGGCCAGGTCGAGGTACTTCTTCTCACCGGTGTTCCAGAAGGTGTACAGCTGCTGGGCCAGCCGTACTTCGAGGGCCGCACGGCGCTGCCCGATCGAGCGGTCCACGGTGAGCGCCTCGGGCCGGACCAGGTCCGGGGAGGTGTCGACCAGCTTCCACGGCCAGGCCTGACGGCCCGTCTGCTGCTGGTGCTGGTTGCCGGCGACGGACGGCTGCGCGACCACCACGGTGCCGGCGGCGGCGCATGCGGCCACGGCGGCAGCGACGGTGGCACGGATCGACTTGCGGGTCATGGAGGGGCTTCCTTTCAGTGGATTTACCGGGGTTCGAACCGGGACGGGCGGGCTCGTTGGGCCGTAGCAGGTCGGGGCGGGCGGGCCACAGCGGAGCCGGACCAGTGGCGCGCCGGTCCGCTGCCGGCCGGCGGGCGGTCCAGCAGCGGCCCGGCCCTCAGTACAGCCCGGTCGGCCATGTCCGCGCTTCTGTCGAATGACTCAGTGCGCCGAGCTTTCTGACGGCACGTCAACCCGGTGCTGCCGCGGACGACGGTCCGCCTCACCAGGCGGTCAGAGGAAGGTCCCGTCCTCGACCCGGCCCGCCAGCAGACGCCCCAGTTCGGTGGAGAAGACGAGCAGGCCGGTCAACGGCCGGTGCTGGATGACGGCGTGCTCGATCTTCCCCGCCTCGTCGCGGACCAGGACCGTGGTCCCCAGCAGTCGGGTCCCGTTGAAGGCGGACGCCTCCCACTCCAGGTAGGTGCGCGCACCGTCCCTCGTCTCATGGGTGAAGACCAGGGAGTCGTACACCCTGCTCGCGGTCGCGAGGACGAGGGCCACCTCCTTCCGGCCCCTCACCGGCCGGCGCAGCGCCGAAGCCTCCAGTACGACATCGGTGGCCAGCGCGTCAGCGAAGGCCTCCTCCTCCCTGTCACCGAACGCCCGGGTCCACGAACCCTCGCTCACGGGCGCGCCCGGACAAACCGTTTCCTCGTCTGCCATTTTCATGTCGGTTCCTCCTGACGGCTGTGGCCCGCCCGGCCGGTGGCTCCGGCCGGGCGGGGACGACGGCGGGGGTGTCCCCTCGGTCAGTGCTGGGTGCCGGCCGCCCACAGGACGGCACCGCCGGCGGACACGATGGTGACGTTGCCGTCGGCCTGGATCACCAGCTGCGCACCGGGGTTGCCGGCGGTCCCGGAAGACCAGGCGGTGGTGTTGTCCTTCGCGTAGACGACGAGGTGGCCGTCGTCCTGGAAGACGGCCCGGTCTCCGGTGCCGGCCGTGTGCGACGACCAGCGGACCGTGCCGTTCTCGTCGGTGACGACCAGGTCGCCGCCGGTCCGCATGGTGAGTTTCATGCGGTCCGACGCGATGCTCTCACCCGGGCCGAGGACCGTGGTGGCGGTCACCACGCGGGTCCCCCAGACGCGCTTTCCGGTGCTCGTCGTGGTCGCGGCGGCCTTCACGGGCGTCGCCGGCTTCGTGGGCGCGGCGGCGGCCTTCACGGGGGTCGCGGACTTGACCGGAGCGGTGGTGGTCCTGGCTGCGGCCGTGGTCACGTGGGAGTCGTCCACCGCCTCGGAGGTGCCGGAGACCGCGCCGGCCGCAGTGCGCGCGGCCGCTGTCCGGACCGGGGACCTGTCGGCGTCCCGCTCCACCGGCGCAGGGGTGTGCGCGGGGGCGTCCGGCTTCTTCGTTCCGCCCGTGCCGGTGGCGGGGCGTGCGACGGCGTACCCGCCGGACGGCGGGCGGAGCAGGCCGGGGGTGCCGCCGGCCCGGTCGTCCTGCTGCCGCGAGACGGACCGGACGGACCGGGGTCCGTGCTCAGTGCCCGTTCCGGTCTTCGGGCCGACCGCGTCCGCCGCCGTCGGCGCACGGTCCGGGACCGCCGAAGGGGCCGGCTGCGGGACGACGGGTCCGGCGGTGCCCTGCGCGGGATCCTGCAGGGGCTCGACGGCGGGGCCTCCCTCAGTGACCGTTCCCGGGCCGTCACCGTCCTGGGCGTCGGAGGCGACGGGCACCGGCCTGCCGAGACCCTCGTACTGGGTTCTGCCACCCTGATGCGTCAGCAGCGGTACGGAGGCCAGCACGGCGCCGGCGACGGCCGCGGCCATCAGCAGCGGCTTGCCGGACCTGTGGGCTCCGGAAGCGGCCCGGCCGGGCCGCTGCGCACCACCGCGGCTCCGCGAGGCAATCACCCCGCGTACGCCGTCGGTGACCAGGCCGTCCGCCTCCTCGTGGGCGGGCGCATCCGGCACCGGCGTCCGGGCCGGAGGTTCCACGGACCGGCGCAAGGTGGCGGGGTCGGCGAGCGGCGACGACGCCGGGAGGGCTGTTTCCGGCGTGGACGCCGGGACGGCCGAGGTCCGGTGCGACGTCGCCGCCGCACGGAACGGGCCGGCCCCACCGTCCTCGGACGGCAGGGCCACGGCACGGCGGATTCGGCGCGGTCCTGGTGCCGCCGCGGCCGCCGGGGCCGGTCCGGCGCCGGAGGACGCCGCTGGGGTCGATGACATCCGTGCTCCTTGGGTTGGGAGGGTCAGGGGCACCCGCCCCTCCCCCCGGCGCACTCACGGGAGTGGCTGGGGAGGGGCGGGAGTTCACACGTGGTTCACGGGGTCGCCCGCCCGGGTGAGAGGCCGGCCATGATCCCGAGGACGCCCTGCCGGCCGGCCGACCAGAGGGCGCCGTCCACCGGCTCGGCGGGCCGGTCGGCCAGCGCGCGCAGCCGCTCCAGGACGGGGAGGTCCGAGGCGTCGTGCATCCCGGGGACGCCCGGGGGGCTGCCGACGGGCACCTCCCGGAGCAGGACGACGCTCGCCTCGCCGCGTTCGCGCACCTCCAGCACCCGGAACCGGCTGCCCGGTCCGAACACGACGTCCGCCGGGCCGGCGCCGCGGGGCCCCGCCGGGTGGGTGGCCCGGCGTCCGGTCGACGACCAGATGAGGTAGTGATCGTCGGGCAGGCCGGGGTACCAGGGGTCGACGCCCCGGGTGACGACCGGTGTCGCCGCGCCGACTTCTTCGCCGGGCAGCAGCATCAGCGTCGCCTCGTCGAACACTCCGGCCGTCAGCACGGCAGCGCCCCGGAACGACGGCAGTCTGCGCAGGCCGGAGGCCAGGCAGCCGAGGTAGGCCAGCGTGCCGGGGTCCCGGTGGGCCAGCCCCGTGGCCAGCTCCCGTTCGCCCGAACGACCGGAGTCGGAACCGAGGTACGCGTACAGGGCGGCGAGGTCGGCGGCCGGATCGCCGTCCTCCGCACCGGCCGTGCGCAGTCCGGGCAGTGCAGTGAGCACCCGGTGCGCGGCGCTGCTGTGCCGTTCCCAGTCCTGGCCCAAGTGGGCTCGCAGCAGCTGCCGTTCGGACACGCTGCTGCGGTGGTCGGGAAGGACGGGCACGTAGGTCACCTCGTGCAGAACGGCTCGGTCGGGGTTCGGAGCGGTCGCCCCGGACGGGGGTGCCGGGGGCGGGTCCTGCGGCGCCGTACCGCCCGGCTGCTGGGCAGGGGCCCGCTCCCCCGCCGGTCGCGCAGCCGATGGGGGCCCCGTCACGTCCGGGTCGGTGAAGGTGTGCGGGGGCGCGAGGGGTTCGGGTCGCGACGGCACGGGGGGAGGGGATCCGGTGAGGGGCGTCGCCTCGCGGTCGGGGGTCGGGGCGGGTGCCGGTTCGGTGCCGTCCGGCAGGGTCCACGGGGCGGGATCGGCAGCCGGGCTTGCCCCGCCGGACGAGGCCCAGGGACCGGCGCCGGGAACCGGTTCCGCACCGCCCGGCGGGGCCCACGGGTCGAAAGCAGGCTCCGGATCCGCACCACCCGACGGGGCCCACGGGCCGGGAGCAGGCCGAGTGCCCGTGCTGTCGGGGGCGGCGGCGCCGGACGCGGCGGGCTCCGGTGAGGCCGGGACGGAAGGCGCGGACGTACCGCCGGCTGGCCGGGGCTGGGAGGATGCCTCCGCAGCGGCGGACGCCGCCCTGGCTTCGGGACCGCCTTCCCGGCCCGGGTGGTGGCCGGCGGGCCGGGCACCACCCGGGCCGGGGGTCTGCGCGGGGGCCGCCCACGGAGCCACCGGGTGCCCGGCGGACGAGCCGGCGGCCGGAGGTTCCGGCACCGGGCCCGGTGCGGGCGCCGGCTCTGCCGCCGGGGAGTAGTCGGCCGGTCCCGCGCCACCCGTCGTGGTGACGTACTGCACGGGCGGGGCGATCGGCGCCGCCTGGGACGGGGATGCCGGCTCGGTGGCCGGTGCGGTCGCAGGAGGCGGCGCGCCCCGCCCCGCGAGGGGGGAGAGCAGCACCGGAGCCGGCGCCTGTGGTGCGCCCGCGCGCCGGCCGCGCGGCGCCAGCACCATGCCGTGCCGCACGGCCAGCCGGCGCAGCGCCCGCAGGCCGGCGGCGCCCGTGTTGCCGTGCACCTGGATCACGGCGCGCTCGCGCACGTCGTCCTCCAGTGCCTCGAGGAAGGGGCCCAGCGCGTCCCACAGGGAGTCGTCCACGGCGCGGCCCGGAACGCCCAGTTCGATGGTGACCGCGTCCCCGGCGGCCGACCGGGTGGTGACCGGCGGGTGGTCCTCGTGGCGTCCCACCCAGATGCCGGACCAGGTCGATGTCGTCTGCCAGCGGTCGTCCAGGAGGAAGACACCGGACCGGGCGCCCTTGACGAGTCCGGGGACGGGCGGACGCCAGCTGTCCACCGTCGGCTCCGGTGCGGCCTGCCCGGCCGGGGCCGGGACGCAGGTGACGCTCTCCACGTACGGCTCCCAGGCCGGGGCGCCGTCCGGGCCGACGATGACCGTGCGGGCCGTGGCGTCCGGCGGGTCCTCCTCCAGCAGGACGGGAAGGCCGCTGGCGACGCGCACGTCCAGGCCCAGTACGTCGGCCGTCTCCTGCCCGAGGGCCAGCAGATCGCGTCCGTCCGCGGGCGCCAGCGTGACCGCCTGCCGGGCCGGTCCGGGCATGGCCGCCAGGATGTCGGCCACGGCGTCGGCAGAGATGTCGGGGCCGTCCCCTGCGTCGACCAGCAGGAGGGGCCGGGCGGGGTCGACCGGGACGGCGAAGCCCAGTGCGTCCGCGTCGTCGGCCGGCGCCCCCGCCGGACGGATCAGGAGGCCGGCCGGTACCTGCCGTACGAGGTGGTCCTCGGCCACGTCGGAGGGGACCCGGGACAGGTGCGGCTCCCACCCGGGCGGGGGCAGCCGGGCGCCGAGCCTGCGCGGCACCGCCCCGGGCGCGAAGTGCCACCAGCCGCCCTGGGCGCCCTCGTCGTCGGGTGAGAAGAGGGTGCCTCCAGGGACCACGAGGGCCCGTCCGCTCGGTGCGATCACCTCCAGGCCCCAGTCCTCGCACAGCCGCCGGGCCGGTGACGGCTCCTCGGCACGGTCGACGGCGCCCCGGGACATCACCAGCCGCAGCCCGCCGACGCCTCGGGCGCGCAGGCCCCCCACCAGGGGAGCCAGCAGGTGCGCGAAGTCGTCGAGTTCCCCGTCGCCCGGGACGGCCGCCACCAGGACGGTGGCCCGTCCGGCGGGTTCGTCGCGCAGTGTCGCGGCGGCTTCCAGCAGGGCGGCGGGGGGAGCGTCCCCGTGGTGCACCAGGTGCACGCCCTCCACGGTGCTCACCGTGGGGCCGGGGGCTCCCCCGGCCGTCGCGCCGGGGTGCCGGTCGTCCTGCCTGCGCGCGGCTCGGCGGATCATCACGCGGCCCGTGCCGTCGGGCATCACGCGGTCACCGGCGCGGGGCATCGCCGCGAGCGGCCGGGGCGCGGCCGTGACACCCGGTCGTCTGAAACGATCATGCTCGGCTCAACTCGCCTTCATCCGCCGTTGTTCTGACTTGTCCGCGGGTGGTCTCGTCCGCGTCCGCGGACGGCGCCGGGCGGAGACACCCCGACCGGCCCTGCCACCGGAACACGGTCCGGCCGACGTTTCCACGCGAACACACGTGTGTTGAGCAACCTAACAGGTATCCATCCGTCAACCGGAAACGAGTAGAAGGTCTTTGCCGAAACGACATGCGGGCTTCGCCCGCGAGAACAGTCACATGTGAGTTCTCGGAGGAGAGCGACACGTGTTCCTGGAGCACCGCTACGATGCGGGAGCTGCGCGTACCTGTTCCCGACACCGGCCGGACCGACGCGCGAGCCCGGTGGACCATCCCGGCCCGGCCCGTTCCAGACGCAGCCGACGGAGGAGACAGTGACCCGTGGAACCCCTGCCAGGGCGCGGCTGCCGCACGTCGGCGGTGCGGTGGCCCTCGCCCTCGTCCTCATCGGGGGCGCGGCCCCATTCGCCGGGGCGGCCGCCCCTTCGCCCGCTCCGTCGTCGTCCGCGCTGCGGCTGCCCGTGCTGCCCTCGGGGCCGGACGCCGGCTCGGGCGGCTGCGCGGAGGGCTCGCCGACAGTGATGCGGCAGGTGCCGTGGGCGCAGGGCGTCCTGGGTCTGAGCCGGGCAGCGGTGCACGGCGACGGTGCCGGGGTGACCGTGGGCGTGGTCGGCACCGGGGTGTCCGCGAGGGCCGGGGCCCTGTCCGGGAGGGTGACGGCCGCGCCGGGGGCGGACTCCGACTGCGTGGGGCTCGGCACCTTCATGGCCGGCCTCGTGGCGGCGGCGCCCCGCGACGGTGCGGCGTTCACCGGGGTGGCGCCCGGAGCACGGATCTATGCGGCGCGCGGCACCGACGAGACGGGTGCCGCGGACGCCGCGCTCGTCGCCCGCGGCATCACGGCAGCCGTCGACGCCGGCTGCCGGGTCGTGGTGGTGGGGGTGGCGCTGCCGTCGGAGACGCCCGCGCTGGCCGCCGCCGTACGGCACGCCGCCGAGCGCGACGTGCTGCTCGCGGCGCCCGCCGTGCCGGACGCGTCCGCGACGACGGACGGCACCTCCTCGGCGCCGGCCGACTACTGGCCGGCGGCGGCGCCCACGGTCCTCTCGGTGGCGGACTTCGGTCCCGACGGTTCGCGGGCGACGCGTGCCCCGCTGCCCTCGGGCGTGGATCTGGCGGCACCGGGCGACCAGCTGACCGGTATCGGGCCGCGAGGCACGGGCCACTACCTGGCCAGCGGGGCGTCGCTCGCCGCCGCCTACACGGCGGGGGCCGCCGCACTGGTGCGGGCCGATCGTCCGGAGCTGAGCGCCGCGGAGACCAAGGACCGGCTGGAACGCACCGGTTATCCCGGTGCCCCGCCCCGCCTCGACCTCAACGGCGCGCTCACCGGCGTCCTGGACACCCGGCGACCGTCGCCGGCCGCTCCGGCCCCGCCCCTGCGCGTGCCGGAGGCCACCGGGGACGGCGGCGCGGCCACTGACCGGGCCGCCCTGCTGACCGGTGGCGGCGTCGCCCTGCTGGCCTCCTTGGCCGCGGCGGCGGCCGTGCGACGCCGGGTCCGCGCCAAGACGCCGGAGGGTTCCTGAGCGACGCGCGTCCTGCCGGTACGGGCGCCGGACGCCGTCCGTCACGTACGCGGAGCACGGTCCCCCGGCGCCCCGGGGCTGTCGCGTGGCCCGGGGCGCCGGGGGACCAGAGCGCCGGCCGCCCCGCCGCCGAGGCGCGGCACGGGGCGGTCGGGTCCGTCCGCGGTCTCCGGGCCGCTCGCGCACCGCACCCGGCCGACGGGGGCTGCCCGGCGCCGGGCGCTCGGCGGGTCATGGCGCGTCCGGGGCCTCCGGCTTCACGTGCTCCACCAGCGCGGTCTGGATCTGCGTGGTCCGGCGGCGCGTCACGTACAACGCGCGGCCCGGGGGCAGCACCCGCGGCTTGACGCCGAAGACGCTGCCCTCCGACGGCGGGCACGACAGCAGCAGGCCCGGGGTGTTGGCCTCCAGCATCCGGCGCACCAGCGGGTCGCTCTGGCCGCGCATGGCGTTGGCGGCCGATCTGGCGACGATCACGTGCAGGCCGACCTCGTGGCCGAGGGGCAGGTGGTCGAGCAGGGCTTCCAGGGGCGTCTGCATCGACTGGGCCACCAGGTCGTAGTCGTCGACGAGGACGAACAGCCGCGGCCCCGTCCACCAGTCCGCCCGCCGCATCCGCGCCGGCGAGATGTCCGCGCCGGGCATCCGCTCGGCCAGTCCCCGGCCGATGCCGGCGGCGTGCTGGCGCAGTTGCTCCTGGGTGACGGCGTGGCCGAGCCGGTGGGCCTCCGGGACCGCCTCCACGAGCCGGCGGCGGTAGTCCACGACGAGGACCCTCGCCTCGGCGGGGGTGAAGGCGCGGGTGATGTGGCCGGCCAACAGCCGCAGGACATTGGTCTTGCCGGTCTCGCTGTCGCCGAAGGTGACCAGGTGCGGGGTCTCGGAGAAGTCGTGCCAGGCGGTGCCGAGTTCGGTCTCCTCCACACCCAGCGGGAAGCGCAGTCGCCGGTCTTCCGCGATCGGCGGCAGGTCGCGGGCGGCCAGGCGGGTCGGCAGCATCCGCACCGGTGGGGCCGACGGCCCGGTCCAGCCCTCGGCGACCGCGGCGACCAGGTCGGCGACGCCTTCGGCGAGGCCGTCCGCGCCCTGCACGCCGTCGATCCTGGGCAGCGCGGCGAGGTAGTGCAGCTTGCTCTCGGCCGTCAGTCCGCGGCCCGGCTGGCGCGGTACGCCGGCGGCGCGCCGGATGTCCACCACGGAGTCCATGTGGTCGCCCATCCGCAGTTCCAGCTTGGTCCCGGCCTGGTCGCGCACCGCGGTGGGCAGTTCGACCCAGCGGGAGGTGGTGGTGATCAGGTGGATGCCGTAGTTGAGGCCCCGGGTGGCCAGTTGGCCCAGTACGGGGATGTCGTCCTGGAAGTCCTGCCGGACGGTGGACCAGCCGTCGACGACCAGGAAGACATCCCCGTGCGCCTCCTCGGGGAACTCGCCGGCCGCCAGGCGCCGGCGCAGGGTCGCCATCGAGTCGATGCCGTGCTCCAGGAACATCCGCTCCCGGCGGGCCAGCAGCGAGGTCATCTCGGCCAGGGTGCGGCCCACCCGTTCGGTCTCCAGGCGGCCCGCGACCGAACCGACGTGCGGCAGTCCGGCCAGGCCGGCCAGCGTGCCGCCGCCGAAGTCGAGACAGTAGAACTGCACCTCACGCGGGGTGTGGGTGAGCGCGAGGGACGCGACGAGGGTGCGGACCAGGGTGGACTTGCCGCTCTGCGGCCCGCCGGCGATCCCGACGTGGCCACCCGCGCCCGACAGGTCCACGGTGAGCAGGTCGCGCTTCTGCTCGAAGGGCTGGTCGACGACGCCCACGGGGACGGTGAGCATGCCCCGCAGCGGGGAGTCGGCCGTGGTCAGGCCGAGCGCCGGGTGGGGGAAGAGCGGCGGCAGCAGGACGTCCAGGGACGGCGGTTCGGCCAGGGGCGGCAGCCACACCTGGTGGGCGGGCGGCCCGGAGTCGCGGAGCCGGTCCACTGCCACCGACAGCAGCGAGGGGGCGTCCTCGTCGTCCGGGGCGGTGGGGTCGGGGGCGTCGGGGACAGGGGCGCGCTCGGCGACTCGTTCCCCGGTCCAGGGCATCACCTGGCCGGCCACCTGCGCCTGGGCCAGTGCCCCGGTCCGCTTGCGGTAGGCACCGGAGACGTAGGCGGCCCGGAAGCGGGTCAGCGGCTCGACACCGCTCTTGAGGAAACCGGCGCCGGGCTGCGAGGGAAGCTCGTAGGCGTCGGGTACGCCGAGGACGCCGCGGCTCTCCATGGCGGAGAAGGTGCGCAGGCCGATGCGGTAGGACAGGTGGCTCTCCAACTGGTGCATGCGGCCCTCGTCCAGGCGCTGCGAGGCGAGGAGCAGGTGCACGCCGAGCGAGCGGCCGAGGCGGCCGATCATGACGAACAGCTCCATGAACTCGCGGTGGGCGGAGAGCAGTTCGCTGAACTCGTCGACCACGACGAAGAGCGAGGGCAGCGGGGCGAGCGGAGTGCCGGCGGCCCGTGCCTTCTCGTAGTCCAGCGCGGAGGTGTAATTGCCGGCGGCGCGGAGCAGTTCCTGGCGCCGGATCAGCTCGCCGTGGAGGGCGTCCTGCATGCGGGAGACGAGGGCGGCCTCCTCCGCCAGGTTGGTGATCACCGCGGAGGTGTGCGGGAGCCGGTCGAGCCCGAGGAAGGTCGCGCCGCCCTTGAAGTCGACCAGGACGAAGTTGAGGGTCTCCGAGGAGTGGCTGAGCGCCAGGGCGAGGACGAGGGTGCGCAGCAGTTCGCTCTTGCCGGAGCCGGTGGCGCCGATGAGCATGCCGTGCGGTCCCGTCCCGCCTTCCGCGGATTCCTTGATGTCCAGTTCGACGGGCCGGCCGTCGGCGCCCACGGCGATGGGCACGCGCAGTCGCCGGGCGGCCGAGGTGCCGCGGCGCTCCCAGTACGCCACCGGATCGTGCCGGTCGAGGTCGGGAATGCCGAGCAGCGTGGTCAGTTCCACGTCCGTGGCCAGTGGCTGCGCCGTCTCCGCGGTGACGCCCGTGCGCATCGGGGCGAGCAGCGCCGCCAGGGCGCGGGCGGCGGCGGGGCCGAGGCGGTCGGGCCTGCCCAGGGAGGTCAGCGACTCCTTGCGGTCGCGGTCGGTGCGGACCAGCCGCAGTTCCCCCTCCTCGGTGCGCAGCCGCAGCGTGGTCCGGCCGGGCCGCCAGGGCAGGTCGCCCGACACGTCCAGCACGACGGCGTTGCGGATGCCCTGGCGGGCCATCCGGTGTCCGGCCGGCACCTGCCCGCCGTCGACCACGACCACCGTGTACGGCTCGTCCGCGCCGGCGGTGGCGCCCGCCTCGAACGGAGGGCGGTCGGCGAAGTCCTCGCCGAGCGCCGCTTCCAGTTCCCCGGCGGTCGGGGCGAAGAGCCGTACCGGTCCGGCGCCGTCCGTCTCACGGGGGTGGTGGGTGTGCGGCAGCCACTTCGCCCAGTCCCACTGCGGAAGCCGGTCCGTGGCGACGCAGAAGGCGATCGAGAGTTCCTGCGGTGAATGCGCGGTGGCCAGTTGCGCGAGCACCGCCCGGACGCTGTCCAGGACGTCCTCGCGCGTGCCCCGCAGCAGCACTCGGGCCCAGGCCGGCAGGAACAGGGCGATGGGCTGGTCGGGGACGGTGGAGTAGGCGTTGACGAAGGCCCGCAGGGCGTGGGCGGTCAGCGGATCGAGGTCCTCCACCGGTTTGCTGGCGGTGGTGGTCAGGTGCAGGCCCAGGCGCTGGTCGCCGACGGCGACGCGCACCTCGCCGAAGTCGGGGTCGGACGGGCGGCGCTCCCACAGCCGGGTACCGCGTGCCATGGCCCACAGGGCGGTGGGCCTGGGGTGACGCCAGGCCAGGGCCCGCTGCTGCTCCGCGACGGCCGACCTGACCTTGCGCCGGACGCCGCCGAGGTAGCGCAGATAGTCGCGGCGGGCGCCCTTGAGGCGCTGCCTGCGCTCGGCTCCGCCGCGCAGCACCTGGCCCAGGAGCATGACGACCATCGCCACCGCCATCACGCCGACCACCACGTAGGTCATGGGGTTGGACTGCTGGCCGGGGCGCACGTAGAGCAGCACCATGGCGCCCGACATCATCGCCATGGGCAGGTACGTCAGCATGCTCGACCCGCTGTCGGGGACCTCCTCGGACAGCACCGGCGGTTCCTGGAGGGCGAGTTCTCCCTCGGGCATCTCGGGGCCCCGCCGGCGGGCGGGTCTGCGGAAGTGAACCACGCTCAAGAGAGGTCTCCTTCGGGCTGTGCGGATGCCCTGGGCACCACATGTGACGCGGTGTGCACACCTGACGTGCAGGGCGCGGCCGCGAGATGTCGAAACCTTAGGTGTCGTCCGGCCCAGGGAGTGGTGTGGGGGTCCGGGCCCGGCGGGGCGACACCTGTGAGACTATCGGGCACCACCGGGCTCTCCAAGCGGGGGACCATCGCGGGCGGTGGCACACGTGTTGACCCCTGGCGGTCCTCGCGCCGGAGCCCGTCCGGTGCCGTGGAGCGGTCGGCCTGTGCCCGCGGGGCTTGGTGGAGAACGGCACCGCGAAGAACGCGGGACGCCGTCAGGAGCGGCTCCGAGCGCGCCGGGCCGTCGTCCGCCGGGACCGGTCCGTACCGTCCGCCCCGTTCACACGTAATGACGCATTGCCGAGAAGGTGTGGAACACCCATGAGCGAAGCCTCCGTCGCGGGACTGTGCCGCGTGACGATACGTGCCCCGGAGAAGGTGCTCGACCTGGCCGTCCCGGAGGACATCCCGCTGGCCGATCTGCTGCCCGTCATCGTCTCCCAGGCCGAGGAGCAGGCCGAGGAGGCTCCCGAACGCGGCGACTGGGTCCTCCAGCGCATCGGGGACGCGCCCTTCGACCCGGAGAGCACCCCGGCCTCCCTCGGTCTGCGCGACGGCGAAGTGCTGCTGCTGCGTCCGGAGTCCGAGGCGCTGCCGCCGGTGCGTTTCGACAACCTGGTGGACGCCGTCTCCAGCACGGTCCGGGGCCTGCCGCACGGCTGGTCCCCGGCGGTCAGCCGCTGGACCCTGCGGGCGATGACGGGCGCGGTGCTGGCGGTGTGCCTGGCTGTCCTCGCGCTGCCCGGTGACACCGTCTCCCGGGCGTCCCTGTCCGCCGGAGCCGCGCTGCTGGCCCTCGCCGGTGCCGGGGCCGCGTCCCGGGTGCTGGACGACCGGCCCGGCGGGGTGCTGCTCGGTCTGGCCGCCGCCGCCTTCCTCGGCCTGGCCGGCGTCCTGGTGGTGGGTGATCCGTGGGCTCCGGGGCGCGGTCCCGTACAAGGCGGGGCGGAGCTGCTGGCCGGCTGCGTGGCCGCCGGGACGGGGACGGCACTGGCCCTGTCGGTGGTGTCCGCGTACGGTGCCGTGTTCGCCGCGGTCGGTGTGGTGTGTGCCGCCGGGGCCGTCGGCGGGCTGCTGATGCTCGGCCTCGACGTGCCGTTCTCCGCCGCCGCGGGCGGAGTCGCGGTGGTGGTCATGGTCTTCGGGGCGTTCGTCCCCCGGCTCGCCTTCTCCCTGTCGGGACTGCGGCTTCCGCCGCTGCCGACCACACCCGAACAGCTCCAGGAGGGCATCGAGCCGCACACCGGCGAGGAGGTCGCCGCGCAGGCCGCCGCCACCGACCGCTGGATGAGCGGCCTGTACGGCGGCGCGGGCGCGGTCTGCGCGCTCTGCCTGGCCGGACTGGCCCGCAGGCCGGAGGCGCCCCAGCTCGTCACCGGCGGGCTGCTGGCGCTGCTGCTGTTCCTGCACGGCCGGGAACTCGGCACGTCCTGGCAGCGGCTGGCCCTGTTCGTGCCCGCGCTGGGCGGGCCGCTCGCCACCGCGGCGGTGCTCGCCTGGCACGGCGGCGACCGGGCCCGGCTGCTGACCGCCGCCGTACTGCTGGCGGTGGCCGTGGTGCTGGCCCTGGTCTCCTGGAACGTGCCAGGACGCCGCGTCCTGCCGCACTGGGGACGGGCCGGCGACCTGCTCCGGTCGGCCGTCGCGTTCGCGTTGGTGCCGGTGGTCCTCTGGTCGCTGGGCGTCTACCAGATGCTGCGCTCGGCCAACGGCTGACGAGCGGAGGGATACCGACATGCAGAACCGGCGCGACCAGGTCCAGGCCCACCGCTTCGTCGTCACCCGACTGACCAGCGGACTGCTGCGGGCCGACCCCGACATCCCCGAACCGCCGACCCGGCGCACCGACCGGGCCGTGGTGGTGGGCACCGTCTTCTCGATCGTCCTGTGCGTGGGCTTCCTCGTCTACGGGCTGATCAGCCCCGGCGGAGCCACCGGCTGGCGCGACGGCCGCACCCTGGTCGTCGACAAGGGCACAGGCACCCGCTACCTCTTCGACGGCGAACGCCTGCGGCCGGTGCGCAACTACGCCTCCGCCCGGCTGCTGGTGGGCGAGGGCCTCGTCACCGACACGGTCGCCTCCACCTCGCTGCGAGGCACCCCGCACGGCGACCCGGTGGGCATACCCGGGGCACCCGACGACCTGCCCGACGCCGGCGGGTCGACCGCGTGGCAGGTGTGCGCGGGGACGGTTCCCGCCGACTCCGGTGGCCGCCGCGACCGTACGACCCTGGTGGTGGACTCCCGGCTGCACGGCGGCGCGCTGCCGGGCAAGGGCGTCCTGGTCGGCGCCGAGGACGGCACCCTGTACCTGGTGACGGACGGCCGGCGACACCGGCTGCCGGGGGGCCGGACCGCGGCGACGGCGCTCGGTTTCGGCGCGGTGACCCCCCTGCCCGTGTCGGCGGCCTTCCTCGACGCGGTACCGGCCGGTGCCGACCTCGCCCCGCCGTCGGTGACCGGCCTGGGCGGACCCGGACCCGACCTGGACGGTACGGCGACCCGCGCCGGCCAGGTCTTCGTCACCCGCGCCCCCGGCTCCGCCCAGCAGTACTACCTGCTGCTGCGCTCGGGTCTGGTGCCCGTCACCACCACTCAGGCCGCCCTCGTCCTCGCCGCTCCCGAGACACGGCAGAAGGCGTACGGGGGGAAGGCCCCGCAGGCCCTGACCCTTTCCTCGGGGGCACCGGCCCAGGCCCTGTCGCCCAGGGACGCGGGCGGTGAGGCGGCGGCCGCCGAACGCGCGGGCGCCGCGCTGCCCCGGACGCCTCCCGGGCCGCTGTCCCTCGCCGACGACACCGACCTCTGCGTCCGTCTGGTGCCGCGCGGCGAGCGGGGGACCGCGGTGAGCCTGGAGACGGTGCCGGCCACCGAGGTCGCCGCCGGCGCCTCGGCGCCGGGGAAGGCGGCGGCCGCACCCTGTCTGGCCGTGGACGCGATCGCGGTACCGGTCTCGGGCGGCGGCCTGGTGCGCGCGCTGAGCAGTACGGGCACCGTGCTCGGCGACACCACCTACGTCGTGGCCGACACCGGCCGCAAGTACCGGGTGGCGTCGGAGAAGGCCGCCACGGCCCTCGGTTACGACCTGGCGGACGCCCGGAAGCTGCCGGCCGCCCTGCTGGACATGCTGCCCACCGGTCCCGACCTGTCGCCCGAGGCGGCGACAGCGGGCGAGGCCGCGGTCGCCGGGGCGACACGGTGCGGGTCCGGGTCCGGGTCCGGGTCCGGGTCTGACGGTACGTGACATGTGTCACCGGTCCGACGACTGAATACGTGTGCCACGCCTGACCACACGCTTTCGTCACCACATGTACGGCAGGACGAGCGGGACTTGGGTTGTAGTGCGGCGGAGGTGAGGTCTAGGATCCTGACACATGGCTCGACTAGCACACACGTGTGTATGGTCGAACCACATCTGACGTGGGCCGTACGCGCACCGGCGAGACTCTCCCCCCTTGCGTCCAGGCCACGACAGCGTGGAACCCCGGCTCACCGCACCAGCGGAAGGTATGGACACGATGAGCACTCCCGCGGACACCGGACAACAGCAGCATTCGTCCACCGCCACGTACGACCAGGCCATCAGCCTCCTGGAGGGGGCCAGGTCGTCCCTGACCGCCATCCAGGACCAGGTCAGGACGGCGAAGCAGACCCTCCAGGTCCACTACCAGGGCCCCGACGGCCACGCCTACGCCAACGTGATGCAGACCTGGCTGGACGAGGTCAACCGCATCAAGAGCACCTGTGCGGCGATGGAGAACCAGCTCGGGGTCAGCATGCAGTCCGCCAACAACGTCCAGGCGGGTGCCATGCAGGCGGTCGTCGACTCGGGCGGCAACCTCACCGGGTTCGGCTCGTCGATCGAGAACGACACCTACAACGTCATGCAGGGCTGACCCGGCGGACCGTACCGTCCCCGACGACAACAGGAGACCCCCATGGGCGCCGCCGAAGACGGCATCTACATCGACCACGGCCAGGCCACGACCTTCGCCGCGGAGATGGCCGAACAGACCATGCAGATCAGGAAGGTCATCACCAACCTGGAGGACCAGCTCCGGCCCATCGTGGCCACCTGGCTGGGTCCGGACAAGACCGTCTACATGACGAAGGTCCAGCCGACGTGGGAGGCCGAGGTCCAGGCCCTCTCCACCATCCTCGCGCGGCACGCCGAGACCCTGGACACCGTCCGGGACATGTACAAGAAGACGGTGTACCAGAACGCCGAAGGCTTCGAGGCGATCAAGTTCTGACACGCCGTCGGTACGGCGGTCCGCCACCCCTCGTCCCTCGCCGGGGAGCCCCGGTTCCCCGGCGGTCCTGAAGGAACACCATGGCTGATCTGACCAAGCTGGACGCCCCGGCCCTCCGCGCCTTCGTGGACGAGGAGGTCCAGCTGTTCAAGGACGACATCGTCCGGCTGCGCACCTCCACCGACGAGACGGGGCAGTCGCTGTACGACATGGCCAACTCCCCGGCCGGCCCCTTCGTCATCGGCGGCATGTCCGGGGACGGAGACACCTCCGGCAAGAACCTGGTCACCCACACCACCCAGGCCGCGGCGGCGATCGACACGGTGCTCAACCGCCACTCCAGTGCCTTCGACGACCTGAAGGCCAACCTGCTGGAGGTGATCGAGACCATGCTCAAGACCCAGGGGGAGAGTCTGGAACAGGTGGAGGGGCAGAAGTTCCTCACCGCGATCCGCGAGTACGACGGGACCATGACCGGCCAGCAGGGCGGCGGTTATCCCTCGTCGGCCACCTCGACGTACTGACGTCCGTCCGCGCACCCCACGAAGCACGTCCGCTGGAGATCCCCATGGCTGTCGACAACTGGGAACACATCGTCAAGCTGCTCACCGGCTGGACGCTGCCCGAGCGTTCCGAAGTCACGGGGGTCAAGGGGCAGGGCGGCATCCCCTGGCTCGACGTGGACATCAAGAAGGTCGACAAGTCACTGCACCCGCGCAACGAGTTGCGCGGTGACGGAGCGACGTTCCAGTACTTCGTCCAGAGCGGCAAGGGCGTGGACATGTACCAGGCGGACGTCCGGTACGCGGACCTCTCCGCCGGTGACACCTACGCCGCCCGCAGTGACGCGGCGCTCAAGACCCTGGTCAACGAGTTCAGTACGGCGGGAGCCACGTCCGACGCGGGCGGGGCGCCGTCCGGCACCGACGGGGTGGACCTGCGCTCCTTCGCGAAGGCGGCGCGTTCCTTCGACGTCGCCGGGCAGTTCTTCTACCACCACGAGGTGACCCTCAAGCACTGGCTCGACCACCTCGGCGACGAGAACGCCGCCTGGAAGGGCACCGCCGCGGGTGTTTTCCACAACCTGGTGAAGGATCTGCACGACCGGTACGAGCACTTCCTCGCGCAGTTGAGGCCGGCCGGCTTCCAGCCGCAGTACCAGTCCGCCGCCACCCCGGGGTTCGCGGCGACCACCCTGCACGGGGACCAGCTGATCGGCGCGGAGAACATGCTGCACCAGGCGCACACCAAGCTGTACCAGCAGTTCGGTGACTTCTGGTGGCGCCGGGGCCGGCCCGTGACCGTGCACGAGGCGGACGGCCAGACGATCCCCCGGGTCCCGCCCGCCGACCCCCGCAGCATCCTCAACGAGCTGATGTGGGACATCGACTGGTTCATCAAGCAGTACAACACCTCCCAGGTGCAGGTGGTGACGCGGACCGACACCTACGGTCACCAGCCCGTGCGCGTCGAGAGCTGGCGCACCGCCCCGGGGTTCTCCTCCTCGCCGCCGCACTGGGGCAATCTCAAGGACACCAGTACTTGGTCGGGTATCGCGCAGGAGGCGGTCGACCGCTGGACGAACAACCTGCGGGCCAATCTGGACGAGCCCGCGGTACCCGTGGTCACCGAGCTGAGCGAGGGCTGGAGCCGCATACTCGACCCCACCTGGAACACCCGTTTCGCGTTCGAGGACATCCCCGCGGTGAGTCTGGCCGAGGCGTTGCAGAGGGAGATCGCCGAGGAACAGCAGCAGCAGTTGCAGAACCAGCTCACGCAGCAGACGACCGGGTTCCAGGACGGTGTGGAGACCCTGGGTCGCAGCGTGCAGGACCTGAACACCGGACTGGACGGCTTCGGCAGCAGCGTCCAGGACCTCGGCGATGGCGTCACGGATGCCGTGGTGCCGGACGCCTCCACGCTGGTGGACGGCGTCACGGACACCGGCGTGCCCGATGCGTCGACGCTGGTGGACGGGGCGACCTCCACCGGGATACCGGAGGCCTCGACGCTGGCGGCGGGCGTCACGGGCACCGGCGTGCCGGACGCGTCGACGTTCACGACGGGCGTCACCGACACCGCCGTGCCCGACGCGTCGACGTTCACGGCGGGGGATACGGGCACCGCTGTGCCGGACGCCTCGGCCTTCGTGAGCGGGCTGCCGGAGGGTGTCACGGACGATCTGACGGCCGGGGCCGGTGACGTGCCCACGGTGGGCGGCCCGGCCGATGTCACCGTGGGCACGCCGAGCACGAGCACCTCCGCCTTCGGCGACGCGGCGGCGGACGGCCTCGGGCAGGGCGGTACCGATGCCGGCACGCTGGACGGCGTGTCCGTCTCCGGGCTGCCGCAGGCACCGTCCGGCGGTGGGACGACGGACACCTCCGTCCCCACGTCCTCGACACTCGACGCGACCTCCGTCCCGGCCCTGGACACCGCGGGCCTGACCGGGCTCGGCGGGGCCGGCTCCGTTCCTTCCGACGTCACCGTGACTCCGGTGTCCCCGTTCACGAGTACGGACGCGGGTACGGACCTGACGGGAGCGGGAGCCGACACGGGCGCGGCGTTCCTCGCCGGTGCCGACCCCGGTAGCACGGCAGGGCTGGCGGCGCTGACGGGACTGACAGGACTGACCTCACCGTCGACCACCACCCAGATCCCGACCGGCACCGGCGGTCCCGGCAAGGACGGCACCGGCGCCGGCGTGGTGACCCAGCTCCCGGACGGCAGTTCGCTGACGGTCGCCCCGGACGGCACGGTGACACAGACCTCACCGGACGGGGTGACCACCACGTCGACCCTGGAGCCCGGGGAGCTGATCACCGGCCTCGACGGCTCCACGATCGGGCTCAGCCCGGACGGCGGTGTGACGACCACGCAGCCGGACGGCACCTCGGTGACCCAGTACCCGAACGGCGTCACCCAGACCCTCGACCCCGACGGCCACACCCAGCTCACCTCCCCCGACGGCACCACCACCGTCACCGGCGACCTCGGCGGCCTCACCACCCAGCTCCCCGACGGCGGAACCGTCTCCCTCACCCCCGACGGCACCCTCACCACCACCACACCCGACGGCACCACCAGCACCAGCACCCTCGACCCCGGCCAGCTCATCACCCACCCCGACGGCTCCACCCTCGGCCTCTCCCCCGACGGCGGCGTCACCACCCAGCTCCCCGACGGAACCTCCCTCACCACCCACCCCGACGGCAGCACCACCACCACCCAACCCGACGGCACCTCGGTGACCCAGTACCCGAACGGCGTCACCCAGACCCTCGACCCCGACGGCCACACCCAGCTCACCTCGCCGGGCGGCAGTGTCACGACCCAGCTTCCCGACGGGAGTGTGAGCGCCGCGTTCCCCGACGGGACGACCTCGACCCTGGTGCCCGACACCGGCACGGTGACGACCGAGACCCCGGCGGGGCAGACCGTCACCACGCACCTGGACCCCGGTCAGGCCCTCGTTAACCCTGACGGGTCCACCACGAGCATCGGCGCCGACGGTTCGGTGACCACGACCCTGCCCGACGGGGGTACCTACACCCTGCACCCCGACGGCACCGTGACCACCACCGACCCCGGTACCTCGACCGCCGCTCCGGCGGCCACCCTGCCGACCTCCTCCGCGGGCCTCGGCGGCCTCGGCACCCTCACCACACAGGGGCTCGACGGCACTACCACGGTCCACTACCCCACCGGGGCCACGGCCACCACCGGCACGGACGGCTTCACCACCACGACGTTCCCCGACGGCAGCAGCACGGTCTCCGGCCCCAACGGGGAGTTCCAGACCGTGCCCAGCCCGGCGACCGCCGAGGCGCTGGGCTCGGTGCCGGCCCCGGACGCCGGTTCCGCCCTCGGCCAGGGCACGGCCGGTCCGGCCGGCTCCTCCCAGCAGGGCGGCGCGGCGGGCGGCTCGGCCGTCGACCCCGGTCTGAGCGGGCTGCTCTCCCCGATGATGATGATGGGCATGGCCCGGATGGGGCAGCAGGGCCAGCAGGGTCAACAGGGCCAGCAGGAACGCGTCCGCGAGGTCTACGGGGACGACGAGTCCGACGGCGCCTTCTTCCCTTCCCCGCACCTGGCCCAGCCCGCCGCGGCCGAGCCGGAGCCCTACGAGGAGGAGGAAGAGGACCCGGAGGAGCTGCTCAGCCGCAACCGGGCCGACCGCACCGGGCAGGGCGGTTTCGTACGTCCCTCCACGCAGGGAGCCCGGTCCGCCTGGGCGGACGACGACGGTGACGTGTGGGGCACCGAGGACGGTGGCCTGCCGGCGTCGATCGGACGATGACCCCGATGACCCCTCCCCCGACCCCCCGTCGATCATCCCAGTGAGAGAGCAACCGTGAACCAGTCCTTCGAACGTCAGATGCGGGACGCCCTCGCCGACTTCACCAAGCAGCACGAGGCCCTGCGCAAGGTGAGCACGGACGTGGCGGCGCTGGCCGCGACCGCCCGTTCCCACGACCGTGCCGTGGAGGTGACGGTCACGGCGCAGGGCGAGGTGACCGCCCTGCGCTTCCTCGGCGACAAACACCGGACGATGACCGCGCAGAAGCTCGCCGCCGACGTGCTGGAGGCCATCTCCCAGGCACGCACGCAGGTCGGCGAACAGGTGTCGGCGCTGATGGAGTCGGTGGCGGGCCTGGGTTCCGGCGTGCGCAGCGACGGCTTCGGTGGACTGGACCTGGACAGGCTGCTGGAACCGACCTGGGTCGAGGACCTCGGCAAGGGCGGCGGGGGCGGCCGTGGCTGACGACGAGAGGACCGTCGCCCAGCCGGACCAGATGGTCCGCGGCGGCGAGCTGACCGATCAGGTGAGCCGGCGGGCGCGTGAGCTGGCCGACGCGTTCGTGGAGGCGACCCGGCAGGACCCGGCCCACCCGGTGTGGGGCGGTGACACCTACGGCAAGACGTTCGCCAAGGACTACGAGGAGTCGCACCGGCAGCTCGCCGAGGCCGTCGTGCAACTGGCCGACGCGGTGGCCTCGGCGGCCGGCATGACCATCTCCTCGGGCACGTCCTTCGCCACTGCCCAGTCCACCGCCGTGGAGCAGATCCAGAGCGGGTCCGCCTGAGCCATGGCAGTCGACGATTTCACCAATGGCGTGGTCCTGGCGCTCACGGGCATGCGGGTCCCGGAAGCGTCCGGCGATGCCGTGCGAGCCTCGGTGGTACGGCCGCACGAGGCCCTCGCCCGCGCGCTGGAGGACCTGCAGCGCCTGATCGCCGAAGTGGCGGGCTCGGTCGCGGGCTCGGCCGAGGGCCGCTGGAGCGACGCCTATGTGGCGGCGATGAAGACCTTCGCCACCGGTGAACAAGCCGACTACATCGAGAATCTGAAGAACACGGCCACCCGGCTCGCCAAGTTCTCCGACGAGTACGCCTACCAGCTCGACTACACCTCTCGCATGATCATCGCGCAGATCGTGCAGTTCATGATCGACTGGGCGCTCACCCTGATCATGGCCATCTGGAACCCCATCGGCGCCCTCATCGAGCAGACCTTCCTGCGCGCGCTGTACCGGGTCATCCTCCGCAGCTTCCTGCTGCGGATGCTCGTCGCCATCGCCGCGCAGGAAGCGCTCAACGTCGGCCTGGCCGCCGCCATGGACGTGTTCATCCGCTGGTCCCTGGCAGCCGAGGGCAAACACACCTCGCAGGGCGGTCAGTACCTCAAACAGGCTCTCGCCTACGGCGCCATCCAGGGCGCCCTCTCCCCCGTGACCATGCTCGGCGGGGCCGCCGCGTCCGTCCTCGGCCATGCCTTCGGCCGCGATGTCGCCGGCACGGTCGGCAGGGCCGTCGAACGCGCCGTGACCACCGAGGGCAAGGGCGCCCTCACCGCCGCCCGCCGGGACGGCCGTGCCTTCGGCCGGCAGGCGGGCGACCTCGCCGCCGCCATGGCCCGCAGCTTCGAGACCGGCGGCATCCCCCAGGCCTCCCGCGAGGTCTTCGCCGCGCGGACCGCGGACGCCTTCGGCGACTACTTCTCCGCGACGCTCGGCCGGGACGCGGCCCGTGACATGGGCCGGGACTGGGGCCGCGCCCTCATGTCCGCGTACGGCCGCAAGGACCTCGGCGACCTGCTCGCCGCCACGCTGTCTCGAGTGGAGTCCACCCGGCTCAAGGACGCCCTGTCGCACCAGCTCGCGGCGTCCCTGCGCACCGACTGGGGCCGCAAGGTGGCCGGCTTCACCGGCAACGCGGCGGCCTACGCCCTCCATCAGAACCTCTCCGAGGGCTTCTACAACCTCCTCACCACCGGCAAGTTCACCACCACGGCCGCCACCGCCCTCGCCGGTGGCGTCGGCGGCGTCCTCTCCCACCTGCTCAGTCGCAACGCCCACCGGCTGGGCTCGGGGCTGAAGGAGAAGATGGTCATCGGCCGCTTCCCCGACGCGCCGGTGGACGTGCCGAAGAACCCCCCGCCCGGCCCGGACCATCCCTTGGGCGGGCGCGGCGGCGCCTCCCGGCCCACGGCTCCGCCACCCGCCCCCATCGGGTTGCCCCTGGCCTCGACGGTGACGTCCTTCGAACCGGGCCGTGGCACGCCGTCGGCCCCGTCTCCGGACAGCACCTTCGTGGACGGCGGTGCCTGGCCGGTCAGCGCTGCGGACAACCCCGCGAAACCCGACCCCGACGCCCTCTCCGTGCTGTCCTCCGACACCTCGGGGACGGTCGCGGGCGCGGAGCCGGAAACCTCCGCCGGGACCGGAGCGGGAACGGGCGTCCGCACTCCCGTCCCGGTTCCCGGCACACCGGCGGCGCCCCCCATCCCCGCCACGGCTTCCGCCGATGAGGCGCCCGCCGCAGACGACGCCGGTACGGCCGCCCTGTGGGCGCGGCTGGGCTCGCTGTCGGCTCCCACCGCCGCCCCGGGCGGCGGGTCCGCGTCGGACGGTACGGCCCCGGCGGGCGACGGCACGGAGCGGGGCGGCGCCCGTCCCGGCGCGGACGGCTCCGCCCAGGAGCCGCTGGCACGGCTCGCCGACCTGCGTGTGCCGTCGGACCGTCCGGGCCCCACCCTCCCCGCCTTCCCCACCGTTCCGGCCGAGGCCCCGGTGTCGTACGCGGACCAGGTACGGGACACCGCCGTGCGCCTGGACGGTCTGGCTCGGGGCGTCGGGATGCCGGCCGAGGTCAGGGAAGCCCACGTACGGGACGTACGGGAAGCCGCCGACGCGGGCGACTGGCCGCGCGCGGCCGACGCGGTCGCCGGGTTCCGGGACGCCGTGGAGGGGCATGACCTGAGCGGCCGGTACGCGTCCTTCGAGGCGCACGTGGACCACGGGTTCGACCGGCTCGCGGAGCTGGGCGTGCCCCGGGCGCAGTGGCAGCGCGACGTCGACGCGGTGCGTACGGCGTGGGAGCAGGGCGACGGCCGCGCGGTGGACGAGGCACTGCGCGACTACACGGCCCTGATCGAACGGCACGTCCCGGTCGAGGTGCTGGCGGACCGGGACGTGCCGGTGCACCACGATCCCGAACTGGCGCACCTGCGGCGGCAGGCGGAGCAGGCGCTCGGCACGGACGCGGACCGGGCGCACGTGGACCTCCTGCGGGCCGAGGCCCTCTCACAGCACCTGCGGGCACGCCTGGACCAGGCCGCGGCGGACGGGCAGGGCGTCCAGGAGGCCGCCCTGCGGCAGCGGCTGCGCACGGCCGGCACCCCGGAGGAGGCGTCTGCCGCCGCGCGGGAGCTGGAGGAACTGCGGGGCGACCAAGACCTCGAGGAGCGCCTGCGCTGGCCGGCGCCGGACGACGACACCGGTCGGGGCGGACCCGCCGGGGACGACGCTCTCCTGCGCCGGCGCCTGGACGCGCTGGGCGACGGTTCCGGCGCGGACCGGCGTGAGGGGGAGCTGCTGCGCCGGCTGGACGGCGCGGACACGGACGGGGAACGGCGGGAGGCCCTGCGGAACCTGCACGAACACCGCGACCTGCGGCAGTTGCGGCAGCGCGTCGAGGAGCTGGGACGCCAGGACGAGGCCGCCTCTTACGCGGAGCTGCGGGAGCGTTACCTCACGCTCACGGCCGACGAGACGGGAGCGGTGGCCGAGACCCGCCGCGAGGTCCTGTCGATGCCCGACGACACCCCCGAGGAGATCGCGGCGCGGCGCGTCGAGCGGGTCGGCGAGGTGCTGCGCCAGGAGGAGGAGGCCCGCCTGGCGGAGGTCCGTGGGCTGGAGGGCGAACTCGCCCACCTGCTGGACCTGCGGCAGGCCGAGCGGGAGGCGTTGCTGACAGCGCTGCGCCCGCCGGCCACCGACCCGGCGACGCCGCTGGACACCCGTCCGGGAGCGGACGGTCCCGCGTCGCCCACCGCCGGCGCCCGTCCCGGCGCCGGCACGACCGGCACCCCGTCCGACGCCGCCGCCGACCAGAACACCTCCGACGTCGCCGGCGCCCCCGTCGCCACGTCCGGGGACGGCTCCGCGCCGCCGTCGCTCGCGAGCCGGATCGCCGAGGTCCGCGCACGGCTCGACACCGCGAGGAGCGAGGCGGAGCGTCTCCAGCGTCTGCGGAACGAGATGGCGGCCGAGCTGCCCCGGATGGAGCAGGACGGGCACCTGGCGCGCATCACCGAGGGCGGGCTGTCCGCCGTACGGGAACGGTCCGCCGAGGACCGGACGGAGGAGCTGCGCCGCCGGTTGCCGTCGCCGCCGGGCGCCACACGCGCCCCCGCGGACCGGTCCACCACCGCTCCGGCCCCCGCTGTCCGGCCCGCCGTGGTCGACACCTCGGACACTCCGGGGACCCGGGAGCCCTCGGGTGCTTCGGAGACTGCCGAGCCGCCCGCGGCCGTTCGTCCCGCCGAGGGAGACACCCCGACGGGCACCCGGCCCGACACCGTCGTCGACGAGGGCACGGCGACGCTCCAGCGCCCCCCGCTGGCCACCGACCCGGAGACCGGCGAGCAGGACGTCGCGGCCCGGCTCGGAGCGCTGCCGCCGCCCCCCTCGGCCGAGGGACTCGCGCAGCTCCGCCGCTCCGTCGCGGACGCCACCGAACCGGCACCCGTTCCGGAGGAGACCCGTCCCGCGCCGCAGGACGACGACGCCCTGCCGTCACCGGCCGGCCGCATGTACCACCCGACGGCCGCCGCCGGGCAGGACGCGACCGCACCGCCGCCGTGGAGCGAGGAGCCCGTCGACCTGGTCGCCGTCACCGAGGACGACGAACACCTCGCCGGCGTGGTGGTCCGTTACGTCCAGGAGTTCACGGGGGAGGTCGCCTCCCCCTTCGAGACGCACTACGACGTGCACCGCCACCGCCGAGGCGACGACACGATCGCCCGGCACGTCGTCCGGATCGGATGGCTCTACGACGAGCGGGACGACCCCCGTGCCCTGCCGCCCGTCGTCTCGGAGGACGGCGGGGAGACGGACGCCGTGACGGCGTTCGAGCGGGCGGTCCGGGACGGCGTGCGCGAGACGTGGAACCGGGGTGCCCGGCTGCCCAACGGCGATCTTCTCGAAGTGGACGTGGAGTTCGTCCCGCTGGGGCGGTACCTCCCCGTGGACCCGGCCACCGGCGCGCGCGAGGTGCTCCCCGCCGAGCGGCGGGCCCATCTCGCGGTCACCCTGACCAGCGCCCACGTGCGGGCGGAAGGGAAGCTGCTCTCCGTCAACGAGCCGCCGCTCATCGCGGCCCACGAGGCGGGGCACTGGCTCGGCCTGCTGGACGAGTACCGGGAGACCGGCCAGGGGCGGCGTGCCGTCTATCCCGACGCGTCCCTGATGAGCAGCTCCGTGGCGTCCCGGACACACGTCAGGGACGCCGACGACCGGGCCCCGGTGCCGCTCGCCGGGCCCTACCTGGCCCCCCGTCACCTCCGCCAGCTCGGCGCCCGGCTGGAGGAAGCCCTGCGGGACGCGGGCGCCGGCACCCCGGAACCGGCCGCCGGCCCGTACCCCGGACGAGCCGACTTCCCCCTGGAGGTGCGGCGGGAGGCGCTGTACGGCGGTCCGCGCGGCACGGGCGGGCATCTGGCCCCCGTCGGAAGGTCGGACCGTCCCCGGCCGCGCTACGTGTGGGAGCCGCACGCCAACGGCACGTACTACGCCGTCTTCGACGAACCGGCGGCGGCGCCACGGGAGCGGACGCGCGACGGCGACGCGCACACGCCGGCCGCCGGCGATCTCGCGGTGGCCGCCCCGGACCGCACGGCGGTCCCGGCACGCATGATGTTCCCCTGGCACTGGACCGAGGACGACGCCGTCTACGCGGCGGAGCAGGCGTACCTGCACGCGCTGCGGGAGGGCCGGGTGGAACCGGTGCCGGGCGGCGGGGGTCACCTGCTGCGCTGGGAGGGCGTCTACGCCGGCGTGCGCGTCGAAGGGGAACTGCGGGGCGGCTCGTTCACCGGCTTCCGTCCCGCCGGGTACCAGGAGGACCTGGTCGTCCCGCCGTACCTGCCGGCGCCGCCGCTGACCCACGGGCCGCGCTTCTCGCCGCGCGCCGAGGACATCGCACGGCTGGGCGACCGCGGGGCGCGTACCGGTGTCCACGTGTGGCCGCCCGCCCACGTGGACGCGGAGGCCGCGTACGGCGTGCGCGTCACCGAGGCACCCGGCACGGCGCACGACAACGGCACCGTCCGGGCCGAGGTGTCCTTCCTCGACCCGCTGGTGCGGCCGGGCGGTTCGGCCGCCGGACTGCCCTCCCGCTGGGAGCGGCACCGCGAGGCGGACGAGCACGTCATGTTCCCCCGGCGCTGGCGGGCGGCCGACGTACGCGCGGCCGTCGACGCCGCCTACGCCGGGGCGCTCGCCCACGGGCTGGTCGTGGAGCTGGACGGGGCGGGCGCGCACGCGTGGCGGGCCGACCGGCACGGGGTACGGATCGAGGGCGTCGTCGACGGGCAGCACGTCGCCTACCGGCCCAGCCCGTGCCAGCCCCGCCGGCACTGGCCCGCCGAGCCGCCGGTGGCCCGGACCGGGACCTACCCGGTGACCGTGCGGGCCGGCCGCGGCGTGCTGCCCGGCACCGGACTGGCGTACCTGCTGTTCGCCGACGGCGAGGTCGGGGCCGTGCTGAGCGTGCCGGTGACACTGGTCCCCGAGCCGGGCATGCCGCAGGCCGAGATCGACGCGTACGTGGCCGCGTTCGAGGCGACGGCAAACGAGCGTCTCGGCCGGCTCCGCCGGGCCGACGACGCCCATCTCCTCCAGGTACGGCTGGACTTCGTCGTCGCGCGGGAGGGCCGGCCCGGACAGCGGACCCTGGAGCTTCTCGGCGGGGCGGACCCCACCGCCTTCGACGTGGTGTCCCTGCTAGGCCTGCCCGGGAAGGCGGCGGCCTGGTGGGACGCGATGTCCGGTCTCCCGCCCGTACCCGACGCCCCCGAGGAGTGGACCGGGACCGGTGAGGAACACCTGACCCGCCTGCTGGCGGAGGGCGCCGGTCTGCGGCCCGGCCCGCCGGAGCCGACCTGGCAGGAGATCCGCCGCGTCGCCTCCCGGCGGCCCGCGCCAAAACGGCCCTGGCCGTCCCTCGGGGACCGCTCGGCCCGGCTGCTGCGCGACCTGGGCGAGGCGGGTGGCGTCGCCCCGGACCTGCTGGCCCGTCCCGCCCCGTGGACGACCGGCTTCCCGGCGGGCTGGACATGGCCGGAACAGCTCTACGCGGCCCGGCAGGTGGCCGCGAGCGCCGGCGGTTCCGGCGAGGAGACCGTCACCGGGGCCTTCGGCCTGCTCACGCTGCGCGTCACCGTGCGGGACGGTGTTCTCACCGGGTTCCGGGCCGTGCGCCCGGGGACCGCCGACGGCACCACGGCGGCGTCCGCCCGCTACGCGCCGGACGCCTCGCTCGAGTCCGGCGACGACCTGGCGCAAAGGCTCACCCAGGCGCTCCGCGGTTACCTCGGGGCCGCCGGGGACGAGGTCGGACCGACCGACGTGCGGCCCGGCCGGGTGGCAGCGCCGGCACACGGCGAGGAACCGTCCGCGTCCCAGGAGGGGGCGCACAGCGGCTTCGGCGGGGACTGGGGCGGCTTCGGCGCGTCGCTGTCACCGGTCAACGACGACATCGACGCGGTGCTGGAGCAGGCCGGCGTCCCGGCACGGAACCTCAAGCGGCTGCAGGCCGTCGCCGACGCGCGGAAGCTGCGCCTGGAGCTGCGGCAGACCAACAGGCACGCGGTCAAGTGGCTGGAGCGGGGGGCCCTGCCCAAACCGGAGGCGGTGAAGGCGAAGTCCGTCAACGACCTGGACCTCCACCTCGGTGCGAAGGCGGAACACCTCGGCCTGGTCGGCTACTTCAAACCGGTCCTGCCCTCCCAGGCGGCCTTGGAGGCCTCCGGCAGGGAACGGGAGATCCGCGACCGCTACGAGCAGCGCCGCGCGGAGTTCACCGGGCTAGCCGGGAAGATGGCCGCGCTCCAGGACACCTACCCGGTGATCGACGGAGTGGTGCACGGCTACCGCGACGGCCGCGCGGTCCCCGTCACCAGCGACCACGACATCTTCGACATCACCACGCCGGGCGGCTCCCCGCTCACCCCCGGCACCTACGATCGAGCCGTCTCCGCGCTGGTCGAGGCGGACGCGGGCGTGATGCACGGCGCGGCCACCTACTGGGAAGCCCGGGGGGAAGCCGACAGGGCGCTGCGCGACAGCATCATCGAGGAGGAGATCGCTCCGGGCCGGTCGGTCTTCGTGATCAAGCCCTACAAGCGCCCGTCCCTGGCCCCCGCCTCCCGCCGCGGGTCGCTCGGCGACATCCTGGCCTCCACCGGGACGGACCCGGCGCCGAAGCGGGCGTCCGAGGCCCGTGCGGCCGCCGCCCGTGTCCCGGAGGTGGACCGCGACGTCCTGGCGCGCTGGGAGAACCGCTTCCGGCGGGCGGAGCAGGCACTGGCCGGGCGGCACGGCGACGGGACGGACGCCGCGCTGGCCGCCGCCGGACAGATCATGGCCGCCGAGCACCAGAGCCCGCCCCTGGACCGCACGGCGCTGTCGGACGCCCAGGCGGAGTACCGGGCCCTCTACGACTCCATGGCCCACGCCGTGGCGCACACGTACCTCACCGACGGCAAGGCGGAGGCGCAGGAGCTGTCGGCCGTCCTGCGGGGCGAGTTCGGCACCCAGCGGCGTGGGGGACTCCCCGGCGGCGTCCCCCCGCAGGGCCGTGGCGCCCGCACCGGCGGTTCCTCCGCCCAGGACGCCCGCAACGCGCGCATCCGTACCAGGGCGGCGCGGGAACTGTCGCGTCTGTTCGTCCCCGTGCCGCTTCCCGCGCAGGAGGTCCTGATCACGGTGCTGACCGCGGCGTCCGCCCGGACCTGGCGCGAGAACTGGCCGGTCGAGGACGCCGCCCTGATGCTCGTGCACAACACGCGGTGGCGCCTGCCCGAGCACCACGGGCTCTTCGACCGCCTGATGCAGCCGGACAGCGCCGAGCTGCGTGAGGCCGTCCTGGAGGAGCCCGCCGTCGGGGATCTCCTGCAGGACCACCCCGACCTCGCGGACGTCCTCTCCGGCAGCGAACAGCTGCTGACGGCCGTACGGCACCTGGGACCGGAGGATCTCGAGGAGTACCTCGACAACCCCCACTTCATGGACGCCCTCCTGGAATCGCCGGGCGGGGACGGCAGGCGGCCGCTGATCGAGGCCGTGGAGGACGGCCGGCTACGGGCGGACCTCCTGATGGCCCTGCCGGGGCTGCCCGACGCCCTCGACCGCAAGGTGGAGCTGGTCACCGCCCTGACCTCACCCGGCCCGGCGGCACGGCTGGCGGTCAAGGACCCCCGCTTCGCCGCCGCCCTGAAGGCCAGGCCGGCCGAGCTGCGGGCGGTGGCCCACGAGTGGTCGGTGTTCACGGTGCTGCTGGACCACCCGTCCGCGTGGCCCGCCTTCGACCACGCCGCCTTCCTCAACCACCGCGAACTGCGGCGGCGGCTGCAACTCCACGCGGACCAGGCCACGCTCATGGTCCGGGTGCCGCGACTGCTGGCCGCCGCCCTGGCGGACCCCGGCGTCGTCGACATCCTCGCCGGGAGCCCGCGGCTCGTCGACGTCCTGGAGGACCTGCCCGCCCTCACCGCCCGGCTCGCCGGCGACCTCGCGCTGCTGCGCGCCGCGGTGGAGAACCCGGCCGTGACCGACGCCCTCTCCCACGATCCCACCCGCTTCGACGCGGTGCCGGACGCGGAACTCCAGGCGGCGCTGCTGGCCACGCGCCGACCCACGCCCGGCACGCCCGCCGCCGTCACGGGGGCCGCGTCCCCGGTGGCGGCGGCCCGAGCGGCCTCGCCCGCCCTGGACGCCGTCCTCGCCGCGGACCCCGCCCTGACCGCCGCCCTCGCCGAGGACGACTTCGCCCTCGCCCGAGTGCTGGCACGCCGGCCGACGGTGCTGGCGGCACCCCACGAGTTCCGGCGGCTGCTGGGCCCCGGCATGGCAGGGGTGCGCGCGGCGGTGCGCGAGGGATCCCCGCTGCTCGCCCCGCACATGCTGCGCGCCGCGCTGCGCCACACCTCGGTACGCGGCTGGCTGTTCGCAATGGACCCGCTGACCGCAGGGGCGGACAACAGCCGCTCCCTGTTCGCCCGGGAGACCGAGAAGGACCCCTCACTGGGTGTGAAGCTGTGGGCGACACCCGTGCTCGGCGACCTGATGCTCCAGCAGGCCGGCCCGTCCAACATCGCCCTCGTCCAGCAGAACACGGCCTTCCCCCCGGTCGACGAGCGGTACCTCGCCCTGTTGCCGGTGGAGGGCTTCCCGAACGCGTGGGTCGACAGCCGGGAGCGGGCGGCGCTGCTCGATCTGCTCCTCCACGACAGGGCCGCGTTCCTCCGCCTCGCGAACGGCGGCCGGACCCTGCTGGACGCGCTCGCGGACACCGCGAAGACCCGGCACGGGGCCCCGGACGCCGTGGGCGACTCGGCGGTGTCCCTGCTTCGCGCGTACCCGGCCACCGTGTCGGAGCTGGCGTCCAGGCCGCCCCTGCGGATGAGTCTGGCGCACTGGCGGGGACTGTTCACGAACCGCGCGCTGCTGGAGGCGCTGAACACGGACGACAGGGCGCGCAGTCTGCTGGCGTCCGCCCCGGAGGCGCTGCGCGAGGCGATCGCCCGTCCCGGGTTCGCCACGGCCCTGGCCAGGCCCGAGGTCCAGGAAGCGCTCGCCGCGGCGCAGGCCGCCAGGAAGCGGGGGAAGAGGGCCGTACGGAACCCGGTGTGGGCCGCGGACCTGCTCCGGCTCGTCCGGGACACCGGCGGCCGGCCGCTGCTGTCCCCGGAAGGCGCGCCGGTGGACCGCCACGACCTCGACCTGGCCGAGGTGTGGGCGATGCCACCGCAGGAGGCCGCCGACCGGCTGCGGGCACGGGGAGCCGCCGGGGAGGACGGCGGCACGGAGCGGATGCTCGCCGCTCACGAGCGGGTCCTCGGGAACGAGAACTGGCTGAAGGCCGCCCGCTCCAGTGCCGCCATCAGCTCGCAGTTCCTGACCAGTGCCGATCTGCTGGACCTGCTGGAGGCTCGGCCTGCGCTGCTGGAACTGCTGCGGAACCCCGCGTCCGGGCTGCTCACGGCACTGGTCACCTACCCGGAGCTGGCCGCGGCCCTGATGACCGACGACCACCTCTACCGTTTCATCAGCACGGACCGGGAGGCGGGCAACCACCTCCGTGCCTATCCCGACTTCGCGTGGGGGGTGATCAACAACCGGGAACTGGCCCGCCTCTTCCACCTGCACCGCCGGCAGCACGCGCTGAGTCACACGGACGGCAACCTGCACACCCTGGTCACGAACTACGACGACCTGGCCCGCGCCTTCGCCGACGACAGTCCCGCCGCCCGGCTCCTCGCCCACGCGCCGAGCCACGAGCTGGCGGCCCGGCTGGTCTCCATGGCGCAGGACGATCCGCAGGCGGCCGAGCGGGTCGTGCGGGCGGTCGTCTCCTCCGGGTCCGTGGCGCAGGCGCTGCTGCGCCGGCCGGCGTCGGCCCGGGTCCTGTCCGACGTCCCGCAGCTCGCCGACGCCCTGGCCCAGCGGGCTTCGCTGTTCACGGACGCCGCGCACGTCGAACGGTTCCTCGGCCACGGGCGGCTCGTCGCCGCGCTGCGGGCCCACCCGGAGCAGAGCGGGGCGGTACTGGCTTCCGCCGACGCGCTGGAGACGGCGATGCTCGCCCCCGACCTGGTGGCCGCGCTGGCCGCCGGGCCCGAGCTGGCGCGGGCGCTCGACCGGGTGCCGGACCTCCTGCCGCTGCTGCGCGAGCAGCCGGGGCTCGCCGCGACGCTGGCCCGCGCGGAGTCGGCGGCGCTGCGCACGGCCCTGGGCACGGTGCCCGCCCTGGCCTCGGCGGTGCGGACCCGGCCGGGCGTCGCCGAGGACCTGCGGGCGGCACCGTGGCTCGTGGAGGCGGTACGGCGCACCCACGGCCTGGCGGAGCACGCCGTCGCGGCCGAGGACCCGCTGTGGGGGGCGGCGCGGGCCTCCCGGGCCTTCGCCGACGCGCTGTCGGCGCGGCTGGTCGGCAGACTGGCCGCCCGCCCCGCCCTGACGGCCCTGGTGGCGAACCGGCCGGAACTCCTGGAGGGCGTCGGGGCGCAGGAGCTGGCGCGCCTGTTCAGCGACCCCGTCCTCACCCGCGTTCTCGACGCGGACCCCGACGCGGCGGCGGTGTTCCTCGCCTCCCCCGGCTGGCGGGCCTCGGCGCTGCGCACGCCCGGGTTCGCGCACGACCTGAGCGGCCTGGCCGAACGGTCGCTGCTGCTGCGGACGCTCACCGAGGAGGAGCCGGCCGCGCCCGGTCCGGCGGCGGACGGCCCGGCCTCGGCCGGCGCCGCGACGGATACGGCGACGCGCCCGGGACGGGCGGCCACGGCCGCGGCGGCGTCCACCCCGGCCGCCGGCGGCTCGCGCGGCGGGAAGGCGCGGCGGCGGCCGGCCCCGCAGGAGTCGGTCTGGGCCCGCGCGCTGGCCTCGGTGCCCGAGGCGGGCGAGCTGCTGCTGGACCCCTCGGCCGCGGAACTGGCGCGTGCCCTGGGCGACCACCCGGACCTGCTGCCGCTGCTGCTCGGGGCGCCCACCGTGGTGGAGGACCTGTCCGGCGACCCGCGGGCCTGGCGCGAGTACGCGTTCGGGGAGTTCCTCGCCGCCCAGGACGGGCCGCCCGAGCGGTTCGAGATCGCGTTCGAGGCCCATCTCGCCCGTACGGGCGTGCTCGTGGAGGGCGACTACCACCAGCGCGTACGGGAGGTGGCGCGGGGAGTGTGGGACCGGTTCCGCGCGGAGCGGGAGGCGCTGGCGGCTCGGCGGGACCATGAGATCGAGGAGCGGCTGGCCGCCTTCGACCCCCGGTCGCCGCACACGTGGACGTACAGCGGCGCGATCGTCTTCGCGGGAGTACGGGAGCAGGATCTGACGCCGGACGCGCTGCGGACGCTGCGGGCGGTGGCCGAGGGACGCTCCCGGCCGGAGGAGTCGCAGATCTCGGTCAACAGGGCACTCCACGTCCACCTCGACGACGGCAGCCACGGCGCGACGCTCGTCTTCACTGTGAACGAGGAGGCCGAGGTGCGCATGGTGGTGTACGCCCTCAGCACCTCGCGCAAGGGCAACGACTACCGCTGGAGCAACAACGGGGGCCGGTACACGGCCGGTCCGCTGGACATCTCCACGGTGTACAACCACCCCGCCCTGGTGACCTCCCGTGCCATGGTGCGGCGGGCGGCGGACCTCGCTGCCGCGCGCGCCGCCGAGTCACGGGCCAAGGAGAAGGACAAGGGCAAGGGAAGAGCCGAGGACCGGCGGGGCCCGGCCCGGGACGGCGGCACCTTCGTACCGGCCGACCCCGCCGCACGGCAACTGGCGGACGCGCTGGCCGCCTACCACACCGCCGCGGCCCGGCTGTCGGTGGCGCGGAACCTGCCGGACGCCGGCCGACGCCGGGGCGTGGCGCAGGAGTTGCACACGGCCGAGGAGCTTCTGCGGGACCTGGGCTGGGATGCCCGGCAACTGGCCCTGGCGCCGGTGGCCACCGAGGCCGCCCGGCGGCTCGGCGTCGGCCGGTCGCGGGCCCTGGTCGTCCTCCAGGAGGCCGCCGAACTCCTGCGGCCCCGCATGGTGATCGGCACCGACGCCACCGACCTGGCTCTGCGCGACGCCCAGCACGAAGCGCTCCTCACCGTCGCGGGCGTACTCCTGGAGGACCCGCGCCGGGCCCGCGCCCGCGCGGACGAACTCGCCGCCGCCGATCCGGCCCTGCGCTCCGTCGGCCCCGGCCTGCGCGGCGGCGCGGGCGGCGCCGAGCGTGTCCCGGCCGCGCCCGGGACCGCCGACGCGTCGACCGGCGTCGGGGAAAGGGTCCCGACGTCCCTGCTGGTGGAGGTCAACGCGCAGCTGAGGCAACTGGGCTGGCCCCATGGCCCGGTGGGCGGGGACCGCGTCGAAGAGGTGCTGCGAAAGCGTCCGGAGCCCCCGGCGTACACGCCCGAACGCTCCCTCGCCTTCGACATCGCCGGCCGGATCGCCCATCACGGCGAGCCGCTGCGGATGCGGGGCGGAGCGATCGGTGCGGAGGACGAGATCTCTACCGTGGTGCTGGGTTCGACCCGTGCGCTGGAACACGGTGACGAACTGTTCGAGAACGCCTACGCGGTGCTCACGGCCGAGAAGACCAGTGATCTGGACGCGCCGTTCCTGGAGATCGTCGGCAAGCCGCTCCGGGTGGTGCCCGGTGAGGACAACCGGCAGGACATCGACGGCTACCTGAGAACGGTCGAGTACGTCCTGTCGCGGCTGCGGCACCCGGGGGTCCCCCTCGCCTCCCTCTTCGGCAACGGTGACGGCTTCGTCTCGCGGGCCAGGGGCGCCGACACCTACGTCCTGAGCGCACCCGGCGACCGTGTGCGCGTCTCCTCGCAGTACACCGTCGGTGTGCCGATGTCGACGCTGCACGAGGTCATCCACTTCGCCATGCGCGGCTCGACGGTGGCGAAGCCCACCATGGTCCCCGACATGGAGGTGAGCCTCGCGCTGGGCACGAGCGTGGCCGCCCTCTACCACGCGCACAAGGAGGGCCGGACCGAAGCCGTAGCACCCTGGTTCACCGTCGAGTCGCTGCGGGACCCGGACGTCCACGCCGTGCGGAACTTCGTGACCCTGCTGTCGCTCCAGGCACTGGCACCCGTGCAGCGGGCCGCCGCGGCTGCGGCCGGCCAGCGGACGAGCTGGCCCAAGCGCTACCTCGCCGCGGCCTCCCGCCATGCGCCGCACGTGCTGCGGCAGGCGCTGTCCGTCCCCGCGCAACGGTTCCTGGACTCCCGCGCCGACGACATCAGGCGGTCGTTCCGCAGCCATGCGCTCCAGGTCGCCGGCCGGCACCTGACCACCGACCCGTTGGACGTCTTCTTCGGCCGCGCCGAGAACGTACGTGTGCGGGAGTACCTGGACAGCGGCCTGCTCGACCGTCCGGCACGCCTCGTCGACCAGCGGGAACTGGCGATGGAGACCACGTACCGCAGGCTCGACCGCAACGAGGACCGGGCGGGCAGCCCACGGCTGACGCACGCCCTCGTCCTCGTAGAACTGCGCAATCTCGCCGACACCTTCACGCCGGACGAGAGAAGGCGCATCCTCCACGACCTGGAACGCATGGCCGCGCGTGCCTACCGCGCTGCGCAAGACCTCAGTGCCTCGTCCCCCGAGGCTCACGCCGCACACAGCCGCGCCCTGCGGCGCCTCGCCGGACAGCCGGCGGTGGCCGCGCTCGAACAGGTCCTCGCGGGGCTGTCCCGGCTGAACCTGGTGCACGAGCACGCGCCTCTCGCGGGTGCCCAGCTGCTCGCGCGGGAGAGCGTCCCGGCCGTGGTGGCCGCGGTGACGGACGCCGTGCGGCGCTCCGCGCCCGGCGCGGGGCACCAGACCGCTGTGCGGGCGTTGGAAGGGTTCCTGGACCGGCTGACGGGCATCGGCACCGACCTCCAGCTGAAGGCGCACCGGCGGCGGGCCGAAGCCGAACAGAACGTCGCGACCTGGGTCGCCACGGTCGCGGCGGCACGTACGGTGCTGGGCTTCCTGGCGCCCGGGTCCGCCGCGCTCGTCCAGGTCGACGCGATGACGGAGTGGATGCGCCTGTCGGCCACCGACAAGAGGCGTTCGACAGCCCTCAAAGCCGTGGACCGGGCCGTCGAGTCGGCCGTGTCCCGCGGGGAGGTCACGGCGTTGCGGGACGTCCTCGACCGGGTGGAGCAGTGGCGGGCGACCAAGAGCGGTCCCAGCGTCCGTGACACGGCGGTACGGGATCTGACCCACGACGTCCTGAACCGTCTCGCCCGCCTGACCGCACCAGTCCCGGCCGCCGCGCGTACCCCGTTCGTCGGCATGGCCGACACCGGTGACGCCATGGCCAACGGACTGCGCCGCGCTCTGGACGATCTGCGCGGGCGGGACGGGGTGAGCGACACGGTCGTACGGCTGGCGGGGGCGCTGCGCACGTACGGACCGGCAGGGGCCGCCTCCTCCCCGGGCACCCCGGTGGTCCGGGCGCCCCTGCCGCCCGCCGTGACCCGGCTGACCCATGACGACCTGGCCGGCCGGCTCGGGCTGGTCCACCTCTCCCCTGTGCCCGAGCGGCCGGTCGCGGACCTGTGGGAGGCGGTGCTGCCTCGGCTCACCGAGATACTGGAGGCCCGTGGCGCGCTGGAGCGGGGCCGGGCGTGGGCCGTCCGGCTGCTCGGCGGCGCGGACGCCGGGGACGCCCGGCCCACCGCCGCCACCCTGAACGCCCGTCAGCGCGACCTGCTCGGCGCCGGCGTGGAGATCCCCCTGGCGGACACCGGACTCGTGCTGCGGGTCCGCCAGCGGCTCGCCGATCCCCGTCCGGCCGCCTCCCGGCTGGCCGACCGGCCCGGCGGGCCGCAGCGCTGGGCGCTGTCCTCCACCACCACGGGAGTCTCCGGCGGCACCGGTGACGTCCGTACGGGCACGTTCACGCGGTCGTACCCGTTCGCGGTCTCCGGCGCCCACTCCCTGACGTCGGCCACCCTCGGCCCGAGCCTGTCCGCGACCCTGAACCAGTGGGCGGCCTCGGCCTCCGCGAACCTCACGATGCGCTCGCTCAACCTCCAGGGCGCGCAGAACGAGGCCACCGGCCTGTACGACTACACCGCGCGCCTGGAGTACGCCCTGACCGCGTCCGGCTCCGGAACGGAACTGCCGGAGGCCGGCTGGCGGGAGGTGCCGGAGGCGCGGTGGACGCAGACGGCGTCCTTCCCCGCCCACCTGCTGGACACCGCGGGGGACGGGGCGGCGGAACGGCTGAGGCCGCTGCCATGGCAGTACGTCGAGGACGCCCTGCCGTACGTGGGCATCACCGAGTTCCCGCACACCGACCTGCTGTTCGAGCAGGTGCTGGAAGGCTTCCCCGACCTGCGCGGCCTCTCCCCCGACTCCTTGCGCGTCCTGCGCGACCACCTCTCCGAGGACGGTCTGCGCGGCGGCCTGGTCAAGCCCGCTTCTCCGCTGCTGTACGGCCGCGACGGCCACCTGATCGGCTATCTGGAGACCGACTTCCGGCTGACCTGGTCCGACGAGGAGGGCTACGCGGGACAGAGCACCGCCACGGCCCTGGAGGCCGGGGACAGCATCCGCGTCACGTCGGCGGGCACCGGCTCCTCGGTGACGAACGGGCTCTCCCTGGGCGCCGCGGGCAGTCTGGGCTGGCTGGACGGGCTGGTGCGCCTCGCCGGCGACGCCGGCGGCCAGTACCGCGAGAGCCACGGCCTGAGCGCCCACCGCACCGTGCTGGCCTCCTCCGGCCTGCGGACCTCCGCACCGCATGTCCTCCAGCGCGCGGAGCTGACCCCCCGGCTGCGCCTGGTGCGCGCCGAGGGCCCGGCGCTGGAGCCCTCGCGGGGGCCGCTCGCCCGGCCCGGCGCCGCCTTCCCGGTGACACTGCGGGTACCGGCCGCCGCGTCGGTGCGCCTGGACGGTACTCCGCCGGAGCGGTCCGTCCCTCCCCGTGACGTGCGCGAACTGACCCCCGGGCTGCTCGCCGCCCCGGTGGCGATGGCCGGCGCCGACGGCCTCTTCCGGGACCTGGAGAGCGCCCTGCGCGAGGGCGGCTGGCTGCCGGGCGGCGGGACGCCGGCGGGTGACGCCGTCACCCGCTTCCATCTCCTGACCAACCAGCGCAAACTCGGCGAGCTGCGCACCTCCTGGGGCCGGCGCGCCCTGGTGGCCGAGCCCTGGGACCTGGTCCTGGAGCGGCCCGGCACGGCCGGCACCTCCCGGCTGGTGGTCCGGCTCGGGGTCGAGCCCCCCGCCCAGGGCGACCCGGCCGGCGACAGCCGGTACGTGCTGCACGCCCCCGGCATCAGGCTGCTCACCTTCATCGGCTCGAACGCGGAACTGGCCCGGCAGCACACCCGTACCGAGTCGGCCTCCAGTGCGGGCGTGTCGGTGACCGTCGGGGGGTCGGTGACGGACCGGGCCGCTCTGAGCGGCGGCGTCGGCTACGCCCGCGGCGCGCAGAGCGCGCGGACCTCGGCCCACGCGATCGCGTTCGGGGAGGAGCAGTACTACTTCAGTCCCGGAGACGGCGGCGTCCATGTCACCGAGCATCCCGGTGTGCTCCGCGCCCGCTTCTCCGACGGGGCCACCCCGGATCTGACGGCCGCCGTGCGGGTGCGGTTCGCCGTCCCGGACCACCGCATGCTGGCGGCGGCCGAGCCGGACGGCCCGACTCCGGCCCCCGTGATCCGCGAGGTGGAGCCGGCGGACGAGCAGGCCCTGGCCGCGCGCGCGGACCGGACGGCGCCGCTGCTGTTCCCCCGGGGGGCCTTCCTCGAACGGCTGACCGTGGCCGAGGCCGTGCGGGACGCGGTCGTCCGCGCCGTGGCACCCGACGCCGCGCCGGCACCGGACGCGCCAGCCGCCGGCGAGGACATCGAACCGGCCGACCGGATGCCGGGAGCCTACGGCCCCGGCGCGGACCCGGCCGCTGCGACGGTCCCGCCCCTTCCCGGAGCGGGCGACGCGGTGCGGGCCGTACCTCATCTGCCGTCGCTCACCGCCCGGCTGCGGGAGCGGATGCGGGCGGCCACCGTCGGGGAGGACCCCGCCGGCGCCGGCTCCCTGTTCCAGGTGATGGTGCGCGGCGCGCTGTCGCGGTCCCACCTCATGGACCTCTTCTCCGGCATGGTCCGCGACCCCGGGGGCGTCCTGGTCGACGTGGGCGAGCGGCAGGTGCGGCTGCGGGCCCACCTCACCGACCCGCAGTGGCTCGGGGACACCGGCGGCGTGGTCACCGAGCGCTGGCACGTGGCCGGCGGCGGCGCGGACGCCACCCGGTCCGCCAGCGTGGCGCACACCGTCTCCGGCACGTTCGGCGCGACGGCCGCGGTGAACCCGTCCGGCCGCTACGACGAGGGCTTCAGCTCCGCCACCAGCGTCACCCGCTCGGACCGGACCGCGAGCTTCCGGATCACCACCGAGGGCGAGGTCCCGGTCCCGGTGCACCACTTCCGCGCCGGGGTCGTCGTGGTGGCCGAGGTCCTGCCCGGCCGGTCCGCGCTGCCGGCCGGTCTGCTGCCCGGCCGGGGGACACGGTCCGTGGCGGTCCGGGCCGACCAGGCCGTCGACTACTTCGTACGGCCCTCCGCCCTGCGCGAGGACGCCGAGCTGTCCCGGCTCGCCGGACCGGCGGACGGTGACGCGGCGGACGCCGCGACCCGCGCCGAGGCCGACCGGCCGCTGCCCGCGTCCTACGCCGCGACCGGTGCCCTGGGGCTGGCCGCCGTCACCCGTATCGCCCCCGCCGACCCCGGCGTCCGGCTCTCCGACGTGGTCACACGGACGGTGCACGCCCTCGCGCCGGGCGCCCTGGTGCCGGGCGGCACCGCCTACGTCCCGCAGGCCGCCAAGGCCGTGCAGGAGCTGACCGCCGAGCGCGGCCTCGCCCAGGCCGTGGCCATGCGGCACGTCTCGGTGTCCTTCCCGCACACCGGCTGGCTCGGCCCCCGCCTGATCACCCTGACGGTCGGCGCCGAACCGGCCCCCGGGTTCGACCGCGTCCGCGCCCGCAGCGCACCGGCGGGCAGCAGCGTGGAGACCCAGTTGCTGCGTGCCACCGGCGAGGGCTCCCTGCTCGGCCCGGCGGCCGCCACCGCGCGGGGCGTCACCACCGGCCGCAGCGGCGCCGTCACCGCCGGCCTCTCCTTCAGGGACGTGGCCGGCCTGTCCGCCGGCGACGGCAACCAGCACGGCGTCACCCAGAGCCGTACGCACAGCACGGACCGGCGGGTGTGGCTGCACCCGGCCGGCGACAGCGTGCTGGAGGCGGACGGCGTGCCGTACGTGGTCCGGATACGGGCGGAGTCCCGTTCCCTGGCCGGCCCGCTCGGCCTGCTGCCCCGGCTGCTGCTGCCGTCCGGCATCCACGACGCCGCCGCGGCGCTGCTGCGCGCGGGCGGCGCCGGCCTGCTCACCGCGGCCGCGCCGACGGCGTCCGCCGAGGTGGCCGTCGTGGCGGACATCCGCTTCGGCGGCGTACGACAGGACGAGCCGGCCGCCGGCTGGCCCCCTCCCGCCGTCACGCCCGCGGTGCTCCGCCACGACCCCGCCCGGACCGCGACGGCGCCCGAGGGCGGCGCGGCCCTGCCCGTGGGCCCGGTGCCGCGCGCCGAGTGGCTGCCGTCGGGCACCTTCGAGGTGCACCACGTCGACGCCCTGCCCGAGCTCGCGCGGGCCCTGCGGGAGGTGGCGCCCGCGCTCGGGCAGCACGCGGCGGACCCCGCGCCCGTCTCCGCCGAGGGCGCGCTCATCCGGATACGGGAACTCCTGCGCGCGGGGACCTCGCGCGCGCTGGGTCCGGAGAACCTCGCGCCCTTCGTCGGCGGCACCTTCCTCGGCGGCTCCGCGGCCGACGGTGTACAGCTGCGGGTCCAGGTGTACGACCCCGTCACGGTGGCCGCCTCGGACTTCTCCGCCGACGCCGTGGACGTCATCGGGCTCGGTGCCTCGTCCGGCGCGACCAACACGACCGTGCCGACGGCCGGCGTGCGCGGCGGGGACGGTTTCGCACTCGGTGTGTCGGCCGGGACCCGGCCGCAGCGCGGGCGGACCGCCGGCGCCACGGCGCAGGACCGCCGGTACCGGCGTACCGGGACGACCCGGACCGGGGCCGACGGCACGGGCGCCACCGGCTACCAGGTGGCGGCCGTGGTCAAGTTCACCGTCCGGGGTCCGGCGGGTGAGCGGTTCGTGGTGGGCAACGCGCACCTGCGCACCCTGGACCGGCCGCCGGCCGGGGCGCTGAACGCGGTGGAGTTCACCGCCGCCGTCACCGACGCGGCGCGGGCCGCGCGCGCCGAGGCGGCGCCGGGTCTGCCGGCGCTGCTGCTCGGCACCGTCCGGTCCACCGCCCCGGCGCACGCCGAGGGAGCGGCGGTGCTGCCGGACGCCGGCGCCTGGCAGGCGACGGGCGGTGACCGCGACGCCGTCACGGCGGCCCTGACCCGGCTCGGCCCCGGCTCCCTGGCCCTGCTGGCGCGAGGTGACGGGCCGACCAGCGGTGAGGTGGCCCTGGCCGCCTACCTCACCCGGGACGACGGGGTGCGGTGGGCCGTCCTGGACGGTGACGAGTCCGGCCCGCGCGTCCTGCCGGACGCCGGCTTCGACGGCTTCGCCGCCGACACGGTGGCCGTCGTGTTCGACGCGGCGGGCCGGCCGGCGGAGGGCGGCGTGCTGCCGCCGGCCTCGACGGACGCCGTCCACGAGGCGGGCGGGTCCGGTGAGGAGGCGGTCACGCCCGGGGAAGCGGTGACGCGGCACGTCCTGGACGTGCTGCGGGGCGTCGACACCGTCTCCCGTGCGGACGGCCGCCCCGCCGGAGGGGCGCGCGGCGAGCGCGAGCTGCTGGACCTGGCGCGGCGAGCGCGGCACGCGGTCACGGACCGCCGAGCCGGCGAGGCGTCCGTCCAGGAGTGCCTGGTCCTGCTGACCGCCTTCCGGAACGCGATGTTCCCCCAGGGCGTGCGCCCGGCCGGGACCGTCGACGACTCCGTGCTGGACGTCCGCCCGGAGGAGGGCGCGCTGGCGCTCGGGGACGGCTGGCGGGCGATCCCGGACTACGCCACGCTCGCCGGTGCCCTGCGCCCCGGCGACACCGCCTTCGTCCTGGCCCGGCGGCCCTCGGGCACGGGACACGCCTGGGCCGCCCATCACGTGGGCGGTCCCCGGGGCGTGGTCTGGATCGAGCTGCTGGACGGCACCGCCGTGTCGGACCGGCCGCCCGCCGTGGCCCCGGCCGACGCCCGTGCCGTCGTGGTCGACTCCTCGGCCCGCGTCGCCCCGCGGCTGCCGGTGTTCGCCGCGTCCTCCTCGGCTCCGCACGCCCTGGTGGACCCGTCGGCCGGCCGCGGCTACGGCGCGCTCGGTCTCGAAGTGGAGCTGAGCGGACGGGTGGTCACCGTCGCGGGCAGGGGCTCGATCGTTCCGGGTGAGCGGCTGGCGACGCACGACGCCTCGGGCGTCATGCTGGTCCACGAGACGTCCGTCGTCGGGGAGGGGACCGACGGCCGTCTGTACAGCACGGACGGCCCGGTCCCGGTGGAGACACCGGTGGTGCTGCCCATCGTGGAGGTCGTCACGCCGCCGCTCGGCGTCCTCGCCGACGAGGACCGCCTGTCACCCGAGGAAGGTCTGCGGGTGCTGCGGGACGTGCGGCACGCGCTGGACAGGGCCCCGCACCGCGCACCGCTGCCGGCCCTGCTGCCGCCCGGGTGGACCGTCACGGAGCAGGGCCGTCGGATCGCCGTGGGACGGCCCGTTCTCGGAGCGGACGGCCGGGACTACGCCCAGTTCACGATCGGTGTGCCGGTCACCGCGCTCAAGTCGGTGCTGGAGCTCACCCTGGAGCACATCGGCAGGGCTTCGCTCACTCCCTCCCTGGACGTGTCGGCACGGTTCGCCGAGGAGATCGCCGCGGGCTTCGCGTCGGAGTACGTCGGGCGGGTGATCACGCCGCAGGAGGTCCGCTTCCTGCTGACCAGCGTCCCCGGCCTGGAGGAGCTGTACGGCTACGCCTGGCTGGCCGGCCAGCACGGCCTCGCCGTGGCGTCCCTGTTTCTCGAGACCGAGCCGTCCCTGGTCAAGAACAAACTCGCCGCCGCGTCACGGACACCGTTCAAGGACATCCGGGAGACGCTTCCCCGCCCGGTGCGGGCCTATCTGGAGAACCGTCACGGTCAGTGGGTGGACCTGTTCGTCCGGAGCACCAGGACGTTCTTCACGCTGATGCGGCAGGACGGCCGTCCGGTGCCGGAGGTGCCTACGCGGACGCTGCTCGACTCGCGGGTCAACCAGCGCTCCCGGGCCACCCTGCGCCGCTACCTCGCGACCATGTTCACGGCGGCCGCGGACCCCGTGACCCAGTACGACGTGGTCGACCTGCGGAACTATCCGCTGGACCGGGAAGGGCGGCTGCGTCATCCCCTCGTCCTGCTGGAACTGCGCGCGTTCGGCAACAACGGACGCCGCCACGCGCGGGAGGAGATCGACCGGTCCTTCGCTCTGCTGCGGCACTTCTCGGCGACCGCGTACGGGGAGGCGGACCGGACCGGGCAGCGGTCCTGGACCCCTGCCGGGGCCGTCGCGGTGCTGGCGCATCCCCTCGTCGCGGCGCTCCGGACGGCCGGCGAGGCCGTCACCGTCAAGCTGGCCGTTCCCGGCCGGTACGCGCCCGTGGCGCTGCTGCCCCGTTCCGCGCTGGCCCGGATGGCCGCACAGGCCGCCCGGTACGCCCTCGGCGGCCCTCTGGACCCGTCGCTCGCCCAGGAGCTGACCGGCCTCCTGACCCGGTCCGGCGAGGTGCTCGCCCGTCCCGACACGCCGGCCCAGGTGGCCGAGGCCGTCACCCGCATCACGGACGCCGTCCGGCAGACGCTGGAGGTGCTCGACGCCGCGTCGGTCGCGCAGGCGGGTCTCGGGCGTGCGCCCGGCCCGGAGGAGATCCACGCCCACCTGCGGCTCACCCGCCACCTGCGGCGCCCGCCGGCCCCCTGGGAGAGCGGCGCGGTCCTGACCGTCCTGGCGTCCCTGGACGCGGGCATCCGCCCGCTGGTCGACGCCGGATACGCGTACGACACCGTCCTGCGCTACTACAACTCCGCCGCCGTCGACCCGCGCACGCCGGGGAACACGCGGCTGGCCGAGGCGGTCCGGCGGACGACGGCGCTGATCACGGCGCAGACCACGGCCACCTCCTCCGAGCTGGGCGCCGCGCTGCTGGGCGGCGCCCGCGACGCCGGCGCCGATCCGGTCGCCGAGGGCCGTCCCGCCGGGGACCGCGTCACGGTGGCGGGTCCCCGCACCAGCGGCGCCGCGCCGCGCCTCGCGCCCGGCTCCGACGTCCCGGTCCCGACGACCGCCGAGGGCAAGCGCGGCGAGGAGTGGGTGACCGTCTCGGGGCCGGTCACCGTCCCCGGCGCCGGGGACGCCGGACAGACCTTCGCCTACCGGGTGAGTACCGTCGGCGGGGTCGTCGTCCTGCCCGGCGACCGGGTCCTGGCCGCCGGTCCCTGGGTCCCGTTCGGCCACGACTTCGTGCAGGTGGACCGGCGGGACGGTGCCGTGTACCTGCTGCGCGGCGACTCCGGCTGGATCGGCGAGGCGGACAACGCCGAGGCGGTGCGGGCGCTGGTCGAGGACGGGCCGGCGGCCGGGCCCGTGCACCACCGCCTGGTCGTCGCCGGGGACGGCCTCCGTCTCGTCGCCGGTGACGACGAGGCCGGTGACGTCCCGCAGGTGAGCCTGCCCGTCCGGCTCTCCCCGGCCGACGGCGGGGCGGTGGCCGACGCCTCCGCCGTCGGCGCTTCCCGGGGCCCGGCGCTCCGGCTCCGGGGCGGCGCGCCGACCCCTGCGGAGCAGGCCGAGGCGTATGCCCGCGTGGACCCGGCGCTGTCGCCCTACGTGCAACGGCGCGTGCCGCCGGATCTGGAGACGGAGGATCTGCGGACGCGGGCGTTCCTGCTGCCCCGCAACGCGGACGGGAGCCTCGGCGACGAAGCCCTCCGGCTGATCGACGAGCGCTACGACGAATCGTTCCGGTCACTCGCCCAGGCCGTGTTCGACACGGGGCAGGTGCGGGTTTCGAGCGGCCTGACCGACGGGGCGCTGAGGGATCTCCTGGAGGACGAGCGGCAGCGGTACGGGCGGCTCCAGCACCCCGAACTCGCGTCCTTCCCGCTCCGCGCCGACCCGGACGAGAGGGTCGACGTCAACGCGGCCCTCGTGGACACGTACCTGACCGTCGGTTCGACGCGCGTCGACGTCCACTACGACCCCACCGAGGACCCGGGGACGCGGGACAGCCGCATCGAGCAGCTCCGGCAGGCGGTGGCGGTCGTGCAGGCGGCGGGCTTCGAGATTCCCGACTTCCACGCGTACCTGCCCAAGTACTCGCGGAATCTGCGGATGCGGAGCAACGGACGGGTCAGGGTCGGCGACCAGCACGACGACGTGCCCCGCGGCGAGTTCGACGCCCCCGACCGGATCTTCGCCGGTTCCGACCTCCTGTCACGCCGTGCGGGCGTTCCGCTCCCGGAGGGACGCGTCCAGTTCTACGACCACCTGTTCGCCGACCGCGGACTGGCCATCCTCGTCCACGAGATCGGCCATCTGCTGCACTACGCGCAGTCCCGGCGGACGATGCACGATCTCCAGGAGACGTCCTGGGCCGGCGATCACGAGCGGACCGCCGGGAAACTCAGTGCGTACGCCACCAAGGAGCCGGTCGAATTCGTCGCCGAGATCTTCTCCGCCCTGGTCTTCGGCAAGCGGCTCGACGCCGACCAGTTGGAGCTGTACCGGGCGCTGGGCGGGCCACGGCCCCGTTTCCGCCGGGACGCGTCCTTCCCCGCACCGGCCCGCGACCAGAGGGCACTGGCCCACGTGGTGAACGAGGCGCTGCAGCGGGACGGCCTCCTCCCGGTGGACGTCGCTGCCGTCGCGGCCGCGTACCGGCGGATCCCGGACGACGCCAGGTGGTACGCCACCGACCACCTGGCCAGGGCCGTCGCGGACGTGCTCGCCGCCGACCGACGGGACCGCGGCGGTCCCGTCGTCGGCATGGCGCTCACCGACACCGCCCTGGCCGACGGCCTGGAGCGTGCCCTCGCGGACGCCCAGCGCGACAACCGCACCGAGACCGTCGCACAGCTGACCCGCGCGCTGGAGGCCCGCCGGGGCACGGCCGGCCCGGCACCCGAGGCCGCGTCCGGCGCCGCCGCGCAGCCGGCCGTCGCCGGGACGCCCGGGGACCCGGCCGCCGCCACCGGCGTCCAGGACGGCCAGGGCGTCACCGAGGCACTGCCCACCGCCCCGGAGACGAGCGGAACACCGGAGACGGCCGGAACGCCCGACGTGTCCGGACCACCGGAGACGACCGGGACGTCGGATGCAGCCGGAACGCCGGATACGACGGAAACGCCGGAGACGGCCGTACCGCCGGAAACGGCCGGAAGAGCGGAGACGACCGGAACACCGGGGACGGCAGCGGCGTCCGAGCGCCGGCCCGCCGCCGCACCCCGCGCCCCCTGGTACATCGGGCGCGGCATGCTCGGCAAGAGCGTCGTGCGGGAGGTCGGGCCGTGGTCGCGGGAAGAGAACGGCCGGACGGTGCGGGCCCTGGCCGCCGCCGTCCCCGACGCGCTCGCCCGGCAGGTCGCGGCGGAGATCGCCGGCGTTCTCGCCGTCGACGACGCCGAGGGCTGGCGTGAGCTGCTGGACGTCGGCGCCATCCGGGTCGTGGACGGCCGGCTGCTGTGGATCAGGCCGGTGCCGAGCGGCGCGGATCCGGCCCCGGAGCGGGCGGAGGCGGGAGCGCGGGACGTACGTGCCTACGGCGTCCACTTCGGGACCACCGCCGCCGCGGTGGAACGGTCCCGCAAGATAACCGGCACGGCCGACCTGGTGCTGTTCACCGCCATCAACGTGGCCTCCGCGGCGGCCTCCGCCGTGGTCGTCGGGGCGCCGACGGCGGCCATCGAGGCGGCGACGAGCCGGACCGGCGGGGTGCGCCGCACGGTCATCTCGGGCCGCACCCTGTTCGTGCAGGACACCACGCGGTTCCGGCTGCGGCCCCTGCGCGTCCGGCTGTTCCTGGACGGCGAGGAGCACACCGCCGACGCCACCGTCGACCGCGGTCTCGTCCTCGGCGTCCCCGACGCCCACACCCGCCCCGACGAGCCGCAGCCGGTCCTGGACGCCTTGGACGCCGTGGACGACGCCCAGGCCCCGGCGTCCGGGGAGTTCCAGCGGCCGGTGCACGGCGCCCTGGTCGTGCACGCGGTCGACACCACCCCGGTCGTCGCCGCGACCCAGGCCCGGCTGCGCCGCGCGGGGGTCTCCGCCCGCCGGACGGCGGAGATCATGGCCCAGGTGGGCAGGCGGCTCGGGGAGCGCGGCGGGCTGACCTTCAGCCGGCACCTGATGACGAGCGGCATGACCTCCCACGAGATCGCGCTCGGCTGGGGACTGCCGGGCACCGACGGCTTCCGGGGTCACTTCCGCATCGTCCAGTCCCTGGCCGGCCTGCAGTACCTGGGCACCTCCGAGCTGAAGATCCGCGAGGACACGGGCACGGGCCTGACCAGCATCTCCGGGACGGGCACCGAGAGTGCCGCCGCCCTCACCTTCGGCGCCACGTTCACCGGCCTGACCGCCCCGGCGCTCGCGCACTCCGGCTCCCCTGTGGCCAAGGGCCTCGCCCCGATGGCCGCCGTGACGGCCACCGCCTCCCGGGACGACCACAACCGCCGTGCCTCCCAGTCCCTGCGGCACGTCGTCCTGAACGAAACGGTGCCGCACGCCCGGTACCGGGTCGGTGTCCACGTTCTCGTGGACTGGGTCTCCTCGACACACCCCGGACTGAACCGGCCCGCCGCCCCGGTCCTCGTCGAGACCGAGATGTCCGTACCCCTGCGGGAAGCCGCGGACTTCGAACGCCGGGTGCTCGGCAGCGTCCGCACCGGTGAGCCTGAAGGCGCGTCGGGCCTGCCGAGTGCCCGGCAGCCCGTCGAGACCCAGCCGTACGTCCGGGCGCTGCTGCGGCAGGCCGACGTCCCGCAGGTGCGCCGGGCCGCGCCGCCCGCCCGGCTCGACCCGGCGTACCGGCTGCGGCGGGACGCGCGTGAACCGCTCGCCCTGGCGACCCGCCGCGCCCTCGGCTTCGCGACGGCGCTGCTGCCGGGCGCGGAACTGGTCGAGGACGGGTTCCGGGGCCTGCTCAGGGAGTGGGCGCGGGCAGGCCGGCTCGGCCGGGTCGGCAACTGGGCCTCGGTGGACCGCCAGCTCGACGCGCACTTCGGGGTGCCCGCGCTGGACCTGTCCCAGCTCCTGTCCGGGCACGCCCAGACGCTGACGGTCGGCTCGCGCCCGGTGACCCTCACGGTCCGCGCGCACCTGCTGGACTCGCTGGGGGTGACGCCCACCGAGATGGTCTTCAACGACCGCGCGGCGGTCTCCGAGACGGTGACCAGCGGGACCGACCGACGGTGGGCCGTGCAGCTCGGCGCGGGCGGCGGCGTCCGGATCGGCCTCGGCGACATCGCCCGCTTCCAGCTCGGCGGCGTGCGCGCGCTGGGCCGGATCACCGGCGGAACGGCGGAACAGTTCGGCACGGGCGGCAAGAGCTACCGGCGCTCGGAGGACGAAGGGGTCGACCTGCACACGCTCGACGTCGTCTACGAGCTGTCCGCGCGCGTCGGCGACGGCCCCGAGGAGCGGTGGTGGCTGGACCGCCCCGGCGACCTGGTGGCGCAGGTCGTCGTACCCCGGGCGCACGCCCCGGCCGCTCCGGTCGGCGGCGAGCGGGCGGCCGCGGCCGGCACCCTGCGGGGCGCCACCCGGCGCTGGCCGTCCGACCCCGACCGGCTCGACCTCTCCGCGGGTGTCTCCGGGATGTACCCGGCGTTCCTGGACCTGCCCGCGCTGCGCGCGACGGTGGCCGGGCTGTACGCCCGGCTGCACGGCGGTGCCGCGCCGCCCGACGACATCGCCCGCCTGTTCCAGCCGACGACGCTCGCCGCGTTCTTCGGCCGGCTCACCGACAGCCAGGGCTGGACCTCCTTCTTCACCTCGCCCGACGGCCGGTCCACCACCTCGCTCCGGCTCCGGCTGCGCGCCTACCGGCCCCGGGAGGAACTGGCCGGTACGGACACGGAGATCGAGCACTACGAGCAGTCGGTACGCCGTCATGTCCGGCAGCGGGAGACCGGCTGGTCCGTCGAGGCGCAGGCCGCCCTCGGACCGCAGGTCAGGTTCGGTTCCGACACCGGCGGCGAGGTCGAGATCAGCGACGGTCACGGCGACCACGGGAGCCACCACGGCGGTGACGCGCCGGGCGGACGGGTGACCCTGGCGGCGTCCGGCTCGGTCCGGCGGACCTTCCTCACCGAGCACGAGCACGTCGAGGGCTCGATCGCCATCTCCCGCGCCACCTACGCCGGTCCCAAGGTGGTGTACGTCACCGACCCGGTGTTCGAGGTCGTCCTGGGCCGGTCGGCCGGCGGCCGGCGCCGGGAGGAGATCACGCGGTACGTCGGTCTCACCGACGGCATGCTGCTCCAGGTGCCCCGGGAGCGGGTGCGCGACGTCCTGCCCGGCCGGCCGGACGCGGCGGTGCCCGCGCCGGACGACGCGTCGCGGGTCACCCGGGGCTACCTCGTCGACGGCAGGCTCCCGGTCACCGGCGTCCACCCCGAACTGCTGCGGGCCGACGCCGTGCACGACCGGATCGTCGGCATCCTCGCCGCCCGCCGCCCCGACCTCCTCGACGGGCCGTCCGCGGCGACGGTACGCGGTGTCCTGGACCAGTTCACCAGCGCCGGGCTGCTGCCGCTGATGCCGCAGCTCTTCGACGGCGTGCACGTCCAGACGCTGGTCCGGGGCTTCGCCGGCACCACTCACCGGCTGTCCGTGCGGGTGGCGATCCGGACGGTGGAGGCCGCCCACGCCCACCGGCCGCGCCCGGAGGTGAAGCACACGCTGCGCGGGGAGAGCGTGACGGAGGACAAGGACACCCGTCAGCGGGGCCGGACGGCGGGCGTCGGGGTGGCCGTCACCGCGCGCGGCGGCACGCACGACGCCGTCAGCGGCGAACAGGGGCACGCGGGCCTCGACTACGCGGCGGGCCGGGTCTCCGGCAGCAGCGCCGCGGAGATCGGCACGGCGAAGCAGGTCACCATCATCCGGGGCAACACCCGTGACAAGCAGGGCTCTCACGAGTTCGCGCACACGGTGGTCCTCGACATCGAGGTCGGCCTGACCCGGCAGCTCCCCCAGGCCCTCGACACGCTGGTGCAGGGGACGGGGATGCTCACCGGGTCGGTCGCCCGGCTGGCCGGCCGGGGCGACGCCTGGCAGCGGTTCTGGCTGGGCCACCAGCCCTGGAGCTGGCGGGAGAGCGACACGGTCACGGGCGAGGTCCGGTTCCTCGTGCCCGACCATCTGACGGCTCCCGTCGAGAGCCCCTCCCCCACGCCGGTGCACGAACGCCCCACCGGCCGGAACGCGCGTTGGGTGCCGTCGTCGCGGGCCGTGCTCGACGCACCCGACGAAACGCTGCTGGCGAACCTGCACCCCTGGGACGTGCCCGCGGCCGCCGTGGTCCGCGACCACGCCGGGATCGCCGCCCTGCGCTCCTCGCGGGCTCCGGCGCCGGACAGTGCGCTCGCCCGGCTGGGCGAGGCGTCGCGGCTGCTGACCCCCGAGGGCATGCGCTACGCGTTCGAGACCAGCGCCCACCACATGCGCCCGCGCATCGCGGACCTGCTCAAGGGAACGTACGAGGTCGCGGTCGGCGACCGCCGGGTGACGGTCGGCTTCCGGATCACGGCGGCACGACCGGTCGAGGGTGCCGGGCGAGTGGCGTACAAGGGGCGGCGCTACACCCAGAACGACAACGGCGTCGAGCACGTCGTCAGGTCCAGCCGGGGCTTCCACCAGGGCGGCGGCACGGACGGCGGGGGCGGGACCGCGGAGTACGCGCTGCTCGGCCGGACGCCTTACGAGGCCGGCTGGTCCCAGGACGGCAAGCAGACCTCCGCCCTGTCGGAGACGGACGAGCACAACCAGGAGGGCGTCCGGGACTTCCGCTTCTACCGCTTCGACGTCACCGCCGTGCTGCACGGCGTCGGCGGGCCCGCCCGCGCCCTGGAGGTCGACGTCCCCGACGGTCTGGTCGCCATGCTCCCGCTGCGGGACGAGAAGCTGGCCGACGGCCTGGAGGAGCGGTACCCGCACCTGTTCGGGACCGGTTCCGCCGCTGCGGCCCCGGACCGGCCGGACGCCCGGCCCACGACGTCCGCACCCGCCGGGGCACGCCCGGCGGCGGTTCCCCCGGCCGACGGCCGAGCGGGCGGAGAGCCCGCTCCGCGCCGTACGTCCGACCGGGTGTCGCGCCCGACCCCGCTGCCCACCATCAGCGAGGTGCCCGAGCCGGCCGCCACCCGCCGCCGCGCCTCGCGGGAGCCCGCCCTCCCCACTGTCCCCGAAGTTCCCGAACCGGCCACTGTCACGGACCGGGACAGCAACGCCCCGGAAGCCGTTCCGGCGGACGGGACGGTGTCCGCGACCGTCCGCGCCGAGGACCTGGCGGCACGGTCACAGGTCCTGGAGGCCGACGGCCGGGTGCTCGCGGTCGTCCTGCCCGGTGCCGGCGGCGCGGCGGTGGCGGCCGGTCTCACCCCACAGGCCGCCGGACGGCTGCCCGCTCTGCTGCCGGAGCGCCTCGTCGTGGTCGCCGCCGAGCACCGCGCCGGCTGGCCGGTCGTCGACGGCGTACCGGTGGCACCGGCCGCCCTCGCCGCGCTCCTCGCCGCCCGTGCCCCGCTGCACGCCCCGCTCCTGACCGCACCGGACGCCGGCCCGTACGCGGTGGCCCTGGCCGAGGCCCTCGGCCTGCCGGTCGCCGCCTCCGCCCAGGGCGTACGCCTGGACGCGGACGCCGGCACCGTCGTCCCCGCGCGGGCGGACGGCACGGGACCGGCCGACGGCTGGCTGCGGCTGTTCGACGCGCGGCACCCCGAGGGCAAGCCCCTGCCATCCGAACGGTGGGGCGCCCGCCCGTCCCCCGCCGACCCTGCGGGCGAGCGGCCGGACACCGTGCCGGACGAACCGGTCGAGGTGCACCCGGCCGCCCGCTCCATCGGCATCCCGCGCGCCGAACTGCCGGGCGTCCCCGAGGTGATCGCCCGGATCAGGGAACTGGCCGGGGACGCGGTGGCGCGGGTACCGGAGGACGAGTGGACCCGCCTCGCCCTGGTCCTGCTGGGCACCTACCCCCGTCTGGTCCCGGCGCCGGACGGGCCGGTGTCCGGCGGTGTGCTCCTCACCCTGGGCCGCGCCGAGGTCCTGGTCACCCTCGACCCGCGTGATCCGCGCCGGGTCCGGCACCCCGCCGCCTCCTACGACGGCCTCGCCACCGCGCCGGCGGCCGACGACACGGCCGTACCCCCGCCCGGCGAGACCGGGGCCGGGACAGGCACCGGGTCCGCCGGGCCGGTGGACGCGAGCCGGGCCGTCGCGGCCGGGCCGCAGCCGCTGCTGACGCCGCGCGACCCGGAGGCCCAGCGGTTCGAGACGGTCGGAGCGGTCAACGGCTCGTTCCTCACCGGCGCCCACGTGCAGAGCCACTCGGGGGCGACCTCCGCCCTGCGCGGCGCGCTCACCCTGTCGGCCGGGATCGGACTGGGCGCCGGCCCGCTCCAGGTCGTCAAGGTCGGTCTGGGCCTGGCCGGCACGCTCAACGCCTCCGCCCGCGCGACGACCAGGACCAGTGACGCCGAGGGCGGCCAGGTGGAGGTGTCGACGGACACCTCCACACCGGTCGCCTACGCGGCGCACTGGACGGTGCGGCTGCGCACCGACCCGGCTCGTCGCTGGGAGGAGACCGAACCCGTACCGGTGGAGCCGGCGGACGGCCGCCGGCTGGTGCTCGCCGTGCCCGACCACTATCTCGGCCACGCCGGTCCCCAGCTCACCGCCGTCGGCACCGAGGGGCGCGAACGGCGGCTGCCCCCGGTGTACTACGCGTCGGGGCTGACCGGCCTGCCCGCGCTGTTCGACGAGATCGCCGCCGCGCTGGCCGGGCAGGGACTGCGCCTGACCGTGGGCAGCGCCGCGCGCGAGGAGCTGCTGCACAAGCTGTGGCGGCTGGAGTCCCATCTGGACGAGGCGGTCGGCACGGGCGACGGCTACCGGTTCACCCTGCACGGCACGCGCGGCAGGCCGGTCGCCACCGTCGAGGTGCACGGCGTGCGCACCTCGCGCGGTGAACGGGTCGGCGTCACCAGCGACAAGGCACGGCTGGAGCGGGTGCGCACCGCGATCGACGGCACCGGCGGCAGCCACACGCTGGGCGACTCCGCCGCGGTCACGGCGCCGTCGGTGGAGCTGAGCCTGCTGCCGCTGCCCTCCGGCGTGCCCGCCCCGGCGCTGGGGCTCAGCGCCTCGGCCGCGCTGACGTCCGTGAACAGCCAGGGGCAGAGCGCGGGCCGCACCGGTCTGCGGGTCCTGGTGTCACGGGAGGCGGGCGAGACCTCGGCCCACCTGGTCGGGCTCCGCCTGACCGCCGTGGTCGCGGCGCGCGGCGCCCGGCCCCGGACCACCCCGGCCGTGCCCGGACAGGTCCTGGTGCGGATGAGCGAGGCCGACGCCTTCGCGTACGGCTTCCCGGTGGACGAGACCGCGCTGCGCGTCCCCGTCGCGGGCGCCGCCGGCGACCCGGCGGGCGGGGAGCGGGACGGCGTTCCGGGCCGGGCCACGCCCGGCGACGGCCTCCGGGTCAGCGAACTCGGCACCCTCACCGATCCCGGTGCCCTGGCGGACCTGGCGGAGCGCGGCGAGCCGCTGAGGCCCGCCGCCGTGACCGAGGTGACCGAGCCCGTGACCGTCACGGACGGCCCCGCGGGCCGGACGGTGGCGTACGCGCCGGACCTGCTGCGCGGCACCGGGCGCCGCCCGGACGACCCCGACCGCCTCGATGTGCCCGCGCACGTCGCGCTCGGCCGGGGCATCGGCACGGGCCTGGTCGACGTGGCGGAGGGGACCGTCCGCGAACTGCGCCGGCTGCTGTCGGCCGAGCTGACCCGGCTGGGCTTCCTGCCCGGGGACCCCACCGCGCCGCTCGCCGCGAGCGGCCCCGCCACGCACGGCGCCGAGGTGGACAGCCGGCTGGCCAACCTGGAACTGGTGGAGAAGTTCGTCTCCCGGCGCGGCCTGGAGACGTTCTACGACGAGATCCACCAGGACGGGCTGACGTTCACTCTGCGCCGGCGGCGGGGCGTTCTCGCGACCGACTTCGACGTGGACGCCGCCCGCGTCACCGTCCGGGCGACGGCCTCCGAGGAGGCGCCGCCCCGGTTCGAGGGCCGGACGGACCGGATCCACGTCGTCAACCTGTTCATGGGCATGGACACCGCCGGCCAGTCCGCGGGCGGCAGCCGCAAGGCCGCCCTCGGCTTCCGGTTCAAGGTGCAGGCCAACCAGCTCAAGGGCGCCGGCACCGGCTTCGACCTGCACCGGACCGTGGGCGCCACGGAGAACGTCCTGCACCTGAGCAACCAGCCGAAGCTGTCCGAGTACCACGGTCCCGTCGACCGGTTCACCCTCACCAGCGACTACACCGTCACGGTGGAGCTCCAGCACAGCGGGGTGCGGGGCCGGCTGCGGCCGGGGACCCGCGTGCCCCGGCCCATCACGCTGTCCGGGCAGGAGGCCCTGACCCATCTGCTGCCGCTCGGCGCCGCCGACCCGGCCGACGCCCCGGCTTCGGGAAGCACCCCGGTCACGGTGCTCGACCGCGCGGTCGTCTACTACCTTGACGCGAGCGGAGTGCGCGAGGCCGCCCGCTCGCTGCTGGCCGGCCTGACCGGCCCGCAGGGGCACGCCGACACCGAGGTGTCCGCCTTCACCGGCCTCACCCAGCTCATGGCCCACCTGCCGGAACTGCTCGCCGGGCACTACACCACCGACCAGTTCTTCGACCCCGGCTGGCTGGGCGACACCCTCGCCGCGCTCGACGTACGGGGCGAGATGGGTCCGTCCGTGTTCGCCGGCGCCACCGACGAGCCGTTCGTGATGGGTGTCATCCGCTTCGGGCTGGACCAGGCGGGCGTCACCGACACGGGGTCCCACGGCCTGAAGTGGGTGCAGGCCGATGTCGCGGTGGGCGGCGCGCCGGACTCCGGCGGCACCGGCACCCTCCAGGGAGGGGCGGACGCCGGGCGCGGCCGGCAGTGGAACACGTCCGCCACCGGGACCGTCAGCGCCGCCCGGGAGCGGATCGAGCTGGACTTCAACCGGGCGTACGCCTTCCGCTCGACGGTCGACTTCACCGTCACCTCCCGTACCGAGACGTCCGGCAAGACACGGCCGCTCACCGCCGGCACGGACCGGCGCGCGGTCCCCGGCCGCACGGTGCTGTACCTGCTGCCGGAGCCCGAGGCGCTCGCCCAGTACGCCGCCGGCCGGCTGGCCCTGCCGGACCGTCAGCTCGTCGACGTGCTGAACCGCTGGTACGGCGGGGAACTGCGGCTGTCCGGCGACACCGTCGCCGGCCTGCTGACCCGCTGGACCGCCGCGTCGCCCGAGCCCGGCACCCGTTCCCCGGACGAGGGCGGTCCGACGCCCGGCGCCCTGACCGCGGACCGCGCGACCCTGGCGCGGGCGCTGGCCGGGCTCCACGGCGAGCGGGCGCTGCTCGTGCTGGACCCGGCGGTGCGGGCCGCGTTCGGCGAGCGGTTCGGCCTCGACCTCGCCGACCTGGCGACCGGCACCCCGGAGACCGGCCTTCCGCAGTACCTCACCCGCGCGGACACGGACCGCCGGATCCTCGGCCACAGCGGTGTGCACACGATCCGCTACGACGACCGCCCGTTGCTGGACGCCGTGCTCGGCGGTCTCGCCGCGGTCGCCCCCGGACTGCTCACGGCCGGCCCGGACCTGTGGGACGGCCGGGGCCGCCGCATCGGCCGGATGCAGGGCGGCGTCGACACCGTGCAGGCCCTGCTGGCCGGCGGCCGGGAGGCGACCCTGTGGGACGACCTGCTCTCCCCCGACGGATACGTCGTGCACCTGGCCAACCCCATCGGCTGGGCGCTGTCGGACGTCGTCCGGATCAGGCTGCGCGCCGTCCTGACGTCCGATCCCGAGATCGGCGACTTCCGGCCCGAAACGGGGCTGGAGAACTACGCCCACGGCGCCGTGGCCTCGGCGGTCGGCACCTCCCGCGACGCCGCCCAGACACTCACGGCAGGACGGCTCGGCGGCGGTGACGCGCACGCCTCCGGCACGGGGGCCGTGGGCCTGGGCGAGGGCCGGCACCGGGGCGTGACCCGCGCCGGGACGGAGACGAGCATCGGCACCGTGTACGCCTGGGACGGCACCCGGCTGGTCACGTACCGGTTCCGCGTCGACATCGGCATCGAGCGCGTGAACAAGCCCGGCGGTCAGCTGACCGGTCCGCTGGTCCGGTGGTACCGCTCCCTGGACGCCACCCGCTCCGCCCCGTTCACCGACACCGTGACCGGCGTGCTCGGCCTCCAGGTCCCGCGCGGCCTGTCGGAGTTCCGCCCCGTGTACGGACCGCAGGCGGCGCCCGACCCGCGCCCGCTGCCGCCGTTGCCCGGCGACGCGTACGTGTCCGGTGTCGCCATGGACGGCGTGGAACGGGCCGCGCTGCGGCTGGCGGGCCGCGTCTTCGGCGAGCACGCGGCCGGCGGGACGAGCCGCGCGAGCCTGGCACTGCTGCGGCTGCTGACCCCCCGTCAGCTGGCCGAGCACGTGCGCAGGGCCTCGCAGACCGCGCCCCTGCTGCTGACGGGCAGCCTGCTCGACCCGGCCGACCCCTCGCGCAGGGCCGCCCTGTACCTGCGCGGCGCCCTGTACGACCTGGAGGTGATCGGCCCGGTCGCCGGCACCGGCACCGGCCGCTACAGCAAGTACCAGAAGGGCACCTCGGTCAACGCCGCCGACGACCACTGGCGGGCCTCCACCACCGCGAGCGCCTCAGGTTCCGGCGTGGTCCAGGCGCCGGAACAGGCCGACGCGCGGCCCCCGCACGCCCTGGGCGGGGAGACCGGCGCGTCCCGGACCACGGCGGGCGGCCAGGGCGGCACGGGCAGCGAGAACCAGCGGCGCGAGGAGCACCTCAAGCAGCAGGGCCCCGTGTACTCGGTGCTGCTGCGCTGGCGCGGCCGGCTGGAGGCCCGCCCCTACACCCGGCCGCTGCTGGGCCCGGCGGGCCGGCCCGGGAAGAAGACGCTGTACGGCGAGACCTTCACCGGTGACGTGTACGCGGAGCTGTTCCGGTCGGAGGTCGAGGAGCTGCGCGCCCGGCACCGGCAGGTGCCCGCTCCCGCCGGTGACGCCCGCCCGGCGTCCGCGCACCGCACTCCGTCCCCCTCTTTCGACCTGGCCGGGCTGCTGGCCGACGCCGCGCGCGAGCCCGGCGTCGGCGCGACCCGGCTGCACCAGGCCGTGGCCCACACGATCTCGGCGGGGACGGACGGCACGCCGGAGACGGTCACCCTCCACCTGGACCGCACGGCGCTGCTCCGGCGTGTCCACCGGGACGTGCTGCGCTGGGCGGTCGACACCCTCGGTGCCCGCCTGGCCGGCGACCACGCCGCCGGACCGGGCCGGGAGGCCCGCGCGGCCCTCGCCCGGTACCGGGCGGAGCTGGCCCGGCAGCAGGTCGACGGCCGGACGGTGACCGAGGGCACCGTCCACGACGTCGTGGCCGAGGTCGGCCGCCACCACGACGCGCTGTCGGCCGGCACCCCGCCGGCCGGCCCGGTCGTACTCCCCACGGCCGCGTCCCTGCCCGCCCTCTCGACCGGCCCCCTGGTCCGGGGCATCGCCCGGGAACTGGGCACCCCGGTACGGCTGCACGTCCGGGGCCTGGACGGTGTGCTGCGCAGCCACCTGGTCACCCCCTCCGACCGGGACGACACCGGCCTCCCGGGCACCGATGCGGCGACGGCGTCCCCCGCCACGGCGTCAGCCCGGCCCGCCGCGCCGGCGGTGGACGGCGTACGGCCGCCCGGTGCCGACCCGGACACGTCCGCAGGTCCCACCACTCCCCGGACCGCGGACGCCGGTGTCACCCCTCCCCGGACCGTGGACACCGCTCCCCCGGCCACCGGCCGTGCGGCGGCACCCGCGCTCACGGCCGCCGACCGGGACCGTGTCGGGGACGCCTTCCGACGCTGGCCGGCCGCCGGGCAGGATGCCCTGCCGGCGCTGGAGGGACTGCTGCGGGCGGCCGGCGCGGGGGCCAGGTCCCTGGTCCTGATCGACGGTGAGGAGTCGCGGGTCCAGCTCTACGCGGTGAACCTGCGGGGCCGCGTCGAGTGGCTGGACGCCCGCTCCCGCACCCGGCTGGACGGTGCCCCGAGCGTGGCGGGCACCGTGTGGTCACTGGACCTGGACGCCCATGGCACCCTCCTGGACCGGGTCCTTCAGGGCCCGCAGCAGGGTCCCGACGCGGTGCGCTTCCCCACCTTGCGGCTGGGCGCCGACCTGATGGGCGTCCTCGGCGACGCCCACGCGACGGACGGGGAGACGGAGCCCGCCTCGGGTCCGGACACGGCGGCGCGCGACGTCGCGGCACCGGTGCCGTCCGCGTCCCGGGCCGGCTCGGGCGACGTGCCCGGCGGCGATGTCGTACCGGCCGGATCCCGCCCGCGCCCTCAGGACGCGTCGGCGCGCGCGTCGGTGCGGGATCTCGCCGACCGGCTCGTCGCGGCGGACCCGACCGTGCGCGGCTCCTCCCCCGGCCCGCGCGGCGGCGCTCCTCGTGGTGCGCCCCAGCAGGAGGTTCCCGCCGGTCCCGGTCCCTCGGTGGTCCGCATCGTATGGACGGCCGAGCAGCTCCTGCGCGCGTTCAGGGCATGGCGTGCGGAAGGCCCGGCGCTCGGCGAGGACCGCGGCGACGCCTTCCCTCCGCGCGATGCCACCGTCCAGCTGCCGGGTTTCACCGAGAGGGTGGCGCTCGGAAGCGGTTTCACCCACTGGTACAAGCGCGGCGAGGTGCTGCGGGAGGACCAGCTCGCAGCGTTCCGGGCGGAGGGGATCCCGCTCCGGCAGCTGCCGCAGGGCGAGTACCTGATCGACGCGCCGGAAGTGCGACGGCAGCAGACCAACCGAGCGGCGCTGAGGTCGTATCCGTGGACGGTGGACCAGGTGACCAGGGCCCTCACGCGGTGGCGCGCGGCGTCCGAGGACCGCGACCGCGCGTGGCCGCCGGCGACCAGCGTGATCGAGATCCCCGGCACGGACATGCGCATCGACATCAGGGAGGTCGTCGACACCTGGATCCGGCTGGGGAAGGGGCTCTCGCCGGAGGAAGGACACGCGCTGGCCGGGCTCGGAGTCCGCACCCGCACCCTGCCCTCGGGGAAGCTGGTCCTCGCCGAGGCGCAGGACTACCACGGTTCGGCGTCCGCGGACCCGGTACCGCGAACCCGGGCGGTCCCCCGCAGGCCGGTGGTTCCCCGCACGCGGCCGGCGAACGACGTTCCCACGGCGGCCCCGCGCGTCGGGACGGGGCGCGACGCGAGATGGTCGGCGCACACCTACTGGACGACGGACCTGTTCATCGAGGCCGTGCGGGCATGGCGGCGGGACGGTGACGGGCTGGGAGAGGACCGCAGCGGCAGCCTGCCGGGCTACCAGGACAAGACGGTGCTCCCCGGCACGGGGCAGGAGGTCGGCGTGGGACACGCCTTGCAGAACCTGTACGCCGGGAAGCGGAGGTTCGGTCACGAGGAAGCCGCCGCGCTGTCAGCCGTCGGCCTCACCCTGGAGCAGGTCTCCCCCGAGGAACACGTCGTGATCCGCCCCCCGGCGCTCACGCGGTGGACCGTGGATGCCATGGCGGAGGCTGTCAGGGCGTGGCGTGAGGAGGGCGCGGACAAGGGACTGGTACGTGATCGCCTCCTGCCTCCGAGCGCGGCGAAGGTGGTGCTTCCCCGGTCGGGGGAGAAGGTGTACTTCGGGTCGGTCCTCGATGGCTGGATGCGCGGCGGACGGCTCTTCGGCGCCGCCGACCGGGCGACGTTGTCGGCGGTCGGGATCCCGTTCCGGGAAGCGGCTTCCGGCGGGTACGTCATCGCCCGTCCGCCCGCCGACGACCACGTGCCGCTGAGCGTGGAGGCGATGGCCTGGGCCGTCGACGCGTGGCGTGCCGGCGGCGCCGGCACGGGTGAGGACCGTCGCACCGTCTTCCCCCCGCGGCACGCCTCCGTGCACAGGCCGGGGTCGCGGGAGCCACTGCCCGTCGGCGAGCTCCTGGTCCGCTGGGCCACGGTGAGGAAACACCTCACGCCACGTGACGCCGAGATGCTCGGTGCCGTAGGGGTTCCGCTGGCGCGACTGGATTCGGGGTACTACGTGGTCGCCGCGCCCGAGGAGACGCCGGGGACGGCGGGGGATTCCGCAGGCGGACAGGTGGCCGTCGCGGAGAACGGCGCCCCCTTCCCCCCGCTCGCGGTCGAGTTCGAGCCGTTCCACGACCCGACGGGCTCGATCCCGGACTGGGACGATCCCTCGGCGGACCTGTGGATGAACGCCTACCCGACCGATCCGGCCGAAGGGGAGCCGCTCGGCCCACGCCCGGCCGCCCCCTCCGCGTACCGTCATCAGGAGGTCCTGGGGACGGAATCGTCCGGGGAGCTTTCCGGCTCCGGGCCGGACGCCGTGACCGTGACGGCGGCGGCCGAACGCGGCCTGCGGGTGGCGGACGTCCCGGCGGACGGTGACTGCTTCTTCCACTCGCTGATCGCGGTGGTCGGCCTGACCCGCAACGGCCTGCCCGTCACCCCGGCCCAGGTCCGCTTCCTCCTGGCCAAACCGCTGCGGGACCGGGGGATCGGTGCTCCCGGGGGAGAGCTGCTCGACCACGTCCCCGGCCTGCACGCCACGGTCCTGCATCAACTCGCCGGCCAGGGGCAGGTCCACCGGCCGACGGCCGTGGACTGGCTCGACCTCGCCCGGTCGATGAGCACGCCCGGGCAGTGGGACACCATCGCCGGCGACCTCGCCCCGCTGATCGCCGCTCACCTGTACGGCCTGACCCTCCACACCGTGCACGTCACCCCCGGCACCACCTACGACGTCACCATCGGCAACGGCACCCGCCACGTCCACCTCGTCCGCCGCGTCGGCCACGGCGCCGAGCACTGGATGCCCGCCTGGCCGGCGGCCCCCCGCGCTGACGAGACCTCCGCCGAGGACTCCGGTGAGGTACCGGCCCATCTCCTGCCCTACCTGGACCAGGCGGCCGCTCTGCTGCGTCCGCCCCTGCTCATCGGCGTCGACCCCGAGACCGAGGCTCACCGGGCCCGCGTCCACCAGGCCCTCCTCACGATCGCCCGCGCGCTGCACGAGCAGCACGGCGGGTCCGGCCCGGCCGGGGATCTCGCCATGGCTGACCCCGCGTTGAGCACGTCCCGTCCCCGCCTGCCCGGCGGCGCTCCCCGTACCGGCTCCCGGACCGAGGACGATAACGCGGCGGGGCCGTCGGGGACCTGGCTGGCGCTGCCGTCCGGCGATCCCGGCCGGACCGCCGACGAGAACACGGACACCGACTCCCTGTTCGGTCCGGACGAGGAGGAGGAAACCGCCGGTCCCGCTCGGACGGAGCCCGCTCCCCCGGCAGGCGGCGCCCTCGCCTCCGTGTCCCGGCGGGAGACCCCTGTCGATCTCGACGCCCGGATCAACGCCCGTAGCGACTTCGCCCGGACCCGGCTCGGAGCGGAGGCCGACCGCCTGTTCGCGTTGCCCCCCGCCGACGGTTCGTGGCACCGCCGGGCCGTCCTGCCCCTCGCTCCCGGCGCACTGGAGGAGCTGTACGCCCACGTCACCGCCCTGCCCGACCTGACCCTGGGCGGACTGTGGGAGCACCTGTACGCCACCGGGACCGATCTCGACGCCGCCCAGGTCGCCGAGATCCACCGGCATTTCCACTTCCACCGCGCCGGTGCCCCGGCCGGCACCGGAACCGGCCCGGCCGCGACAGACCCGGGACGGGTCCGGTGGACGCCGGAGCTGTTGGCCGAGGCCGTCACGGCCTGGCGTGCGGAGGAAGCCCGGACCGGCCGCGACCACACCCGCGCCGTACCGCCCCAGGCAGCCTCCGCCCTGGTTCCCAGCCTGGGGAGAGTGGTCGAGTTCGGCGCCAGGCTGTACCACTGGACCAGGACCCAGAAGGTCTTCGACCCGCCCCAGGCGGACATCCTGTCGGCCGCCGGACTCCCCTTGCTGCGGCTCACCGACGGCACGTACGTCCTCACCCGGCCCGTGGAGAACCGGGCCGCGGCACCGCGCCCGGAACCCGCCCACCAGTTCCAGCGGGAGAACGTCAAGTGGACGCCGGAGCTGTTGGCCGAGGCCGTCACGGCCTGGCGTGAGGAGGGAGATCGGACCGGCCGCAACCACACCCACCCCGTACCGCCCAAATCGGCCATCACCCTGGTTCCCAGTCTCGGGAGAGTGGTCGACTTCGGCTACAAGCTGTACCACTGGACCAAGACCGAGAAGCCCTTCGACGCACACCAGGCCGACAGCCTGAGGGCCGCCGGACTCCCCCTGCTGCAACGCGCCGACGGCACGTACGTCCTCACCCGGCCTGTGCTGAACCGGGCCGCGATACAGGACCCGGAACCCGAGGAACCCACCGACCAGGCCCGTCGGAGAAACGTCGTCTGGACAGCACCGCTGATGGCCGAGACCGTCATGGCATGGCGCGCGGAGGGAACGGACGAGGACCGCAGACGCCTGGTACCCCCCAGGTCGGCCATCACCCACGTCCCCACCCTGGGCAGGATGGTCGGCTTCGGCTCCACCCTGCACCACTGGGCCAGGACCGGAAGGACCTTCGACGCGGTGGAGGCGGCCTACCTGTCGGCAGCCGGCCTCCCCCTCCGGCAGCTCACCGACGGCTCACACGTCATCACCCGGCCCCAGCGGCGCACTGCGGCGGCGCCCGGACCGGAGGCGGGGCAACCGCAGGCCGCATCGGGCACCGCGCCGGGCGCACGACCGCCGCGCACGGGAACACGCCCCGAGCGGCCGCTCGGGGAGCAGGCGCCGGACGGTCCCGAGCTGCCGCGGACGCACGGGGCCGGCATGCCCGCCGCCGGCACCGACGCGCGGCAGGTGCCGTGGACACCGGAGCTGGTGGCAGCGGCCTACGCGGCGTGGAACGCGGAAGGGGACCCGTCGGGCGCGGCCCGCACCGGCACCCTTCCGCCGCCGGGGACCACCGTCGCGATCGCCGGCCTGCACGAACCCGCGGACATCGGCTCGGTGCTCCACGCCTTGAGCAGGTACGAGGCACGGTTCGACCTCGCCGAAGCGCAGATCCTCTCGGCCGCCGGTGTTCCCGTGAGCCGGATCCCGTCCGGGGGGTACGTCGTCGCCGGCCCCGGCACGGGTCACCTGGCGACGGCGCCCGCACCCGGGGCCGGCACCGAACCGGCGGACGACAGCGGCCCCGTCCGCCGTGCCGGTACGGCGCGCCTCAAGTGGACGCCGCAGCTGATGGCCGAGGCATTCAGCGCGTGGCGCGAGGAGGGCGGACACGTCGGCGAGAACCGATCCCGGATGCTTCCGCTGAAATCCAGCTCTTCCCTGGTGCCCCGCCTTGGCAGGAGGGTCGACTTCGGCGTCGTCTTCTATCGCTGGAGCGGAACCGGGAAGGCGTTCGACCAGGAGGAGGCGCGCGTTCTCTCGGACGCCGGCATCCCCCTGCGTGAGCTGCCGTCCGGGGGCTACGCCGTCATCAGGTCCCTGGATCACGGGGGATCCGCGCCCGCCGACTCCGTCCGGCACGAGCCGGTGGACACGCAGGCCGCGCCCGCCGGGCCGACCGGTCCGTTCCCGCCGTCCACTCCCGAGTTCGAGGCCTTCGAGGACCCCTCCGGGACCCTCCCGGCCTGGGACGACCTGCCGATCGGCGGACACTTCGACCCGGCCTTCCCGGTGCCCGCTGCCGCGGACCTGCCGTACGCCGGGCCGGACCCCTTGGCGGCCGAGGGCGTCCCGGGGGACGCGGTGGCGCTCGCCGTCCACCGGGCGGCGGCCGCTCGCGGCCTCCAGGTCGTGGACGTACCCGCGGACGGTGACTGCTTCTTCCACGCGCTGACCGCGGTGGCCGGCCTGGTCCAGGAGGGCCGGCCCGCCACCCCCGCGCAGATCCGCGCCCGCCTGGCCCTGCCTCTGCACGGCCTGGGGCACGACGCGAACGGCACCGCACTCCTCACCGGCATCCCCAACCTCCACGCCACCGTCGCCCACCAGCTCCCGACCGGTGTGCCCACCGCTGCGGACTGGCACGAGATCGCCCGCTCCATGAACACGCCCGGACAGTGGGACACCATCGCCGGCGACCTCGCCCCCCTCCTCGCCGCCCACACCTACGACCTGACCCTCCACACCGTCCACGTCACCCCCGACACCACCTACGACGTCACCATCGGCAACGGCACCCGCCACGTCCACCTCGTCCGCCGCACCGGCGACGGACCCGAACACTGGATGCCCGCCTGGCCCCTCGCCCCCGACGTCCGGCTTCCCGAGGAGAGCCGGGCCGAGGACACCGGTCCATGACCTCCCGCCCGCGCCGGCGGGAAGGCTCCCGCCGCGGGCCTTCCCGTGGTGCGACCACCGCCAGGGGCCACGTGCTCGCCACGGTTCGGCAGGAGCAGGCCAGGGGGTCAACAAACGGGCCACAAAGTCTCCACTTCCCCCGTCGATGATGAAGCCGTGGCCGCAGTCGGCCCCCATCCCGTACGGCCCGCCGAGGAGACGCCATGGCCCCCGTGACCCACCACACCGCACCCACCCAGTTCGTCGAGGCGGACGGTGTCCGGTACGCCTACCGCAGGCTCGGCACCGGCGGCCCGGCGCCGCTGGTCATGCTCCAGCACTTCACCGGCAACCTCGACAACTGGGACCCCGCGCTGGTGGACGCCCTGGCGGCGGAGCGCGAGGTCGTCCTCGTGGACTACCCCGGGGTGGCTTCCTCCACCGGTACACCGGCGAAGACCGTCGCCGAACTGGCCCGTCAGGTCATCGACTTCACCGTCGCCCTCGGCCTGGAACGCATCGACCTCCTGGGCTTCTCACTCGGCGGTTTCGCCGCCCAGGACGTGGCGCTGGTCCGCCCCCGGCTGGTCCGCCGCCTCGTCCTGGCCGGCACCGGCCCGAAGGGGGCTCCCGGGATGCACGGCTGGCGCAAGGACATCGAGACCCACGCCCGCGCCGAGGTGCCCACCGGCGAGGACCTGCTGTACATCTTCTTCGCCCCCACCGAGACCAGCCAGGCCAAGGGGGCCGAATTCCTCGGCCGGTTCCTGGCCCGCACCGAGGACCGGGACGTGCCCAGCAGCCTCGCCTCCCGCGACGCCCAGTACGACGCCGTACTGGAGTGGGGTGTCCCGGACCACTCCGCCCTCCAGCGGCTGACCGGCATCCAGGCGCCCACCCTGATCCTCCAGGGCGACGACGACCTGATGATCCCCACCAAGGTCAGCCACCTGATGGCCGGTCTCATCCCGGACGCTCGCATCCGCATCTACCCCGACGCCGCGCACGCCTCGCTGTTCCAGTACCCGCAGGAAGCGGCCGCGGACGTCAACGCGTTCCTCGGCTGACCCACCGCACACGCACCAGGAGAGACACCGTGTCCGATCTGCTCAGCACCGTCCTCGACGCCCACGGGGGCCGCGCCCGCTGGGAGGAGGCGAGCGAGATCCACGCCCGCCAGTTCTTCGGCGGCGCCCTGTGGGCGATGAAAGGCCACCCGGGTGCCCTGAACGACGTGGACGTGACCGTCGGCCTGCGCCGCCAGTACGTCCGGCAGGAGCCCTTCTTCCAGGACGGCCACCACACGTCGTTCACGGCGGACCGGGTGGCGGTCGAGGACGCCGACGGCGGGACCGTCGAGGAACTCCTCGACCCGCGCGCCTCGTTCGCGGGGCACGACCTGATGACCCCGTGGAACCGGCTCCAGCTCGCCTACTTCTCGGGCAGCGCGATGTGGACGTACCTGGCCGAACCCCTCTCCCTGACCTTCCCGGGGGTGCGCACCGAGGAGATCGGCACCTGGACCGAGGACGGCGAGACCTTCCGCCGCCTGCGCGTGGTCTTCCCGGACGACATCGCCACGCTCAGCACCGAGCAGACCCTCTACGTGGACTCCTCCGGGCTGATCAGGCGGCGTGACTACAGCGTCGGGATCGCGGGCTCCACGCCGGCGGCCCACTACGTCTCCGGACACCAGGAGGTCTCCGGCCTGGTGATCCCGACCACCCGCATGATCTACAGCCGGGACGAGAAAGGGCAGAAGGTGCCCGACCCGCTAGTGGTCTCCGTCCGGCTGGAGAACGTGACGGTCTCCTAGCCCTGTCCGCGAAGTCCCTCTCCAGTCCCCCGTCGTACGCCGCCGGCCTCCTCCCCCCGTGGGCCACGGCGTACGACGGGCCCCGGTGCGCGACGGCGGCCGGGCAGCACAGCCAGAAAGGCGAAACCACCATGAGCGGCATCTCGGCGGCGTCCTCCGGGACGTTCACCCTCGGCGGCGAGCTGGAAGTGAACCGGCTCGGTTACGGGACCATGCAGCTGACCGGCTCCGGCGTCTGGGGCCCCTTCCCCGACGAGGAGCGGGGCGTGCGCGTGCTGCGGCGCGCCGTGGAACTGGGCGTGACACTCTTCGACACGGCCGACTCCTACGGTCCCGGCGCGGCGGAGGAACTGCTGCGCAAGGCCCTGCACCCGTACCCCGAGAACGTGGTGATCGCCACGAAGGCCGGTCTGACCCGCCCGGGTCCGGGACAGTGGCGGTCCGACGGGCGCCCCGCGTACCTGCGACGGCAGGCGGAGTCCAGCCTGCGCCGGCTCGGCCTGGAACGCATCCCGCTCTTCCAGCTCCACCGCATCGACCCGGCCGTGCCCTTCGAGGAGCAGATCGGCGTCCTCGCGGAACTGCGCGCCGAGGGGAAGATCGCGCATGCCGGGCTCTCCGAGGTGGGCGTGGACGAACTGGAGCGGGCCCGCGCGATCGTGCCGATAGCCTCCGTGCAGAACCTCTACAACGTGGCCCAGCGCGACTCCGAGGACGTCCTGACGTACGCGGAGGCGAACGGGATCGCCTTCCTGCCGTGGTTCCCGCTGGCCACCGGCCGGCTCGCCGAACCCGGCGGCCCGCTCACCCGGATCGCCGGCCGGTTGGGCGCCTCCCCGTCCCAGGCGGCCCTGGCGTGGCTGCTGCGCCGTTCCCCCGTCGTGCTCCCGATCCCCGGCACCTCGTCGGTGGACCACCTGGAGGACAACGTGGCGGCCGCCGCGCTGGAGCTGTCGCAGGCCGACTTCGAGGCCCTGAGCCACCCGTTCACCCAGGGCTGAGCACGCCCGGCCCCGAGCCGGACCCCCCCGATCCCGTGCGGGCCGGGGCCGGCTCCGGCGTCCCGTCGGGCGCCCTCCTGGAACGGCGTCGGTCGTCCCTCGACCAACTAAGACGACCGGTCATATTTACACGGCGATGTGAGAGCCGAACAGCGCGACACTCCGCCGACCGGCCCGATTCCCCTGCCCATCCCACCCCTTTCATCTGCTCAAGGAGCGCACCATGACCGCCTCGACGAACCGCCCGACCGTCGCCGTCGCCTACCACTCCGGTTACGGACACACCGCGGTGCTGGCCGAAGCCGTCCAGCGCGGCATCGTCGGAGCCGGGGCCGACGTGGCCTTCGTGAACGTCGACGACGTCAGCGACGAGCAGTGGCAGCAGCTGGACGACGCGGACGCGATCATCTTCGGCTCCCCCACCTACATGGGCGGCGCCTCCGCCGGCTTCCACGCCTTCGCCGAGGCCACCAGCCGCCGTTTCATCGAGGGCCGCTGGGCGGACAAGCTCGCCGCCGGTTTCACCAACTCCGCCTCCAAGAGCGGTGACAAGAGCAACACCCTGGCCTTCTTCGCCGCGCTGGCCGCGCAGCACCAGATGCTCTGGGTCAGCCTGGGCCTGGCCCCGGGCTGGAACAGCACCACCGCCTCGGAGAACGACCTGAACCGTCTCGGCTTCTGGGCCGGGGCCGGCGCGCAGACCCCCATGGACGGCGGGACGGACACCGTCCACGCGGCGGACATCGCCACGGCCGAGTTCCTGGGCGCGCGGGTCGCCCGTCACGCGGCGACGATGAGCGCCGGCCGCCGGGCCCTGTCCGTCGCCGCCTGATCCGGGCGGTGGCCCGCCGCGGCCGGCAGGCCACCGCCCGTCCGCCGGAACAACGGCCGCGAGGAGACACCGTGACATCCTCCGCAGTGACGCCCGCGACACCCCGGCCGGTGCCCTCCGGCCCCGCCTCCGAGGGCCAAGAGGGCCGGGGCAGACCACTGGCGACACTGGGCGTGGTCATCGCCTCGATCGCCGTCGCCTTCGGAGCCGGGGCCGGCAGCCCCCTGTTCGTGCTCTACCAGCACCAGTGGGGCTTCCCCGACTGGGAGCTGACTCTCGCGTTCACCGTCTACGCGGTCACCCTGCTGGCCACCCTGCTGGTGGCCGGATCGGTCTCCGACCACATCGGCCGCCGGCCGGTGCTGATCGGCGCCATGCTCCTGCTGCTGGTGACCAGCGCACTGTTCCTCGCCGCCGACGACATCGGCTGGATCATCGCGGCCCGTGCCGTCCAGGGCATGGCGACCGGCGCGGCCACCAGCACCTTCACCGCCGTCATCATCGAACTCGCCAGCCCCCGCCGACGGGCCCTGATGACCGTGCTGACCAGTGCCGCCCCGGTCGGCGGGCTCGCCCTGGGCGCGCTCTTCGCCGGTCTGGCCGTGGAGTTCACCGACCAGCCCACCGAGGTCGTCTTCCTCGGCCTCTCCGTCGTCCTGGTCTACGGCATCACCTCCGTCCTGGCCGCCCCCGAGACGGCGGCCCGCCGCCCGGGGGTCCTGGCCTCCCTGCGCCCACGGCTGAGCATCGTCCGCCCGGCCCGCGGCTGGTTCTGGTCACTGGCCCCGCTCGTCGCCGCCGGCTGGATGTTCTCCGGCCTCTTCCTGGGCCTGGCCCCCTCCTTCGACAGCCAGGTCTTCGGTATCCACAGCGGCGCGGTGAACGGTGCGATCGTCGCGCTGCAGCCCCTGTCCGCGGCCGTCGCCGGCATCGCCTTCGGCCGTGCGACGGCCGCGGCGGCCACCCGCGCGGGCGCGCTGCTGCTCCTGACGGGCGCCGTCCTCGCCGTCGTCGGCGTCGCGGTGTCCAGCCTGCCGCTCGTCGTCGCCGGCGCCCTCACAGGAGGCTCCGGACAGGGGGCCGCGTTCGGCTCGTCCCTGCGCATCCTCGGCCCCACCGCGGACAACGCCCACCGCGGCGGCCTCTTCGCCGCGGTCTACCTCATCGCGTACACCGCGTACGGGGCACCGGTCCTGCTGGCCGGCCTCGCGACCGACTTCGTACCGCTCCCCGCCACGGTGGTCGCCTACGGCGCCGTCGTCGCGCTGCTCGCCGCGACCGCCGCCCTCTCCCTCGCCCGGCGGGCACGCCGTCCGGGCCGCCCGCACCCCGTCCGAGGAGGCTGACATGCCGTGCGTGAACGTGAAGGAACGCCTGATCGAGCACGCCGAGGACGCGTTCCGCCGCAAGGGGGTCGACGCGGCCGGCGTGCAGGACATCACCGAGGCGGCGGGCGTGCCCAAGGGGTCGTTCTACGACCACTTCGCCAGCAAGCAGGACCTCGCGGCCGAGATCGTCGCGCGCTACGCCAGGGCCACCTACTTCTCCGCGCTGAGCGACGAGGGCCCCGCCCTGGACCGGCTGCACCGCCATCTCACCGGTCAGATCGACCGCATCCGCGCGTCGGGCGTGGAGTTCGGCTGTCTCCTCGGCACCTTCGCCGGCGACGGCACCACCGCGGGACGGCGGGTGCGCGAGAGCGTGCGCGACGCGCTGGGCGGCTGGGCCGGGGCGATGACCCGGACGATCGCCGAAGGCCAGGCCACCGGGGAGATCACGGCGGACCGGCCGCCCGCCGGCCTGGCCGTCTTCCTGCCCGATCTCCTGGAGGGCGCCACACTGCGGGCCAAGGCCACCGGGGACCAGTCCTCCGTCGCCGACGAGGTCCGCATCGCCCTGGACGCGCTGCGCGCCTGACCTCCCGGCAGCGACGTATGTCATGCTCCTCGCACATACCCCGATGTCGGGTACGGGGCACATCCACGGTCCAACATGTGAAGGCGGCTCGTGAACACATGTGTTCCTTGGATAGTCTCAGGGTGTACCAACCGCGCACACCCGGCCGTCCTGGGCCGGTTCGGCGCCGGCGGACGGAATCCGGGGCACACCACCGCACGGGTCCGGGTCCGGCCGCCCGCCGGACAGGGGACGGCCCGCGGCTGCACTATGAGGAGGATCGGCCGTGGCACGCACGACACTGACCGTGAGCCAGGACGGCACCGGGCACCACCGCAGCATCGGGTCCGCCCTGTCCGGCGCCCGGGCCGGCACGATCATCCGGGTCCGGCCCGGTGTGTACGCCGAGAGCCTCACCGTCCGCGCGCAGGTCACGATCGTGGCGGACGGGCCCAGGGGATCGGTCGAACTGGCCCCGCGCAGCGGCACGGCCGTGACGCTGGCCGCGGATGCCGTCCTCCTGACCGACCTGGTGCTGCGCGGCAACGACGACGACCTGCCGGTGGTGGACGCGGTGCGCGGCCAGATCGCCCTGGACGGCTGCGAGATCTCCGGCTCCGCCTGGACGGCGCTGCTCAGCCGGGGCAGCGGTTCGCTGGCGATGCGCAACTGCCGGGTCACCAACCCGGAAGGGGCCGGGGTGGTGGAGACGTCCTCCGCGGGCAGCGTCCTGGAGGACTGCACCCTGGAACACATGGGCACCTCCGCCGTGGTGATCAGCGAGGACGGCCGGGCCGTCATCCGCGACTGCGTGGTCCGGGACGCCCGGGGCAACGGCGTCCTCGCCAACGGCCGTTCCTCCGGGACACTGGAGAACTGCGACCTCTCCGCCACCGACCGGCCGGCCGTCGCCCTGGAGGGCGAGACGACGCTCGGCGTGGCCCGGACCACCGTCCACGACTGCGCGCTGGGCGTCTACGTCGCCAGTTCCGCCCGCACCGAGCTGACCGAGGTCCACGTCCACGACACCGCCGGGCACGGATTCGCGGTGGCCAACCGTTCCGACCCGCAGGTGTCGGGCTGCTCGACCGTCCGCACCGGCGGCAGCGGACTGTTCCTGACCGAACGCGCCCGGGGCCGCTACACGGACTGCGCCTTCGCCGACGCCGCCCAGGCGGCCGTCCATGTGGGCCAGGCGAGCGCTCCCCACCTTTCCGGCATGAAGATCCAGGGCGGCTCCGAGGCCGGGGTGCTGCTCACCGACGCGGCCGAGGCCGACATCGACGGAGCGGACATCACCGGCACCCAGGGGCCCGGGGTGTCCCTGGCCTCCGGCGCCCGGCCGCTGCTGCGACGGGTGCGGGTACGGTCGCCGCGGGCCGCCGGCATCCTCGTCGGCGACCGCGCCAAGGGGCGCTTCGAGAACTGCGAGGTCCAGGGCAGCACCGGTCCCTCGGTCCGCGTCGAGCAGGGCGGCCACCCCCAGTTCGGCGACTGCGCCTTCTCGGGCGCCGGCAAGGCGGGCGTCTCGGTCGCCCGGGGCGGGAACGCCTCGCTGCGCGACTGCACGGTGACCGGCAGCGCCGGCTCGGGCGTCGCCGTGGACGACGGCGGCGACGTCTCCCTGGTCCGGGTGCGGGTCGACGGCACGCGGGCGCACGGGGTCCTCGTCTCGGCCGGCGGCAAGGGCTCGCTCACCGACTGCGTCCTCACCCGCAACACCGGTGACGGGATACGCCTGGACGGGACCGCCCCGATGTCCGTCACCGGCTGCACGGTCCACAGCAACCAGGGCGCCGGGCTGCGGCACACCCGGCCCGGCCCCGCCCTGACCGTGGACCGGCTGGAGAGCTCCGGCAACGGCCTGCCGGACGACTGGCGGATGCCGGAGCTGGCCGCCGGAGCCCCGGCGACCGGGCAGGGCGCGCACTCCCCGCAACCGGGACCCGCCGCCGCGCCGCTGGACGGTCCGTTCGCCGAACTGGACGCCCTGGTCGGCCTGGCCGGGGTCAAGGAGCAGGTCAACATGCTGGTCAGCCTCGGCCGGCTGACCCAGCGCCGCGCCCAGCTCGGCATCCCGGCCCCGCCGATGAGCCGCCACCTCGTCTTCGCCGGTCCGCCCGGCACCGGCAAGACCACCGTCGCCCGCCTGTACGGATCGATCCTGGCCGGTCTGGACATGCTGCCCTCGGGGCACCTCGTCGAGGTGTCCCGCTCCGACCTCGTCGCCCAGGTCATCGGCGGCACGGCCATCAAGACCACCGAGGCGTTCCAGAAGGCTCTGGGCGGGGTCCTGTTCATCGACGAGGCGTACACCCTGCTCTCCGACAGCAAGGGCTCCGGGGCCGACTTCGGGCAGGAGGCGATCGACACCCTGGTCAAGCTGATCGAGGACCACCGGGACGAGGCAGTCGTCATCGTCGCCGGCTACTCCAAGGAAATGGAGAGCTTCCTCACCGCCAACCCGGGCCTGGCCTCGCGGTTCACCCGCACCATCCAGTTCGACAACTACTCGGTCGACGAACTCGTCACCATCACCGAGAACATGTGCACGAACCACAGCTACCGGCTGGCCCCTCTGACCCGAGAGGCGCTGGGCGTGCACTTCTCCCGGATGCGGCGCGACGCCACCTTCGGCAACGGCCGCGCCGCCCGCAAGGTCTTCGAGTCCATGGTGGACCGGCAGTCGCTGCGGCTGGCCGCGCTGCCCGACGCCGGGGAGGCCGACCTGACACTGATGCTCCCCGAGGACGTGGGCGAGGAGGAGGCCGCCCAGCTGCGCTCCGGCTCCGCGGAACCGGGAGACAGCGACGCGCTCGCCACCATCCGCGCCATGACCGGCCTGGAAGCGGTCAAGCGCGAGGTCGGCGGCATCGTCGACCTGCTCTCCGCGTACCGGCAGCGCGCCGCGCTCGGCTTGCCCACCCCCCGCATCAGCCACCACCTGGTCTTCTCCGGCCCGCCCGGCACCGGCAAGACCACCGTCGCCCGTCTCTACGCCGAGCTGCTGCGCTCCTTCGGCGTGCTGCCGCGCGGCCAGCTCGTCGAGGTCGCCCGCGCCGACCTGGTGGGCCGGTACGTCGGCCACACCGCGCAGCTCACCACCGAGGCGTTCCAGAAGGCTTTGGGCGGGGTCCTGTTCATCGACGAGGCGTACACCCTGACCCCGGAGAACTCGCCGCAGGACTTCGGCCGGGAGGCCGTGGACACCCTGCTGAAGCTGATGGAGGACCATCGCGACGAGGTCGTCGTCATCGTCGCCGGTTACCCGGCCGAGATGGGCCGCTTCCTCGACTCCAACCCCGGCCTCGCCTCTCGCTTCACCCGCCGGATCGAGTTCGAGAACTACACGACCGATGAACTGCTGGCCATCGTCGGGGAACAGGCCCGCACGGCCGGATACGTGTGCGCTCCCGCGACCCTGGAGGCGCTGCGCCACCACCTGGAGGCCCTGCCCCGGTCCCGGTCCTTCGGCAACGCGCGGCTGGCCCGCCAGATCGTCGAGCAGATGATGACGCGGCAGGCGGGTCGGCTGGGCGGCGTGACCGACGCCGACGTCGAGACGCTCACCCTGTTGCTGCCGCAGGACCTTCCCTTCGCCGCCACGGCGGTCAGCGAAGCGCCGGCCTGACCCGGGGCGGCAGCCCCGCGCGGGTGGCGCGCGTCCGCCGGCCGGGGAACGGCATGACGACACGCCCCGCGCCGGTCCGCGCGACCCGGGTGACGCCCGTCCGCCGCCGTGCCTCGCGCGCCAGCTCCCCCGCGTACGCCAGCACCAGGGGATGTACGCCGTACCGGTCCGGCCGTACGGGGGTCAGCAGCCGGGCGCGCACCAGTTCGGCGACGGCTCCGGAGACCGTGCGGGCCGGCACCGGGGCGAGTCCGGCCAGTTCCGCGGTGGTCAGCTCGCCCCGCCCGCGCCGGGGCAGGGCCCGGAACAGGCGTGCCGCGTCGGGTCCCAGGGTGCGGTAGGACCAGGAGAACACGGCACGCACCGCGTTGCTCCGGTCGTCGTCGCTGAACACCTCCAGGCTCTCCCCGGCCGCCGCCAGTTCGTCGGCCGTCCGTCGCAGCGGCAGGTCCGGGAAGGTCGCCACCCGGGCGGCCACGATGCCCAGGGCGAGCGGCAGCCGTCCGCAGTGCTCGACGATGTCGGCGACCGCGGCGGCGTCCGTGCCGGGGCGTGCGGCACCCACCCGTTGGAGGAAACACCGGGCCGCCTCCGCCGCGGAGGGGACGTCGAGCGACAGGAGCCGGGCCCCGTTCAGGGTGGCGAGGTCGGTGAGCCGTCGCCGGCCGGTGATCAGTACCGTGCACCGGGACGAGCCGGGCAGCAACAGCCGTACCTGCGCCGCGTCGTGGGCGTTGTCCAGCACGACCAGCACCCGCCGTGTGGCCAGCACGCTGCGGAAGAGCGCCGCTCTGGCGTCCGTCCGGGCGGGGACGCGGGCGGCGTCGACCCCCAGCGCGGCGAGGAAGCCGGCCAGTACCTCGCCGGCGTCCGCCGGGCCGCCCGTCGGGCCGAAGCCGCCGAGGTCGGCGAAGAGCTGGCCGTCGGGGAAGCGCGCGGCGATCCGGTGGGCCACGTGGACGGCCAGGGCGGTCTTGCCGACGCCGGCGAGGCCGTCCACCGCCAGCACGCGCAGCGTCCCGTCACCGTCCGCCGCGAAGCGCTCCGCGTGTTGCAGGACGTCGGCGCGTCCCGTGAAGCAGGGCAGGTCGGCGGGGAGTTGGGCCGGGGCGTGCGGCGCTTCCGGCCCGTCCGCGGCCGGGCTTGCGGGGGCGGGTTCCACCGGGCCGGGGCCGGTGGCCGGGACAGCGGGCTCCTCGGGTCCGCGCAGGATGCGGTCGTGGGCGGCGCGCAGTTCCTTGCCCGGTGACATCCCGAGTGTGTCCCTCAGGTCCACCCGGAAGCGGTGGTAGAGCGTGAGCGCCTCGGCCTGTTTGCCGTCCGCCGTGAGCAGCAGCATCGTCTGGGCCAGCAGCCGCTCGTCGAACGGGTGCCGTTCCGCCGCCTGGCGCGCGGCCAGCAGGACCGCACCGGGCCGGTCGCAGCGCAGCGCGGCGGTCGCGGCCGCCGACACGGCGGCGACGTACTCGTGGTCCACCGCGGCGAAGACCTGGGGGGCCGGGTCCTCGGGCACCACGTCCGCCGCGCACCGCCCCTGCCACTGCTCCAGCGCGGCGACGAACCGGTCCACCGCCTCGCTCGCGTCCCGGGCCGCGCGGGCCTGCTGGACCAGCCGCCGGAAGACGACCAGGTCGAGTTCGTCCGGGCCGACCCGCAGCAGGTATCCGCCGGCCTGGCGGACCAGCCACCGGCCCGGCGCGCGGGCCGGCAGTCCCGGTTCGAGCAGGCGCCGCAGCGCTCCCACGTAGCGGTGCACGGCGTTGGCCGCGCTGCGGGGCGGGTCCTCCTCCCACAGCAGGCCGACCAGTTCCTCCAGGGATACCGGACGCCCGGCGCGGGCCAGCAGCGCCGCCAGGACCAGCCGCTGCTGGCGCGGCCCGGTGGGCAGTTCGGCACCGGCCGCCCACACGCGCACCGGGCCGAGGACGCGGAAGCGGACGCCGGTCGCCGTCTCCCGGTCGGGTCCGTCGGGGGTGGTGTCCCTCGGGTCCATGGTCATGACGGCCTCCGCTCATCGCTCCCGTGCGGCCCGCCGCACCGAGTCTTCGGCGGCCGGGCCCACCGTAGGGCCGCCGTCGCGGGGCGGGCATCGGTCGGATGACTCAACGCCGCCGCTCCCCGTGCGCCGCGCGGAGACGAGTCATGTGACCGATGCGCGGTGGCCCGGCCGGGGCGACGCTGGACCCGGCGGTGCCGGCCGGAGTGCCGGGCGACCCGTCACGTTCCCACTGGTGACACCTTGAGGAGTGCACGCCTGATGATCGGTTCCGAGGACGTCGTGGAGGACGTCGACCTGCTGGTGGTAGGAGGCGGCAAGGCCGGCAAGACCCTGGCCATGGACACCGCGTGGTCCGGCCGGGGGGTGGTCATGGTCGAACGCGGCATGATCGGCGGCACGTGCATCAACGTGGCGTGCATCCCGACCAAGGCCCTGGTCACCAGCGCCCGGCTGGCCCGCCGCGTGGCGACGGCGGAGTCGCTGGGGCTGAACCTCGGCAAGCTGGAGGTCGACCTGCGGCTCCTGCGCTCGCACAAGGAGGGCGTGGTCTCGGAGATGGTCGATCTCAACCACCGCCAGTTCCTCGACAGTGGCATGGACCTCGTCCTGGGCGAGGCGCGCTTCGTCGCGGAGCGCACGGTCGAGATCCGGTTGAACGACGGCGGGCGCCGCGTCGTCCGGGGCGGTGACGTGGTGATCAACACCGGGACCGTGCCGCACCTGCCGGCGGTTCCCGGCCTGGCCGAGGCCGGGGCGCTGAACAGCGAGACGATCCAGCAGCTCGACCGCATCCCGGAGCGGCTGGTGGTGCTCGGCGGTGGTTATGTCGGCCTGGAGTTCGCGCAGATGTTCGCCGCCTTCGGCAGCCGGGTGACCGTGCTCGACCGCAACCTCACCCTGCTGCCCCAGGAGGACCCGGACATCACCGAGGTCCTCGCCGAGTACCTGCGCGAGGACGGCGTGGAGATGCCCAGGGGGGTCTCGGTGAAGGAGGTCGTCCGCGAGACGGGCGGGGTGCGCGTGTTCCTGGAGGACGACCGTTCCCTGGTCGCCGACGACATCCTGGCCGCGACCGGCCGGGACCCGGTCACCGCCGGGCTGGGGCTGGACGCGGCGGGCGTGCGCACCGACGAGCGCGGCTTCATCCGGGTGGACGAGCGACTGGCCACCGACGCGCCGCACACCTGGGCGGTGGGCGACGTGGCCGGCAGCCCGCAGTTCACCCATGTCTCCCTCGACGACTACCGCGTCGTGAAGGAGAACATCGCGGGCGGCAGCCGCAGCACCGCCGGCCGGCTGGTCCCCTGGAACCTGTTCACCGACCCGGAGCTGGCCCGCGTGGGCCTCACGGAGGCGCAGGCCCGCGCCACCGGCCGGAACGTCCGCGTCGCCAAGCTCCCGGTCAAGGCCATTCCCCGCTCCCGTACGCTGCGGGACACCCGGGGTGTGTGGAAGGCGGTCGTGGACCGCGACACCGACGAGATCCTGGGCGTGGCGCTGCTGGGGCCGGAGTCCTCCGAGGTCCTGACCGTGGTGCAGACGGCGATGTGGGCCGGTCTGCCCTTCACCGCGCTGCGCGACGGCCTCATCGCGCACCCGACCATGGCCGAGGGACTGAACGCCCTCTTCACCGCCTGGACGGACTGACCCGGAAGGGGTGGTCACGGAAAAAGTGGCCACCCCCTCGAATTCCGCTCGGCCGGTCAGCCCACGGCTTCGAGTACGGCCGCGCCCGTGGTGTTCCACGCCATGAGCGCGGCCCTGCCGTGTTCCCTGCCCAGCCGGGACAGTGAGCCGGTGCCCAGGACGAACAGCCCTCCGGCGGCGGCCGGCAGACCGAGGTACCGGGCGGTGAGGACGCGCAGGACGTGGGCGTGGGCGACGAGCACCACGTCCGCCGCGTCCGGGGCCGCCAGCCAGGTCTCCACCCGGGCGAGCACCCGGTCGGCCCGCGCGGCGACCAGGTCCGGGCTCTCTCCGTGGCGGCCGTCCGCGGACCCCGGCACTCCGTCGGTCCACAGGTTCCAGTCGGGCCGGGTGCGGTGGATCTCTGCGGTGGTGACGCCCTCGTAGCCGCCGTAGTCCCATTCCCGCAGGTCGTGCTCCTCCCGCAGCCCGTTGAGTCCCGCCAGGGACGCGGTGCGCACGGCCCGTCGCGCCGGACTCACCAGCACCTCGCCGATGCGGCGGCCGGCCAGCAGCGGCTTCAGCGCACGCGCCTGCGCCTCCCCGGCCGGGGTGAGGGGCACGTCGGTGAAGCTGGTGTGTCTGCGCGAGCGGGTCCACTCCGTCTCGCCGTGCCTGATCAGCAGCAGCTCGCCCACCGTGCTCACCTCGCCAGTTCGACGGCGTGGCCGCCGAACTGGTTGCGCAGCGCGGCGATCATCTTCATCTGCGGGGAGTCGTCCTGGCGGGAGGAGAACCGGGCGAACAGGGAGGCG
>NZ_JBUDHV010000033.1:0-82020 GCF_054956795.1 Streptomyces sp. SYSU D01066-1 | reverse complement strand
GGCTCGGCGCGGGCGTCCGCCTCGTAGCCGCCGCGCGGTCGGAAGGAGGCCGTCGGCTCGGTGGGCGCGGCGCGGCCTCCCGCCGCCGCGGCGGTCTCCAGCGCGCGCGGACGGCTCTCGAAGGCGCACGGGCCGCTCAGGGCCTGGTCGGCGGTCCGCTGGACGGTGTGGTGGGACGGGAGCCGTCTGTCCCGCGGGAGGCGGCCGAGGCCGCCGCCGGTCCGGACGGCGATGTCGCCGCTGCCGGGCCGCCCGGCACCGGCGAGCAGGCGCGGCAGGGTGGTCTTCCCTGAGCCGTTCTGCCCCACCACGCCGGTGCGTTCACCGGCGCCGGGGGCGCCGGTGACGGGGTCAAGGACGAGCCGGCCGCGGTACGGCTCGGTGACCGCGCGGACGCTGGGCTGTGGGGGCATGCGAGTACTCCGGAACGTTCGCGAGCGAGGCGGCCCGGGTGGGCCGCGGGGTCGGGAGAACGTTCTGGATGAGCATGTCCGCTCCGTTGCCTCGACGACAGTGCAGCCACACGCTGGCACGTGTCCGTGGGCGGGGCAACCGGGTTTTCCCGGGCGGCCGGGCCGGCCGGTCAGTCGTCCGTACGTGAGCCGGCGCGCCGGACCCGCAGTACGTCCTGGTGGTGCGCGATCCGGTAGGTGCCGTCCTCGGTCCTGAAGTGCCGCTGTACGTACTCCTCCACCGCCTCGCGCGTGGGCCGGGGACCGCCCGGGAAGCTGAGGAGGAACCCGGCGACGGTGACCGTCTCCGCCAGGTCGTCGCCGCGGTAGTGGGCGGGGAGGGACTCCAGGCGGAGGTCACCGGTCAGGCCGTCCGGTGCCGCGGCGAGTTCGTCCGCGAGGTCCCGCAGGCCGAAGCCGATGCCGGTGAAGTGGCGCACCATCCGCATGCACGCGTTGTCCGGGTCCTGCTGGATCACGAGCAGGGTGCCGCCCGGCTCGACCCACCCCAGGACACGCCGGAGTGTGGCCGCCCACTCCTCGCGGGGGATGTAGTACAGCACGTGGGAGAGGAGCGCCAGGTCGACGCCGACGCCGGGATCGGCACGGTGCACCGGTTCGGCCAGGATCACGGCGTCGGGGCAGGTGCGGGCGAGGGCACGGCGCATGGGTGCGCTGGGTTCGACGCACACGGTGCGGTCGAAGGACCGGCCCACGTGGCGGGTGGTCGCTCCGTCGGCGGGGCCGACGTCGAGGAACACGCGCCGGGCGGGCAGCCGGCGCACCACCTCGTCGAGGTAGGCGTGGGTGGTGGCCTTCTCGTCGCTGTTGGCCAGGAACCGGGTGAACGCGTCGTAGTAGGCGTCCTCGTCGGTCCGCAGACCTCCGGTCGTCACGGTCTTCGGCGGCTTCATGTCCGTGTCCCTTCTCGCGGGCGGCGGGGCGGGCCCGCGCCGTCCGTGGATCCCGATGACCGGACACTGACACCGCGGGCCGCCCGGCCGTCGCGTGACGCGCGGTGAGCGCTGACCGGATGGAGCGCGCGCAGGCGCGGGGCGACGCGTTCGCGCCCCTGCGGGCACCACGTGACACGGCCGCTTCGCCCTCTTCCCGTCCGGGTGGCCGACGCGGCGTCGCCCCTCCCGTTCGGGTGACGCCCCGGGCGGGCCGTCCGCGGAGGAACCCGCGCGGCCACGGGAGCCGTTGAAGCGGATCGCCGCCACGGCGAGCGTTCCCCGCCTCGTTCCGCGACACGCACGCCCTGCCGCTCGGCACCGGCGGCGGGTGCCGTCCGGCGCGGAACGGGCCCGGCCCGGCCCGTCGGCCGCGGGCTCCCGCACGTCACCGGACGAGGCGTCGGTCGCCGAGAGCCTCCCGCACGGTGGGGTAGCAGCGCAGGAGCCCGTCGATGCCCAGGGCACCGAACACGCGCAGAACGGTGGGCGAGCACGCCGCCAGCCGTATCCAGCCGTCGCGGGACCGCGCGGCATGGTGGGCCTGGATCAGCGTGTTGACACCGGCCGAGTCCATGAAGGACACCGAGGCCAGGTCGACGACCGTGAACGGGGCCGGGCCGCCGGACGGCAGCAGTGCCCGGCGCACCCCGGCACCGGCGTCCTGGTCGATGTCACCGCGCAGTGTCACCACGGTGACACCGCCGGGAGTGGGGGAGCGCACCGCGGAGAACGGCTGCGGGGTCATGGCACACGTCGTCCTTTCCGGTGCTGGGTCCTGCGCAAGGATCGGCCCCGGTGACATCACCTGTCAACAGATACCTGAAAGGTATTTCCTATTTGCTGATACGTGAAACGCTCGTCACACTCAGGAATCATGGAAGGAGCACCCGAACCACACACCGGCTGGACGTTCCTGACCAACCACGCCCGCGTCCTGGCAGCGATCGCCGACGATCCGAGCGCGCGCGTGCGGGACATCGCCGCGCACTGCCGGCTCACCGAGCGCGCGGTACACAAGATCATCTCTGACTTGGAGGAGGACGGTTACCTCTCCCACACCCGTCGGGGAAGGTCGAACGTCTACCGGATCGAAGCGGGCGTCCCCCTGCGGCACCCCGCCGAGGCGGAGGCCGGTCTGACCGTGGCCGCCGTCCTGTCCGTCCTGGCCCGCCACGACGCGCGGCGCGACTCCCGGTCCTGAGCCCGGGCCTCAGGACCTCCCGTCCGCCGCGTCCCGCCGCAGGACCAGGAGCGCGACGTCGTCGGTGCGCTGTCCGCAGGGGCCGGCCTTCTTCAGCAGATCGTCGATCAGCAGGTCGAGGTCCTGGTCGTCGGCCTGGGCGAAGTGCCGTGCGAGGTGGGCGATGGCGTCGTCGAGGTCGACCCCCGGCGTCTCGATGAGACCGTCGGTGTAGAAGAGCAGCGTCAGCCCCGGCACGAGCGGGATGTCGCTGTGCGGGTACCGGGCGGCGGGGTCGACGCCCAGCAGCGGGCCGGGCGGCACGTCGACGGGCCGGGTGGCGCCGCCGGGCAGCCGGACCAGGGGCGGGGGGTGGCCGGCGCTGGCCAGGGTGGCCCGGCCCCGGACGAAGTCCAGGTGCGCGTAGAGGCAGCTGGTGAACAGGTCGGGGGCGAGGTCGGTCAGGAGCCGGTTGGTGCTGGAGAGGATCTGTTCCGGCGGTGTGCCGCGGGCCGCGTTCACGTGGACGGCGGTCCGGACCTGCCCCATGAGCGCCGCGGCCGCCGCGTTGTGCCCCTGGACGTCGCCGATGACGGCCGCGGCGGCGCCGTCGCCGAGCCGGATCAGGTCGTAGAAGTCCCCGCCGATGTCCATGCCCCGGGTGGCCGGCAGGTAGCGGGCGGCCACCCGCAGGCCCGCGACGGCCGGCAGGGTCCGCGGCAGCAGCGCCTGCTGGAGGCTGTGGGCGAGGTCCAGTTTGGTGTCGTAGAGACGGGCCCGGTCCAGGGCCTGGGCGATGAGGCCGGCGAGGGCGGTCAGGACGGCGCGTTCCTCGGCCGGGAAACGGTGCCTGCGCTCGTAGGACAGGATGCAGCAGCCCACCGGGCGGCCGGAGATGACCAGGGGCAGGAAGGCCCAGGCCTGTTTGCCGCTGACCACGGGGGCGTCGGGATAGCCGCGGCGCAGTTCCTCGGGGGCGGAGAAGAACAGGGGGGAGCCGGTGCTGAGGGTGCGCCCGGCGGGCGTCAGGCCGCTGTCCACGGGCACGCCGTCCAGGCGCTCGACGACGTCGGGGGCGTAGCCGCGGGACCCGGTGATCAGCAGCCGGCCCGCGTCGGCGGCGGCCAGGATCAGGCCCTGGGCGCCGAACGCGGGCAGGACCTGGTCGGCGACCAGGTCGATGACGTCCCGCACGCCGACGGCCTCGGCCAGCGCGGCGGCCAGATGGGTGAGCTGGTGGAGCCGGCCCGCGCGGGCCGGTGCGGCGAGCCGTGCGGCCCGGCGGGGCGCCTCGGCCGGAGCCGGCCCGGAGCCGCTGGGCACGACGCGGACGCTGATGCCGCTGGCGTCCGGGTAGAGGTGGAAGTCCAGCCACCGGTCCGGCGGGCGGCACGCGGTGAAGGCGACCGGCCGCCGGCTGAGGACGGCCGCGCGGTAACGCTCCTCGAAGGCGGGGTCGTCGAGCCAGCGCAGGGACTGCCAGGGCCGGGTGCCCAGCAGGTGGCCGGCGTCGCGGCCCAGCAGCTCGCAGGCCCCGGAGCTGAGATAGGTGAAGCGTCCCGCCAGGTCCACGGCGCAGCTGCCGCCGGGGAGCCGCTCGGCGAAGTCGGCGGCGGCCAGGTCGGGGTCCGCCTTCCGGTGGGCGGGCTCGGCCGGCACGATCCGGGGCGGGGCGTCGCGGTCCGCCGGGAGGCCGTGTCCGGCGGTTTCCTCGATCAGCCGGGCCAGGCGGCGGCAACTGGTGGTGATGTGTCCGTGTTCCCGTCCGGACATGTGGGGCGGGCGCGGGAGCGGCCACATCAGCAGCAGTGCGCCCCAGCGCCGGACGCCGGTGACGGGCGCGGCGGCCAGCGCCATCGGGTAGGGCAGGGCCACCGCGGTACGGGGGTAGGCCCGGGCCAGCTGTTCGTGGCCGCCGACCCACACCAGCCGGTCCTCGCGGGCCGCGTCGGCCACCGGGGTGGGGGCGGCCAGCGGCATCCGGACCCAGGGCGCGGCGAAGCCGGCGGGCGCGCCGTACAGCACGTCCAGCCGCAGCACCGGCTCGAGCGATGTCAGCAGGTACAGCGCGCCCACGGACGCGCCGATCCGGCGCACGGTCTCCGCGAAGGCGGCGTCCAGCGCGTCGAGGCCGACGGCCGGTCCAGGTGTGCCGGTCACCGAACACCTCCCGCAGCGCCGGGACGATCGATCCGGGCCGGAGCGGCCTTCGCTCACCGCCGGGCCGTACGGCGGGCCCGGCACCCGGTACGGCTTCTCCCACTCATGGACGCTACCCGCGCCCGGGCCGGTCGGCATGTGGCGGACCGGGGCGCGCCGGCCTGCGTCCCACCGTCATGGAATCTCCACCTCCCGTCACCGCTCCCGGAGCCGGCGGCGGGCACCCGTTCCGTGTACCGGTGCGAAGGGGGCCCGTGGTGATCGTCGTCGTCGCCGTTGTGCTGCTGCCCGCCCTGGGGCTCCTGCTCTACGGGACGGACCGACTGGAGGATCTGCTGTTCGGCCCGCCCTCGCGGCCGTCGACGGCACGGCACAGGCGGCACGGGCGGCACGGGAAGCGCGGGCGGCACGGGGGGCGCGAACGGCACGGGAAGCTGCGGCTGGTCGCCGCGACGGCGGCGGAACACCGTCACCGCGCCGACGGCGGGGCCCGGCACCCGGACGCGGCCTGACGGCGGCCGTCTGGCCGCCGCCGTCGGGGGTACTCGCGCGCTTCAGGGACTCCGGGGACCGCGGCACGGGCCCCGGCGAGCGGAACGGAGATGATCACCGTGGCGACCACGAGCACACGGCCGCACTCCGCCGGTGCGGACGGACACGGCCCGGGACACGGCCCCGGGCACGGACAGGGGCAGGAGCCTGTGAGCGAGCTGGTACAGCGGGCCTCGCAGCAGCTGACCGAGCTGGTGCGCGGCGAACTGAGGCTGGCGCAGGCGGAGATGAAGGAGAAGGGAAAGCGGTACGGCAAGGGCGGAGGCATGTTCGGGGGTGCCGGCCTGGTGGGGTTCCTGATGCTCCAGGCCCTGGTCGCCACCGCGATCGCCGCGCTGGCGGTCCCCCTTCCCGTATGGGCGGCGGCGCTGATCGTGACCGCGGTGCTCGGCGTGATCGCCGCGGTGCTGGCGCTGAGCGGCAAGAAGCAGGTCGGCCGGGCGGCGCCGCCCACGCCGCAGCGGACCATGGAGAACATCAAGGCCGATGTGGCCGAGATCAAGGGGAGCGCGCACCGATGACCCAGCCGCAGCACGACGGACCGGCCGCGCAGAGCCCCGAGGAGCTGCGGCAGCAGGTCGAACGCACCCGCCGGGAACTGGGCGAGACGGTGGAAGCCCTGGCGGCCAAGACGGACGTCAAGGCCCGCGCCCAGGAGAAGGCGGCCCAGGCCAAGGTCCAGGCCGCGGCAGTGGCCGGGCAGGCGAAGGAACAAGTCGCCTCGATGGCCGGACAGGCGAAGGAACAGGCCGCCTCGATGGCCGGACAGGCGAGGGCCAGGGCCGGTGAGGCGGCGCACCAGGTGCGGGACAAGGTGCCCGAGCCGGTCCGGGACCAGGCCGCCCGGGCCACCGGACAGGCCCGTGCCGTGGCGTCCCGGGCCGGCCGGACCTGGCACGAGAAGGCGCCGGAGCCGGTACGTGAGACGGCCGCCCGGTCGGCCCGGGCGACGCGGGACAACCGCGCCCTGCTGCTGGCCGGTGCGGGAACGGGCGTCCTGGTGCTGTGGCTGGCGCTGCGCCGCCGGGGAGACTGACCCAGGACACGCGCCGGTCCGCATCACGCGCCCGCTCCTTCCCGCGTGTCACGGGAGGGCCGGTGGCGGGCGGTCCCTCCGGGCGGCCCGGTACCCGCCGCCGGGGCCGGCCCGCCGGACCGGCCCCGGTGTGCCACGCCCCCTGCGGAGGACCCGGCGCCGGTGTACCCGGCCGGCGCCGGACAGGCGCACGAAGGCCCCGCCCGCGCGCTGCTCGACCCGTCGGCACGCCTCGCGCCCTCCGGGCGGACTCGGCGCCGATGTGCCCGGCCGGGTGGCTCCGCGCGCGCCGCCCGGACGCCTCCGGCACACCGCCCTCCCCCGGTCAGGACGCCCGGCTCCGGTCACGACGACCGGCGGAAGGCCGCGCCGCCGTGCGGAATAATGCACGTATGCGGATCTCAGCCAGGGCGGACTACGCGGTACGCGCCGCGCTGCAACTCGTCGCGTCGGGGGATGACGGGCCGGTGAAGGCCGAGGCCATCGCCGACGCCCAGGACATCCCGCACAAGTTCCTCGAGGGCATCCTCAGCGACATGCGCCGCGGCGGGCTCGTGGTCAGCCAGCGCGGCGGCAACGGCGGGTACCGGCTGGCCAAGCCGGCCGGGTCCATCTCCATCGCCGATGTCATCCGCGTCGTGGACGGCCCCCTGGTGTCCGTACGCGGGGTCCGCCCGCCGGAGCTGTCCTACCGGGGCCCCGCCGAGTCGCTGCTGCCCCTGTGGATCGCTCTGCGGTCCAACGTCCGCGAGATCCTCGACGGGGTGACGCTCGCCGATGTCGCCTCGGCCGAACTGCCCGCCGACGTGGCGGCGTTGACCGACACGCCGGGAGCCTGGACCAACCCCTGACCAGACCGCCACCACCTGCCGCGTCTCGCTTGACGAGACGCGGCTGACCATCATGTGAACTCCCCCTTGGGGCAGGCCCCGTCTTCTGCCACGATCCCTATCAACCCGGTGGGAAAACTAGGGATGGGATCGAGGGGTGACCATGGGAACGCTCAGCCGCGCGGACCGGTCGCTGCCCCTTCTCACCTCCCGCCGGCACGTCGACCTCCTCCGCACGTCCAGCGCCGTCTGTCCCGGCGTCTGAGACCACGCCACGACCGGTTCCACCGGGGAACGTGACGGCGCCCGCGTCGCCGTCACGTTCCCGGACGTCCCCCGGGCACCCGCCGCCTTCGCGCGCGTGCCCCCGCAGCCCCGTGCCCACGCACCCTCCGAAAGGACACCTCCGTGTCTGCCGCCGGACCGTTCACCGCCCTGCGCACCCTCGCCGCCCTGACGGCCCTCCCCCTCCTGCTGACGGCCTGCGGCTACGGCTCCGAGTCCAGCGACGACGACCGGTCGGCAGGCGTCGCCGCGAACGCGGAGAAGCTCTCCGCGGACGAGGTCAGGATCGGTTACTTCCCGAACCTCACCCACGCCACCGCACTCGTCGGCGTCCAGGAGGGCCTGTTCCAGAAGGAGCTGGGCGGCACCACGATCAAGGCGTCGACCTTCAACGCCGGCCCGTCCGAGATCGAGGCCCTCAACTCCGGGTCCATAGACATCGGCTGGATCGGCCCCTCCCCCGCCATCAACGGTTACACCAAGGCGGACGGCAAGAACCTGCGCATCATCGGCGGTTCGGCCTCCGGCGGGGTGAAGCTCGTGGTCGACCCGGACAAGATCAAGTCCGAGGAGGACCTGAAGGGCAAGAAGATAGCCACCCCGCAGCTCGGCAACACCCAGGACGTCGCCTTCCTCAACTGGATCGCGGAGCAGGGCTGGAAGGTCGACGCACAGAGCGGCAAGGGCGACGTGTCGGTCGTGCGCTCGGACAACAAGGTGACCCCGGACGCCTACAAGTCCGGCTCGATCGACGGCGCCTGGGTCCCGGAGCCGACCGCGTCCAAACTGGTCGCCGAGGGCGCGAAGGTGCTGCTGGACGAGTCCGACCTGTGGCCGGACAAGAAGTTCGTGATCACCAACATCATCGTGTCGCAGAAGTTCCTCGAGGAGCACCCGGACGTCGTCGAGGCGGTGCTGCGCGGTTCGGTCGAGACCAACGAGTGGATCAACGCCAACCCCGAGGAGGCCAAGGCGTCCGCCAACAAGGCGCTGGAGAAGCTCTCCGGCAAGGCCCTGCCGGACGAGGTCATCGACCCGGCGTGGAAGTCCATCACCTTCCTGGACGACCCGCTGGCCTCGACGCTGGACACCGAGGCCGAGCACGCGGTGAAGGCCGGCCTGCTGGAGCAGCCGAACCTCAAGGGCATCTACGACCTGGCACCGCTGAACAAGGTCCTCAGGGCCAAGGGCGAGGCCGAGGTCGACGACGCCGGTCTCGGCACCGAGTGACGGCCACCGGACCCACCGGACCCACCGGACCCACCGGACCCACCGGGCCCACCGGCGGCACCGATCCCATGAAGACCCCTGGAGGTGACGATCATGGCCAGCACGACGGCCAAGGCCGCCAAGGCCGCTGAGGGCGCCGGGGCCGCGGCACACGCCGCCCGTGTCGCGCACGTCTCGAAGTCCTTCCCCGCGCCGGGGGCGCCCGGTGGGCAGCAGCTCGTCCTGGACGACATCACGCTCGACGTCGCGCCCGGTGAGTTCGTCACCCTCCTCGGGGCCTCCGGCTGCGGGAAGTCCACGCTGCTGAACCTCGTGGCCGGGCTGGACCGGCCGTCCGCGGGGACGATCGGCACGGACGGCAGGCCCGCCCTGATGTTCCAGGAACACGCGCTGTTCCCCTGGCTGACGGCGGGCAAGAACATCGAACTGGCCCTGAGGATGCGGGGCGTGGCCGGACCCGAGCGCCGGCTGGAGGCGGAGCGGCTGCTCGGACTGGTCCGGCTGCACGGGGCGTACGGCAAGCGGGTGCACGAACTGTCCGGCGGGATGCGCCAGCGCGTCGCGCTGGCCCGGGCACTGGCCCAGGACAGCAGGCTGCTGCTGATGGACGAGCCGTTCGCGGCGCTCGACGCCATCACCCGGGACGTCCTGCACGACGAACTGACCCGGATCTGGCGGGAGACCGGCCTGGCCGTGCTGTTCGTCACGCACAACGTGCGCGAGGCGGTGCGGCTGGCCCAGCGGGTGGTGCTGCTGTCGTCGCGGCCGGGGCGGATCGCCCGGTCCTGGACGGTCGGCATCCCGCAGCCGCGCCGCCTGGAGGACAGCGCGGTCGCCGAGCTGTCCGCCGAGATCACCGGGGAACTGCGAGAGGAGATCCGCCGCCATGGCCGGCACTGACACCGGACCGGCGCACCGGGACGACGCGGCGTCGCGGGACCTGGCGGGCCTGGAGGCCGGGCTCGACGCGCTGGACACCGTGCGGGTGGGCCGTCCGCCCCTGCGCGAGGTACTGCTGCGCAAAGTCCTGCCGCCCGTCACCGCCGTCGCCCTCGTCCTGGTCGTCTGGCAGGTACTGGTGTGGACCCGGGCCGCGCCCGCGTACAAGCTGCCCTCGCCGTCCGCGGTGTGGGGCGAGGTGTCCGAGGCGTGGCTCCAGGGCACCCTGCTGGACTACATCTGGACCTCCGTCTCCCGTGGTCTGCTGGGCTTCCTGCTGGCACTGGTCATCGGCACACCACTCGGCCTGCTGGTCTCCCGGGTGCGGTTCGTCCGGGCCGCGATCGGGCCGATCCTGTCCGGGCTGCAGTCCCTGCCGTCCGTGGCGTGGGTGCCGCCCGCCGTGATCTGGCTGGGGCTCGACGACAACATGATGTACGCGGTGATCCTGCTCGGTGCCGTGCCGTCGATCGCCAACGGCCTGGTGGCGGGGGTGGACCAGATCCCGCCGCTGTACTTGCGGGCCGGCCGCACGCTGGGCGCCACGGGACTGCGCGGCGCGTGGCACATCGTGATGCCGGCCGCGCTGCCCGGCTATCTCGCGGGGCTCAAGCAGGGCTGGGCGTTCTCCTGGCGGTCGCTGATGGCGGCCGAGATCATCGCGTCCTCGCCGGACCTGGGCGTCGGGCTGGGGCAGTTGCTGGAGAACGGCCGCAACAATTCCAGCATGTCGCAGGTGTTCCTCGCCATCCTGCTGATCCTGGTGGTGGGCATCGCCGTCGACCTGCTGGTCTTCAGTCCGCTGGAACGGCGGGTGCTGCGCGGCCGGGGGCTGCTGGTCACCCGCTGACCGGGTAGGGCACACCGGGCACCGGCCGTACGGGGCGTCACCGCCCCGTACGGCCGGTGCCTTTCCCTGTGCTCCGCGCCGGCCGCGCCGCGGCCGGTCCCGTCAGGCGGGGAGGGCGAACGGGGGATGTGCCCCGCTGAGGAAGTAGTCCCCGACCTCGCGCAGTCCGTGGGCCACGGGGTGGCCGAGGGTGTGGGTGCGGGCGTTGCGCCAGAAGCGGTCGAACCCGTGGCGCGAGGAGGCGGCGCCGGGGCCGATGACGTCCAGGGCGCGGGTGGTGATGTCGTGGACGGCCCGCGCGGCGGCGGCTTCGGCGGCGGCGGCGAGTACGGAGATCTCGGCGCACTCGTCGTCGGTGAGGTCCTCGCCGCGGGCCAGCCCGTCGTCGAGGGCGGCCACCGCCTGGTCGGCGAGGGCGGACGCCGCGCGCGCGTCGACGGTGAGTTCGCCGTAGGTGACCAGCGGGTACGGGTCCTGCGCCGGGCCGTCCTGCCAGGACGGGAGGCCGGCTTCGGGGCGGTCGCCGAGCGGGGAGCGGCCGCCGGCGCGGATGTGCTCGCGGGTCCTGGTGTACTCGCGGGCCTCGGCGAGCACGCCCTCGGCGATGCCCAGGCAGAGCTGGGCGGAGACCAGGCGTCCGGTGGCGGCGGCCAGGCCGGCGAACGGCGGCAGCGCGCCCTCGTCGGCGGAGAGCGACCCCAGCACCGCGTCACCGGCGACGGGTACGGCGTCGAACTCCACGCTGCCGGTGTCCGACAGCCGCTGCCCGAACGCGTCCCCGTCGTCCCCGCTTCTCACACCGGGGTGAGCGGGGTCGACGAGGACGGCCAGCGGCTCGCCGCTGTCGGGCCGGGCGGCCCGGACGACCAGCCGGTCGGCGACGCGGACGCCGCCGACGGTGTCCTGGCGTCCGTTGAGCAGGTAGCCGCCGCGGGAGTCCGGGGCGAGCCGCAGGGGCTGCTCGTGGGCGGCGAAGCCGCCGCCCCAGCACCACTGGCCCGCCGCGGAACGGCGGGCGACCCGAGCGGCCAGGTCGGGCCCGGCGAAGAAGCGGGCCGTCCAGGACAGGACGTAATGGCCGCCGAGGAGCCGGCCGATGGCCCCGTCGGCCGCGGCGACCTCCCGGACGACGGCGTGGGCCGTGCTCCACTCCGCCCCTCCCCCGCCGTGCTCGGCGGCGATCAGCAGGGTCAGCAGTCCGGCCTCGCGGAGCCGGGCGACCTCGTCGAACGGGGGCTTGCCGGCCTGGTCGCGGGTGATCGCGTCGGTGGCGAGGTCCTCGGCCACCTCACGGGCGACGAGCAGCCAGTGGGCACGGCCCTCGGCCTCGGCCGGGGAAGGGACCGAAGGGGCGGGGGCGGTCGTCGTCACGTCCGTTCCCGGTGCCTCGGTGACCGGCGGACCGGCACCGGGCCGGGGTGGGGCAGCGTCACCGCCGTTCCTCCTCAGGACTTTCCTCGGGACGCGGAGCCGGAGCACTCCGGCCGGGCGGGGGTGTACTTGTAACCGACGCGCCGGACGGTGACGATCCGGTGCCGGTGGGCGCGGCCGAGCTTGGCCCGCACCCGGGCGATGTGCACGTCGACGGTGCGGCCGTCGCCGACGTGGCCGTACCCCCATACGCTGCCGATGAGCGACTCGCGGGAGAGCACCTGGTCGGGGTGGGCGACGAGGTGGGCGAGCAGTTCGAACTCCAGGTAGGTCAGGTCCAGCAGGCGTCCGCCGATCCGCGCGACGCGCCGTACGGTGTCGATCCCGATGTCGTTCTCCTCCTCGGCCGTGCCGTGCTCCGCGGGGGCCTCCGGCACGGGCGCGAGGGGGTGGATGACCGGCCGCGGCCCGTCGGGGACGAACAGGCGGGCGGGGTCGGTGCCTTCCGGGACGAACACGACGTAGCCGACGAGCGGCCCGGCGGCCCGCGCCGCCGGGTCGCCGGGCGGCTGTCCGGGCACCAGCCGCAGATGGCGGGGGCCCGGGTCGGCGGGTCCGGGGGGCGGGGTCTCGGACGGCAGGGGGGTGGTCATGACGGGCTCCTCGACAGGGGCGCCGGGCGGCCGGGGCGGGGCGGGCGGCCGGGAGGGGGCGAGTCTGGAACAGGAGGGGGCGAAGCGGGGTGACGGCACGCGTCAGCGCGTCAGGGATCGTCCTACGGGAGACGGCAGACCGCGCCGGCGACACGACAGAAGTCGACATGCCGACGGCGAACGAGCGGCTGCTGCGTACGGGACATGTGTCCCATCCTGCGCACCCGGACCGCTCCCGGTCAACAGTTTCCTATAAAACCGATAGGGATGATGGAGAAAAGGCCGGCGGTGCTGTGCGTCGGCGTCCGGCCCGGCCGCTCGGCACACCCCTCCCGGCGCGGGTCACGCGCACTCCGCCGGCCAGGGCCACCGACGGCACCGGTCGCGCCCCGTCGGACGCATCCGGCCGGGCGCGTCCGTCCGGACACCGCCGCGCGCACCATCCGGGGACACCCGTCAGGTGGCGGGCCGCGGAGTGCCCTGCGGCCCGCCACCTGACGGTGTGTCAGCCACTCCCATCCAGTGGAAAACGGCCCGAGAGGAACAAGTGGCACTAGTTGTACGTAGTATCTCCACCTCAGGGCATACGCAGCAGCCGAGGCCCGCCCAGCCATCGCGCGCGGCCGCAAGGGTGCCCCGCGGTCCCCCGGCACCCGGCTGCTGCCCGCCGGCAGCATCGACCGTCAGTGTCAAGGAGAGTGACCGACCATGTCGGAGACAGCGTCCACCGCCACCGAAATCGCCTCGCAGTACGCCGCGCAGGTGACCGGAGACCTGGAGCGCAACGCCAAGGAGCAGGAGCGCCTCAGCTCGGAGATCACCGCTCTTCAGGAGCGGCTCGCCGCGTTGCAGCGCGACCACAGTGTGCTGGTCAGCATCCAGCAGGCGCTGGGCTCGACAGGGGCACCGGCCGAGGAGGCGGTCGTGTCCGACAGCGCGGCCGTGCCGTCGCCGCGCAGGAAGTCCGCGCCCGCCGAGGGCACCGGCCCCAAGCGGGCCCGGGCGAAGAAGTCCGCGCCGCGGCAGGACCGGACGGGGAAGAAGACGCCGTCGGCCGGCAAGTCCGCGGCCGGGCCGGCCGCCGAGTCCGGTGTCAGGACCGGCACCACGCCCACGGCGAAGACCGCGGCGAAGACCGGGGCGAAGAAGCCTGCCGCTCCGACTCTGGGCGAGCTGATCCTCGGTGTGCTGGCCGGACAGGCCGGGCCGCGTTCGGCCGCGGAGGTGGCCGGCGCGCTGAACGAGGCCCACGCCGACCGGACGGTCAAGACCACGGTCGTGCGCAACACCCTGGAGAACCTGGTGGCCAGGAACCAGGTGCAGCGCACCAAGCAGGGCACCTCCGTCTTCTACACCGCCTCCGAGACCGCTCCGGCCGCGGCGCCGGCGGACGAGGCACCGTCCGAGAAGGCCGAGTAGCGGTTGCCGCGGGCCGCGCGGTGACTCCCGGAGGCCGGGCCCCGTCGATCGAGCGGAGCAACGACCTGCTCGGCGCTCGCGGTGCGCCGGGCCGACGGTGCCGGGGTGCCGGGGTGCCGACGGCGGCGCATCACCGCTCAGAGTCGCGGCACACCCCGCTGCTGACCGGCCGGGACACGCGCCGGCGTCCGGACGGGCGGTACGCCGCCGACGGCTCAAAACCGGACCGCGACAACGGATGTCCACGGGGCGCGCGCTTCCCGTCCGCCGTTCCCTGACGACGTGCCGCTCGGCGCCGCAGGCGGCCGACGCCCGGCCGCGCGGGGCGAGTCGCCCGGCCACCGGGTGCGCGCACCGGCCCGGGAGCCCCCGCCGTCGAGGTTCACGCCCCGGCCACCACCGTCCGCGTACCGCCGTCGAACACCCGGCACAGCGCGTGGCCGGGCTGACAGCCCAGGGTGCGGCAGACGGCGTCGGGCGTCGTGGACCGCACCGCCCCGGCGCACCCGTCCTGGTCCGGCGGCGGGTCAGCGGACCGGCGGACCGTGGCGTTTGTGACGCGGCGCGCGCCGGTCGGTGCTCTGGTGGACCAGAAGAAGGGCGAGCAGCAGTGGCCCGGCGGTGCACAGCGTGAAGAGCATGAGTCACCTCTCGCTCGGCTGACCTGACTGAGGTGTACCCGCTTACCCCCCGCACCAGTGGTGTGAACCCGGCCGCCACCCTCACGTGCCTCCGGCCTCGCACACCCGCACGACCGTGTTCGGCGCGGGGCCGGCCGGGCATGTGGGGGCCGGGACCGGGCAGATGAACCATCCGCGACGGCAGGACGCCACGACCGCGGAGGGAGAGGGCCATGGACGGCAACACCTTGGAGTTGGGAGACCTGCTCGCCGACGCCGAGGACGCCTCGCCGGTGGAGTCGGTCGACGTCGTGGCGCGCAACCTCCAAAAGCGGTTCGCGGCGGCCAGCGTCTCGTTCCTCTTCCTGGATCTGATCGAGGAGGAGCTGGTACGGCTCACCACCGCCGACGGCGTACGGGACGGGCACCGGGCGACACGCATCGCGCTGCGCGGCAGCGTCTACGAGAAGGTGCTGCGGTCGCAGCGCCGACGCGTCGAACCGGACGGTGACGGAAGCCACCGGGTGATCTCACCGGTCACCAACCGCGGGGACTGCGTGGGCGTCCTGGAGGTGACCCTTCCGCACGCCGACCCCTCGGTCCTGTACAAGATCGACCAGGCGGCCCACGCCCTGGCCTACATCATCGTCACCGACCGGCGCTTCACCGACCTCTACCACTGGGGCCGGCGCACCACACCGACCAGTCTGGCCGCCGAGATCCAGCACCAGTTGCTGCCGTCCGCCTCGGCCTGCGACGCCGCGCAGTTCTCCATCGCGGGCGGCCTGGTGCCGGCCGACAACATCGGGGGCGACACCTACGACTTCGCCCTGGACCGGGACGTGCTGCACCTGTCCATCACGGACGCGATGGGCCACGACACCGACTCGGCGCTGCTGGCCACCTTGCTGCTGGGGGCGCTGCGCGGCGCCCGCCGCACCGGATGCGGCATCGCGGAGCAGGCCAGACGCGCGCACCAGGCCCTGCTCGACCACAACCGGGGCCTGGCCACCGGTCAGTTGCTGTGTGTCCAGCTCGCCACCGGCGCCGTCCAGCTGATCAACGCCGGCCATCCGCGTCCCCTGCTGCTGCGCGACGGCACCGTACGGGAACTCGTGCTCCGCGCCAACCTGCCCTTCGGTGTCGCCTCCCCCGTGCCCCACCAGGTCCAGTACCTGAGGTTGCGCCCCGGTGACCGGCTCGTCCTGCTCACCGACGGCATGCAGGAGCGCGGCGCGTCCGAGGTCGATCTGCCCGCCCTGCTCCGCGACTCCCGCGCCCTCCACCCCAGGGAGGTGGTCCGCACCCTGGCAGGCGCCGTGCAGGACGCCTGCCGGGGCCGGCTGCGGGACGACGCCACCGTCCTGTGCCTGGACTGGTACGGCGACCGGGTTCCGCGGCTCCGGTAGCCGACGGGGCGGTCCGGGGACGGCGGCCGGCCCGAGCGGCCCTTCGAGGCGGCTGTCGCCGTTCCGCGGCGTGGGTGTGCTCAGCGCAGTGCGATGCGGGCGGTGACCCGTTCGCCGGTCGGCGCGAGCCGACCGGCGAGGTGCCGGCCGCTTCGACCTCGCCCATGCCGCCACCGCCGTCCGGCTCCCCCGTGGAGCGCGCGACGCCGCCGTCCCGCGCGACCGGAACACTTGTCGCCCCCCACGACAGTTCCCGTCGCGTCCCGGCAGGGCTCCGTGGTCCCGGCGCCCTCTCACGGGACATGAGCGGACGGTCCGGCCGGTCCCGCGCCGCCGCGCCGCCCGCGGGTGTCAGGAACGGGTGAGGACGACGAGCTGCCGGGTCGCGCGGGTCATCGCGACATAGCGGTCGACGGCTCCTTCGACGCCCTCGCCGAAGCGGTCCGGGTCGACGAGGACGACCAGGTCGAACTCGAGTCCCTTCGCCAGTTCGGGGGTGAGCGAGCGGACGCGGGACGTCGCCGGGAACGCGGGGTCGCCGATGACGCAGGCGGTTCCCTCGTCGTGTGCGGCGAGCCAGGTCCCGAGCACCGTCTCCAGGTCCGCGGTGGAGCCGTGGACGACGGGGACGCCGCCGCTGCGGACGGAGGTGGGCACGTTGGCGTCCGGGAGGGCGGCCCGGATGACCGGCTCGGCCTCCGCCATGATCTCCTGTGGCGTCCGGTAGTTGATGTTCAGGCGGGCCAGGCCGATCCGGTCGAGGCCGACCCGTTCGAGCCGTTCCCGCCATGACTCGGTGAACCCGTGCCGGGCCTGGGCGCGGTCCCCGACGACGGTGAAACTGCGCGAGGGGCAGCGGGCCAGCAGCATCTGCCACTCCGCGTCGGTCAGTTCCTGGGCCTCGTCGACGACGACGTGGGCGAACGGCCCGGCCAGGAGGTCCGGTTCGGCGGTGGCCAGTTCGCTCTCGTCGACCAGGCTGACCCGGGCGTCCTGGCCGCGCAGCATCCGTACCAGGCCCTCGCCGTCGTCTCCGTCCGCGCCGGAGTCCGCCACCGCCGCGATCAGGTTGTCGACGACCCGGTCCATGCGGTCGCGCTGGGCGGCCAGGGCCGCCTGCTCCCGGCGCCTTCGCCGCGCCGCCCGCGGGTCGCCGAGCCGCTGCCGCGCCGCGTCCAGCAGCGGCAGGTCGGACACCGTCCAGGCGGCCGGGTCCGCGCGCTGGAGCCTGCGTACCTCGTCCCGGTCGAGCCAGGGCGCGCACAGCCGCAGATAGGCGGGGACCGTCCAGAGGTCGCCGACCAGGTCGGCCGCTTCGAGCAGCGGCCAGGCGCGGTCGAAGGCGGTGCGCAGCTCCCGGTTCCGGTCGAGCGACCTGCGCAGCAGTTCCTGTGGGGCGTCGCCGTCGTGCTTGTCGGCCAGGATGGTGAGCAGTTCCTCCCAGACCTGGTCGCGGGCCTCGTTGTGCGGGGTGCCGGGGGCCGCCGCTTCGAAGGCGACGGCCCACTCGTCGGCGCTCAGCCGGATGTCGGACCAGGGGGTGGTGACCGTCATCCCCTCGGTGGGGGGCTCCTCGTAGAACCGGACGGCCTTCTCGATCGCTCTCACCAGGTCGGCGGACGACTTGAGCCGGGCCACCTCCGGATCGGCTTCCACGCCCGCTGTGGCTCCCTCGGTGACGAGGTCGCGCAGGACGCAGGTCTGCACGCCCTCCTCCCCGAGACTGGGCAGGACGTCGGAGACGTAGGCGAGGTAGGGCCGGTGCGGGCCGACGAACAGGACGCCGCCCCTGCGGTGGCCCAGGCGCGGGTCGGAGTAGACGAGGTAGGCGGCACGGTGCAGGGCGACGACGGTCTTGCCGGTGCCCGGCCCTCCGTCGACGACCAGGGTGCCGCGGGAGCCCGCGCGGATGACGGCGTCCTGGTCGGCCTGGATGGTGCCGAGCACGTCCCGCATCCGTGCCGACCTGGCGGAGCCGAGGCCGGCGATGAAGGCGGACTGGTCGTCCAGCGCGGCGTGGCCGGCGAACCCGTCCGGGGTGAACACCTCGTCCCAGTAGTCGCTGATCCGGCCGTCGCTCCAGCGGTACCGGCGACGGCTGGCCAGCCCCATCGGGTGGGCGTGGGTGGCGCCGAAGAACGGCTCGGCGGCGGGGGAACGCCAGTCGACCAGCAGACGGCGGCCCGTGCTGTCGGTGAGACCGAGCCGTCCGACGTACACCGGCTCGGGGCTGTCCGTGCCGACCATCCGTCCCAGGCACAGGTCGAGGCCGAAGCGGCGCAGCGCGCGCAGCCGGGCGGTGAGCCGGTGGATCTCCGCGTCCCGGTCCATCGCCTGGCGGCCCAGGCCGCCGGGGGCCCTGCGGGCGGCGGCGAGACGCTCGGACAGCTCGGTGACGGACTGCTCCAGGCACGCCGCCAGGGCCGCGAAGTGCCGCTCGTCATCGGCGATCAGCGCCGGGTCGCCCTTGGCCGAGAGCCGGTCGGGGAGGTTGAACGCGCTGGTGGTCAGGGGGGTCATGGTTGTCTCAGCTCCGATGTGAAGGGCGCTCACGGCCAAGGCGCGTGGCAGGGGCCGGGCTCGGGTCCGGGGGTCGGGTCCGGAGGCCGGGTCCAGGACCGGTCGGGCGCCGGCCACGGCCGGCCGCCGATGACGTGGTCACGTACGCCCCGCACCGGGGCGGTCCGTGGGAGACCCGGCTCGTGCTGAGCGCCTCCCCGAACAGTACGTCGACACTCTCGGCGTCCAGGTCCCACGGCACCCGGTGGTCGGTCACCTCCGGCGGGAAGGGCCGGCCCGCGTACGCCAGCGGCGGGCGCGGCGGCGACGGCGGGGTCAGCTGCTGGAAGGTCACGGACACGGAACGGATGCCGGGCTTCTCGGCCGCCGACAGCGCACCGGCCGCGGCCGGCACCACGCCGGTCGCCACCAGCACGTCGCAGCCCCCGGCCGCCCCGGTGACCACCTCGGACCGGGCGGCGATCAACGCGGCGGCGCGCTCGGGCAGCGACGACGGCTCCGGCGCCGCCTTCGTCAGCGCGCGCCGACGGGCCGGCCGGCACCAGTGGCACACCTGCGCCGGGCGGCCGGTGCGCGAAGTCCTCGGTCGGCGGTGCGCACACCAGCGCCTCGGCGCCGGGGTCCCGCAGCGCCAGGGCCGGCCCCACCAAGGGTTCGGCATCCCCGCGCGACCCGTACGTCGACAACAGCACACGCACTCGGCGACTCCCGTTTCCGCTGGTCCTGGGCTCAGGCCGGTCATTGTGCGGCACGGCGGGGGCCTTGCCGCAAGGCCCCCCGTGCGCTATACGTTGAGAGTGGCGGAAAGTGGGTTCCTCCCCCCGCCGTTCCCCCGGGCATCGCGAGCCGTGCCGTGTGCCGTACGGCGGTGTTCGTCAGTTCCGCTCCGGGCCCCGTAGGCGGTCGGACAGTCCGGCGGCGTCGCGGACCACCCGCAGCGGCGGGTCGGGGTCCTGATCCTGGGGGCTTTCGGACCGGTCGCCCCTGGGGCCGGGGTCGGCCGAGACGCGGAACAGGTCCTCGGTCACCGAACGGGCGACGTGGCGCCGGATGTTGCGGAGAACCGCGGGTCCGGCTCGCCGAGGACCCGCCGGCCGCCGAGGAGCGACCGCGTCCCGCCGGCCGTCTCGCCGCCGATCCGGGTGACGACGCCGCGCGCCTCGTCCGGCACGGTGTCGACGGCGGCGCGCCTGCCGTGCCGGTCCCGCCGGGTGAGCGGCGGTTCGCAGGCGACGCTGTGGCGCTCGCCGGTGTCCGGATCGGCGGAGGACATGACGTCCCGGGTGGTGGCCTCGTGGGCGAGGTCGTGAATACGGACGCGGATGCCGGCGATCGGGGCGAACCGGGGGTGCGCGGTGACGTCCTCGACGCGTTCGCCGCCGGTCCAGATCCGCCGGTCGGCGGAGAGGGATTCCTTGTACCGCCGGCCGGTACGGATCATGCGGAGCCTCCTCGGCCGCGGCGGACTCGCGGAGGGCATGCCCGCTTCGCCCGAGCCGTGAACGGGCCGGTGCGGGCGCCGTAGGGTCGCCGGCCCGCGGCCGGTGGCGGCGGAACCCGGTTCCGCCGCCGGGCCCGGCAGGCGTACGGCTCAGGCGCGGGTCGGCGCCTTTCCGCCGGGGCCCTCTCGTCCGCGGCCTCCTCGCTGTCCGTGCGCAGGGCGGGGATCAGGCACGCCACGGCGGCCGGCACCAGCGCGACACCGCAGCCGATCAGCAGCCCCGTGCGGAAGCCGTCCTCCGAGGCGATCTCGTAACCGCCCATGGTGACGGTCGTCTGCGCCAGGACGACGCCGATCACCGCTGAGCCGACGGTCGTGCCGAGCGAGCGCATCAGGGCGTCGAAGCCGTTGGCCGCCGCCGTCTCGGAGAGCGGCACCGCGCTCATGATCAGCGCGGGCATGGCGCCGTAGGCCAGTGCGACACCACTGTTGATCACGATACCGGCGGTCATCAGGCCCCAGGCGGTCCCCATCAGCGGAAGGGCGAGGCCGTAGCCGGCGGCGATCACCAGCGCGCCGAGGACGAGGGCGGGCCTGGGCCCTCGGGAGTTGATGAGCTTGCCGTCCGGAGGAGAGATGATCATCACGCCGCCGGGAGCGAGGTACGGACCCGCCGCCAGCATCGACTGGCCCGGGCCGTACCCCGTGGCCTCGGGGAACTGGAGCAGCCGCGGCGCGACCAGCATGAAGGCGTACATGCCGGCGCCGATGAGGATCGAGGACACGTTGGTGAGCAGCACGCGGGGGCGGGCCGTGGTGCGCAGGTCGATCAGCGGGTCGCGGGTGCGCAGCTCGTAGCGGCCCAGGCCGCGAGCGCGGTGCCCGCGAGGGCGAACAGCTCCAGCGTGGTGCCCGAGCCCCAGCCCCAGGCCGGGACGCCCCTGCGCGTCAGCGGTGACGGGACGCCGACGGGTCCGCGTCGACCCGCCAGGCCGCGCGGCAGCCACGACACCGTCCCCGTATCCCGTCGGCCGGGGCCGCGGGGGCGAAGCGCGGCATCGCGTCGAGGAGGCCGCCGGGACGCCGGCGTGATACGCGTCGAAGACCTCGCCCCGCGTACGGGAAACGAGGGGGCAAGGGGACGGACGAGGCGCCGGCCCGCCCGAACGGCTCGCGGCGCGTCCCGAGCGGCTCACGGCGCGGGTCTTCCCGGCGGTACGGCACCGCGGCGGCTCCCGCCGCACCGCACCGGTGATTCACGTGATTCCCGCGCCGCGACTCCCCGCTTGAATCGGCTCGTTCCGGTACCGAGACGTCCTTCGGTGACCGGGGAAGACAGGACAGACAGGCACGCCCCCGCAACCGACACGACCCGCGCCGCGGCGCAGACGGCCGGCGCGGCCAGGAGGGATTCCCGACATGTCTCGTTCCAGTTGGCGCTTACGCGTGTGCGGCACCGTGGCCCTCACCGCCCTGTCGGTGGGAGCCGCCGGCGCGCTCACGCCTCCCGCTGCCGCCGCCACCGCGGTCTACAGCGAGGACTTCGCCGACGGGCTCGGCACGTTCACCGCCGACGGCTCCGTCACCACCGGCACATACGGCGCCCGGTTGAGCGGTTCGCTGCTCTCCGACCCGTCGCTGACGTCCGCGCCCATCGATCTGACCGGGCACAGCGAGGTGACGGTGTCGTACACCCGGACGGCGTCCGGGCTGGACCTCGGCGAGACGTTCACCGCGGCCTACTCGGTCGACGGCGGGTCGTTCACCTCGCTGGAGTCGGCGCGCACCGCCACCGGCGCGGCGTCGTTCCGCCTGCCCGCCTCGGTGGACGGGCACGAGCTGCGGCTGCGGTTCTCGCTGGACGCCAACAGCGTCCTGGAGTCGCTGACGGTCGACGACGTCCTGGTCGAGGCGGCGGGCGACGGCGGGCCGACCGATCCCCCGCCCGGGTCCCTGCCCCCGGTGTCCGACGTCACCGCGCCCGGACCGTACGCGGTCACCGTCGACGAGTCGGCGGGCCCGGACGGCGACGGATGGCTGGTGTACCCGGCCGCCGCCGGCCGGGACGGTGTGGACCACCCGATCCTCGTCTGGGGCCCGGGCGCGGGCTCCGACCCGGCCGCCTACGAGGACATGCTGCGCCAGTGGGCGTCGCACGGGTTCGTGGTCTACAGCGAGGTCTCGTCCAGCAGCGGCGACTACATGGTCGACGCCCTCGACTGGCTGGAGGACGTGAACGCCGACGCCGGCGACCCGCTGTACCAGGACCTCGATCTCTCCGAGGTGGCCTTCGGCGGTCATTCCCGCGGGTCGATCGGGACGTTCGACGTCGCCGACGACCCGCGGCTGGAGACCACCATCCACGTGGCGGGCGGTTCCTTCGACGGAAACGGCCCGGACAGTCTGCGCAATCCGGCCCTCTACATCGGCGGCGACGCCGACTTCGCCACCTCGAACGTGGAGCGCGACTACACCAACACCGATGTGCCGGTGTGGTTCAACATCCTCGACGGCACCGATCACATCGCCGCCACGCGCAACGGGCAGCACATCATCACCGCGTGGCTGCGGTGGCACCTGGCCGACGAGGAGTTCCGCCGTACGACGGACTTCCTGAGCGCCGGCTGCACGTTCTGCGGCCTGGGCGAGGTGCGCTACAAGAACTGGTGACGTCGCGCTCCCGCCCTCGCCCGCCCGTCGGACCGGGACCCCGATGCCGCCGCCGACGACGTTCCGCCCGGTGACGTAGGCGGCGGAGGTGCGGAAGGCGACGGCCTCGGCGCTCCGGTGGACGGTGCCGGATCCCCGCGACGGGATGCGGGCGGCGGGTGACCCCGGTGACCTGGGTGACCTGGGTGACCTGGGTGACCTGGGTGGGCGTCTCGGGCGGCACACCCGCCCCGGATCGGATCGGGGCATCGACCGTTCCCCGGCTGACCGCGTCGCCGCCGAGGCGCCGGCTCGACGGCTCGACGGCTCGACGGCGAGCGAGGGCACCACCGCCGGCAGGGCACTCCTGCCGGCGGTGGTGACGCTCTCCCCCGCGACACGGCAAAGGACGCCGACGCCGACGGTGAAGACGGCCGAGGCACCGCCGGCGAGCGGCGGGGGGCTTGCGCGGGGTGGGGAACCGTCCCCGGTGGTGACGCCGAGCACATCGCCGGACGCCTCCTCGCCGACCTCCTCGACCGGTGCCCCGCGCGTGGTCCCGGCCTTCGGGAAGAGGGCGTCGGACAGCCGGCCAGCGGACGCGTCCTTCACGGCGCCCGCGGTGCCCCCCGGCGTTCCCCACCACCCGGACGCCGGGGGCACGGCCACGACTCGGGAGAGGGCGGAACCGAGGCCGGGCAGCAGGGTGGCCGCGTCCAGGACGGCGCGGGCGTCCTCGACGACGGGCCGCGTCCGCCGGGGCTCCGCCACCCCGTCGCCGCCCGCGGATGTGCGTCTCGGCGCGGGCGGGAACTCCCGGACGGCTTCACGCGTTGCGGAGAGCGACTTGATCGTACCGGGACTTGACGGCTGTGCCGTCGTCGGGGGAAGTGAGCAACCCATGGCCATGGTGGGCCTGTTCTGGATCGCCGAGGGCGATGTGTACGTGGGCGCGAAGCCGTCCGGCCTGGCTCCCGGGGTACGCCTGTCCCCCGAGGGCGTCGTGGCCCTCGGGGACGGACAGGCCGGTCTCCACCCGTGGGAGGACGTGCGGAGTCTGACGGTGACGGACGTGCCCGTGAAGACCGTGATGCGGCGGGTCGGCGCGGTCACCGACATGGCAGTGACCACGGTGCTGAACTTCGTGGACCCGGGCTCGGGCGGGGCGGACGAGGCCCCGGCGCTGATGACGGTGAACGTGGAGACAGCCGACGGCGGCCACGAGCTGGCGGCCTACGTGGCCGCGGCCGCCGGCTACTCCCAGGCGGAGACCGACCTCTCCCGCGCCCTCCTGGCCCGCCTCACGGAGGGCTCCGCGACGGTGGCCACCACCCTGACGGCCATGTCGGAGTGGGGCCGCACCCGGGAAGGCGGATCACCCCGGCCGACGGAGCGGGAGGCACTGCTGCGGAAGTGGCTGGGGTAGGGCTCCGCCCGGCTCCGGGGCCCGCGCGCCGTCGCCCTTCCCCTGCCGGCGCCGCATGGACGTATGGGGACCGCGGGCACCCCTCCTGCGGCCGCGGACCCCGCACGGCTTCCGCCCGGACGCTCCGGAAACGTCGAAGGGCCTGCACCCGACGGTCACCGGCCCGGTCGCCGGCCTGGGCCTGGAGAAGCGGTGGCGCGGGTCCAGGAGCCTGGTGGAGGTGCGGATCCCGGGGCGGCAGCGGGTGCTGCGACGGGAGAACGGGACAGGCCGGCGGCCGCTGTGCGAGGACCGGCCCGTCGCCCTGCTGCCCCGTCTGCCGCGCAGGCCCGCACACGGACCGGGCACGGTGCGCTGCCGCTCGCTCCCCCGTGCGCTACGCGAGCGGCGGCCCGCTGGACGCCGTCATGGCGCAGTTCTCCGCCGTTCCCTTCGGCCTCGGGGACACGACGGTCCCGGCGCGGTTCCCCGCGGTTCCGCGCGGACGGGGGCGTCCGGTGCATCGGGGCGAGCCCACCGCCGACGACGACGCGTGGGGCCGCCCCGGTACGGCGACCTCGGCAGGAGGCGCCCGGACGACGAACCCGGCGGCGACGGCTGGGGCTCGGACGGAGGAGACGGAGGGAGCGGTGACGGGGAGCGGGGCGAGTGGCTCGGAGGCGGTGGCGATGGAGGAGCAACGCCGTCAGATCCCGGAGACGCCCGCCGAGGGCAAGGCCCCCGCGGGCACGGCCGAGCGGCTGATCTCCGCCCCGGAACGGGACCGGCCCGCGTCACCGCCGGACGCCTCCGGCCCCGAGCGCCCGCGCGTGCCGGCGGACGCGGCGGACGGCTCCGACGCCAAGGCGCGGGAGGTGTCGGGCGAGTGACGGCGGCACCGGGCGGCAGCGCCGACGGAGCGGGTCCCGGCGTCGTCCCCGTCCCGGCGTCGTCCCCGTCCCGGCGTCACCCTCGTCCCGGCGTCACCCCGTCACGCCCGGATGGCGGAGATGTCGAACTGCAGCCGGATCTTCTCGCTGACCATCGCCCCGCCCGCTTCGAGGCGCTGGTTGTAGACCAGCCCCCACTCGGTGCGGTCGATCGTGGTGGTGCCGTCGAAACCGGCGCGCTCGTAGCCGAAGGGGTCCATGACCGAGCCGAGGTAGTCGAGCTGGAGGTCGACGGACCGGGTGACGCCGCGGATGGTCAGGTCGCCCGTCATACGGAAGCTCTCCCCGCCCTCGTGGACGGTGTCCGTACTGCGGAACACCATCTCCGGGTAGCGGCTCGCGTCGAAGAAGTCCGCGCCGACGAGGTGGGCGTCGCGCTGCTCCACGCCCGTGTCGACGCTGGCCACCTTGATGACGAGGTGCGCCCGCGACCGGGAGGGCCGGGCTCCGTCGAAGTACAGCTCGCTGTCGTAGTCGGCGAAGGAGCCCCGGACCGTCGTCACCATCGCGTGCCGCACGGAGAACCCGATGCGGCTGTGCGGACGGTCGATGGTCCACTCACCGGTCAGCGCGCGCAGCCTGGGGTCGAGCGCCGCACCGGCGGGCATGGCCTCCTCCACCGGCGCGTGGAAGTCGACAGGTGAGGCCGGCTCGGCGGTCGCGCTCTGGCGACGGCTGAAGATACCCATGAGGTCGTAAGCCCTTTCGACTCGATCCCCCCGTGCTATCACGGAGTCGACGGCCGAGGAACGGCGAAATGGGCGACTTCGTCCGGGTTCCATACCGCCGACCACAAAGCTGCACAAGTTCCCCGTGTCCGCGACGCGGCTCCGGCGGCCGGCGCCGCGGCCGCGGGTGTGCGCGGGATCCCTCCGCCGACCGGTCCGGCGTGAGCAGGGCGCCCCGCACGAAGGCGCCCGTGCCGTCCGGCGGCTCCGGTACCCGTCGGCCCGGGGTGCGGATCGGCGACAACGTGAGGCTCCAGAACCACGCGCCGGTCCACGAGCCCGCGGCACTCGCCGGCGGCGTGCCCGTCGGTCCGGCGGCGGCGCTCCCGGTTGTTTCCAGCTGTTTCTCGCAAAGTGTGTTTTCTCGAACACCTACCGGCATAACATGTGCACGAAGTGTGCAGACCAAGCACGATGAGCACACGAGCCAGTCGTGTCCAGGGGGGTTACGGGGTGATGGGGACACCTGTGTCCAAAGCCGGGAGCGCTTGTCGAACCGGCGTCTGACGTCTGCCTTTCCACCGTCCGGCCGGTCACGGCCCGACGGGCACAGTCTGCTGAACACAGGACCCACAGGGGGGTTGGTGTGTCCGAAAGATGACCATTTCACGTCTGGCGGCGCTCGGTCGTGACGAACCGTCGCTGCTGCCGCTCGCGCGACGGCTGCTGGCCCTGGCGGAGTCGGGCCTGCCCGCGATGCTGCTGCCGGGCAAGGAGGCCTTCGCCTTCACCCTGGCCGGGACGCGGGCACCCGACGGTTCCTGGCACCTGGAGCAGCGCGGGACCAGCAGACGGTACGCGGCCATCACCGCGCTCGGCGTCCACCGCCTGCCCGAGGAACGCCAGCGGACGGTGCTCGCGGGCCGCACCGCCCAGGAGTTCACCGGCCTGCTGGTGGAGTCACTGCCGTCGGTGACCAACCTCGGCGACGCCGCGCTCATCGCCTGGGCCGCCGCCGAGACCGGGCACCCCAAGCTGTCCGACGCCCTGGCCCGGGTGACGGCGCTGGACGACCACCGCCGGCCGCAGTACACCGTCGAGGCGGCCTGGGTGCTGTCCGCGCTGGCGGCGGCCCGTGACGCGGCCGATGTGGAGGAGCACCTCCGCGCGGCCCGCGACCGTCTGCTGCGCTCCCGAACCGGCGGCGGCCCGCTCTTCCCGCACGCCACCGGCCCCGGCCTGCTCCCCTGGTACCGGGCGCACGTGAGCTGTTTCGCCGACCAGACGTACCCGCTCCAGGCGCTGGCCCGCGCCCACGCCAGTGGCCCCGGCGATCCCGAGGCGCTGGCCGCGGCCCAGGCGTGTGCGGCCCGTGTCTGCGAGCTCCAGGGCGAGGGCGGTCAGTGGTGGTGGCACTACGACGCGCGCACCGGCGGTGTCGTGGAGGGCTATCCGGTCTACAGCGTCCACCAGCACGCGATGGCGCCGACCGCGCTGTTCGACCTCACCGAGGCCGGGGGCGGCGACTTCGGCGCGGCCGTCCGCAAAGGGCTGCGCTGGATGACGGACGTACCGGAACTGGCCGGACACCCCTCCGCCCAGGAGCCGTTGATTCTCGACGAACTGGGCGTGACCTGGCGCAAGGTCCACCGGGGTGACCCGAGGAAGGCCGTGCGGGCGGTGCGCGGACTGTCCACGCGGGCCGCCGCGGGGCTGCGGCTGAAGGTGCTGGACCGGGTGTACCGCCCGCTGTCCGTGGACCGCGAATGCCGGCCGTACGAGTTCGGCTGGATGCTCTACGCCTGGCAGGGGGGCCGGATATGAGCGGGCGGAGGTCGCTGTTCGGGATCGAGCTGGACCCGCTGACCATGGACCAGACGGTCGAGCGCTGCCTCGCCGCGGTGCGCGAGGGCCGACGGCTGGAGATCGGCGTGGTCAACGCCGCGAAGCTGGTCAACATGCGGCGCGACCCGCGGCTCGCCGAGGCGGTGACCGGCTGCGACCTGGTCCTCGCCGACGGACAGGCCGTGGTCTGGGCCGCGCGGGTGCTGCGCGCCCCGCTGCCGGAGCGGGTGGCCGGGATCGACCTGTTCCTGAGACTGCTGGCGGAGGCGGAGAAGGCCGGCATCCCGGTGTACTTCCTCGGCGCCCGGCAGGAGGTGCTCCAGGAGATGCTGCGCCGGGTCGCCGTCCGGTTCCCGGGACTGAAGGTGGCGGGCCACCGGAACGGTTATTTCGACGACTCCGAGCAGGAGGCGATCGCGAAATCCATCGCCGAGAGCGGCGCCCACATGCTTTTCCTTGGCATGACCTCACCAAAGAAGGAGATCTTCACCGCCGCCCACGGCGTACGTACGGGCGCCCGGGTCGTGCACGGGGTCGGCGGCTCCTTCGACATCCTGGCCGGGATCACCCGGCGGGCCCCCCAGTCCTGGCAGCGCCGGGGACTGGAGTGGCTCTACCGGGCCCTGCAGGAACCGCGCCGCCTGGGCCGGCGCTACCTCACCACCAACACCGCCTTCGTCCTCATGACGGTCCGCGAGCGCTTCCGGCTCACCCCGTCGACCGCTCCCGCGAACAGGAGTCACTGATGCGTGTCGTCGTGGTCGGACAGGGATACGTCGGCCTGCCGCTGGCCATCCGGGCCGCCGAGGTCGGACACGAGGTGATCGGCTACGACGTCGACACCCGGCGGATCAAGAGCCTCGCCTCCGGCGAGTCCTTCGTGGAGGACGTCTCCTCCGAGCGGGTGCGCGCGGCCCTGGACGACGGCACCTACCGCCCGAGCGAGTCGGCGCGGGACTGCGGCGGTTTCGACGTCGCCGTCGTGACCGTGCCGACCCCGCTCCACGAGGGCACTCCCGACCTGCGCTACATCAGGGAGTCGGCGGTCACCCTCGCCCGCTATCTGCGTCCCGGGGCCACGGTCGTCCTGGAGTCGACCACCTATCCCGGCACCACCCAGGAGCTGTTCGGGCCGCTCCTGGAGGAGGGGTCGGGGCTCACCGCGGGCCGCGATTTCCGGCTCGGCTACAGCCCGGAGCGGATCGACCCCGGCAACGCGGTGTGGGGCTTCAAGGAGACCCCGAAGGTCGTCTCCGGCGTCGACGAGGCATCGCTGGAGGCGGTCCAGGACTTCTACGGCCGGCTCGTCGACACCACCGTGCCGGTGGGGTCGCCCAAGGAAGCGGAACTGGCCAAGCTCCTGGAGAACACCTTCCGGCACGTGAACATCGCGCTGGTCAACGAGATCGCCATGTTCGCCCACCACCTGGACATCGACGTCTGGCAGGCCATCGACGCCGCCTCCAGCAAGCCCTTCGGGTTCATGAGGTTCACGCCCGGGCCGGGTGTCGGCGGACACTGCCTGCCGATCGACCCGTCGTACCTGTCCTGGCGGGTGCAGCGCGAACTCGGCCAGAGCTTCCGCTTCGTGGAGCTGGCCAACGACGTCAACAACCACATGCCCGAGTACGTGACACGGCGGATCACCGACCTGTTCAACACCAGACGCCGGTCCGTCAACGGTTCCCGCGTCCTGCTGCTCGGGCTCGCCTACAAGAAGAACACCGGTGACGCCCGCGAGTCGCCCGCGCTGCGCATCTCCCAGCTGCTCCTCGACATGGGGGCGCAGGTCAGGGCGGCGGACCCGCATGTCGTGGAGAGCCTGCCGGTGGACTCCCGGCTGGTGCGGGTCGACCTCGAACCGGAGGAGCTCAAGGCCGCCGACGTGGTGGTCCTGCTCACCGACCACGACTCCTTCGACTACGAACTCGTCGCCGAACACGCCCCCTTCGTCCTCGACTGCCGCCGACGGCTGCCGTCCGGACCCACGATCGAGGTGCTCTGAGGCAATGCCGCGCATCATCTGTGTCGCCGGGGCACGCCCCAACTACATGAAGATCAAACCGGTGATGGACGCGCTGGAGCGCCGGGGCGCCGAGGTACTCCTCGTCCACACCGGCCAGCACTACGACCCGGCCATGAACGACGTGTTCTTCACCGACCTCGGCATCCGCCCGCCGGACCGCTTCCTCGGCGTCGGCTCCGGCAGCCACGCCGAGCAGACCGGCCGGGTGATGACCGCGTTCGAGCCGCTGCTCGACGAGGTGTCCCCGGACCTCGTCGTCGTGGTCGGCGACATCAACTCCACGCTGGCCTGCGCCCTGGTCACCGCGAAGGCCGGCCCGCTGCTGGCGCACGTCGAGGCCGGACTGCGCAGCCGGGACTGGAGCATGCCGGAGGAGGTCAACCGGGTCGCCACCGACCGGGTCAGCGACTATCTGCTGGCCCCCTCCCCCGACGCGGTCGGCAACCTGCGCGCCGAGGGGTACCGGGAGGACCAGATCCACCTGGTCGGCAACGTCATGATCGACACGCTGCTGGCCAACCTGGAGCGGGCCCGGGCCTCGGACGTCCTCGACCGGTTCGGGCTGACCAGGGGCGGGTACGGCCTGGTCACGCTGCACCGGCCCGCCAACGTGGACGACCCGGAGGTGCTCGCCGGCCTGCTGAAGGCGCTGGGTGAGATCGCCGGCCGGTGCCCGCTGGTGCTGCCGGCGCATCCGCGCGCGGCCGGCCGGCTGAGCGAACTGGGGGTACCGGAGGGCGTCCGGCTCGTGCCGCCCGCCGGCTACCTGGACTTCATCGCGCTCCAGGACGCCGCCCGGGTGGTGCTGACCGACTCGGGCGGGGTGCAGGAGGAGACCACCGCCCTGGGCGTGCCGTGCGTGACGCTGCGGGACAACACCGAGCGGCCCGTCACCGTCGAGGAGGGCACCAACGTGCTCGCCGGGCGGGACCCGGCACGTGTCGTGAGCACCGTGCACGGGGTGCTGGACGCCCCTCCCGCGCCACGCCGGCCCGCGCTGTGGGACGGCCGGGCGAGCGACCGTATCGCCGAGGTGCTGCTGAGCGGCGGCACCGCGCGCACCCGGCCACGGCCCACCGACCGGCCGGGGTCCGCCGACCAACCGGAGCCCACCGCCCAACCGGGGCCGATGAGACCGGCGTTCCCCATATGATCCGCTTGCCACACATGCTCGTCGAACGCCGGGGCGCCAGGGGGTACCACCATGGATCTCGCGGAGATCTTCCGGGTCATGCGCAGGCGCTGGTACGTCCTGCTGCCCGGACTGTTGTCGACCGCCGTGCTGCTGGCCGCCGTGGCCCTGCTGGTCCCGGTGACGTACCAGTCGCAGAGCACGGTGGTGCTCCTCAACTCCCAGAAGGCCACGGTCGCTTACGACGGCAATCCGTTCCTGAGCACACAGGCCTCGCTCACCGGTATGGCCGACGGCCTGGCCCGCAACCTCAACTCCGACAGTTCGGTGCGGGAGCTGGAGTCCCGTGGCGCCACCGGCACGTTCGAGGCCAAGCTGGCCGACAACGCCCAGGGGCCGCTGATGTGGCTGACCGTCACGGGCACGGACGAGAAGGCCGTCCTGGCCTCCGACAAGCTGCTGACGGCGTACGCGAAGGAGCGGCTGGAGGAGTTCCAGCGGCAGCAGTCGGTCGACCCGGAGGCCATGATCCGGATGACCACGGTCGTGGCCCCGCAGCAGCCGGTGGCGCAGACCAGGACGCGGCTGCAGTACCTGGTCATGGCCGGGGCGCTGGGCCTGGTGCTGAGCCTGGTCGCCGTGTTCTGGACCGAAGCGCGCCGCCGGCCGCGCGCGCCGCGGCGGCCGGACGGCGCACCCGCACCGGACCACGCACCCGCGCCCACTCCCGACAGCACCCCCGAACCCGACAGCGCCCCCGAACCGGACAGCGTCCCGGAGCCGGACAGCGCCCGCGGGACCGGTGAGCCGGCCGTGGACCGGACCATCGCCCTGAGACGTCCGCCCGCCTGGTCCCGGGCCACCGGCCGCCGGAACCCGGCGGAGCCGAAGGCGGGGCGCGCGGCCGTGACGCCCGCCGCCGAGCCGCTCGACGAGGAGCCGACCCATGGACAGCGTTCGCCCACCGGACAGCGGGACCGCCGCTGACCCGAGCGGCACCCCCGCCGTGGACACGGCCGACCCGCACGCCCCCGACCCGCACGCCCCCGCCGCGGACACCCCAGCCGCGGCCACCCCCGCCGGGCACTCCCCCGGCGCGGACGCCGCCGGCACCGGCTCCCTCAGCCGGAAGGTGCGTTCCGCGGCGGGCTGGAGCCTGGCCAACACCATGGTCATGCGCCTGGGCAACTTCGCCACCGGCATCGTGCTGGCGCGCTTCGCGCTCGGCCCGGCGGAGTGGGGCGTCTACGGCATCGCCCAGACGGTCCTGCTGGTCCTGCTCTCCGCGAACGAGCTCGGCGTCAGCCTGGCCGTCGTCCGCTGGGAGGGCGACCCGCGCCGCTTCGCGCCGACCGTGCTCACCCTGGCCACCGCCTCCAGCGCGCTGCTCTACGCGGGCCTGTTCGTCACGGCGCCGGCGGTCGCCGGACTGCTGGACTCGCCGGACGCCACCGGTGTGCTGCGGGTGATGTGCCTGTGCCTGGTGATCGACGGGGTGGCGCAGGTGCCGGCCAACTTCCTGACGCGGGAGTTCGCCCAGGGCAAGCGCATGGTCATCGACGCGCTGAACTTCGTCCTGAGCACCGGGGTGACCCTGCTGCTGGCCTTCGCGGGCTGGGGGGCGATGAGTTTCGCGTGCGGCGCGGTGGCGGGCAACGTCGCCGCTCTCGTCGGCTGCGCCGTGGCCGCGCCCGGCACACTGCGGTTCGGCTGGGACCCCGGACAGGCCCGCGCCCTGCTGGGGTTCGGGCTGCCGCTGGCCGGTGCCAGTCTGCTCGCCCTGGCCGTCGTCAACGTGGACACCCTGGTCGTCGGCTCCACGCTCGGCGGGGTCTCGCTCGGTTTCTACGTCCTGGCGTTCAACATGTCCGGGTGGCCGGTCCGGGTCATCTCCGAGGCGGCCCGGCGGGTCTCCTTCGCCGGCTTCTCCCGGCTCGCCGGCTCCCCGGGGGCCCTCGCCGACGGCTTCAGCCGGGCGCTGGGCGTCCTGGTGACCGGCACCGTGCCGCTGTGCGTGCTGCTCGGCGGCCTCGCCGCGCCCGTCGTCGAGCTGGTGTACGGCAGCACCTGGGTCCCGGCCGCCGCCGCGCTGCCGTGGCTGATGGCCCTGGGCCTGGTCCGCATCGGCTGCGAACTCGCCTACGACTGTCTGGTCGCCGCCGGACAGCGCCGTTCCCTCATCCTGGTGCAGGGCCTGTGGGTGGCCGCGCTCGTTCCCGTCCTTGTCGCGGGTGCGCGGCTGGACGGCATCGTCGGTGTCGCGCAGGGGCACGTCCTGGTCGCCGCCGGGGTCATCGTCCCCGTGTTCCTGTGCGCCCTCGGCCGTGCCGGGATCGGTCCCGCCGCCGTCGGCCGGGCCTGTGCCTGGCCGTTGTTCGCGGGGGCGGTGATGACCCTGGTGGTCCTCGTCGAGCGGCGGCTGCTCGGCGACGGCACCCTCGCCCTGTTCGTCATCGGCACCAGCGCACTGGCCTGCTACGTGGTGTGCCTGCTGCCCGGCCGGCGCTTCCTGCTCGGCTCCCGAACCCCGGAGACCGTATGACGAGGCGCCGCCGGCTGACGGCCTGCCTGGCTCTGCTGCTGACCGCCGCCTGCTCCGCGGACCCCGCGCGGACGGACGGCCCCGCGGCGAGCGGACCGGCCGGTACCGGTTCCCCGCCCCCCGCCCGTGCCCCTTCCTCCACCGCGCCGCCCACCACCTCGGCGGCCCCCTCGGCGACCGGCTCCCCGCCGGCGGCCACGAACAGTCCCTCGCCACCGGTCCGCCCGCCCGCCACCTCGGCGGCGCCCGTGGAGGCGGCGTTCCCGAACGCGCGCAGCACCGGACCCCGCGTCCGGCTCACGCCGAAGTCCACGGGCGACCTGAGCGTGCGGACCGACGGGGCGGTCATCAGGGGGCAGGACATCACCGGTTCGCTCGACATCTACGCCGACGACGTCACCATCGTCGACTCCCGGATCACCTCCGCCAACTGGTGGGGCGTCAACCTGCGCCCCGGCCACCACGGGCTGCGCATCCTGCACAGCACCATCACCGCGGTCCCCGGCGAGGGCCCCGACAACGGCGGGGTCAACTACGCCGTGTCCAACATGGGCACCAGCTCCATCGAGGTCGGCTGGTGCGACATCTCCGTCTTCGGCAACGCCCTGTCCATGGGGCAGGGGCACATCCACGACACCTACGTCCACGGTCTCGTCCCCTTCCGCAACAACGGCGGCGAATGGCAGCATCTCGACGCGGTCATCAGCGGCGGCGGCAACGACGGCGAGCTGGTGATCCGGCACAACACCCTGCTCAACCCCGCACCCGTGGACCGCGGGGCGTCGGCCGCCGTGGGCCTGTTCGCCGACACCGGCCGGGTCTCCGACACGGTGATCGACGGCAACCTGCTGGCGGGCGGGGCGTACGCCCTGTACGGGGGCGGCGAGGGCGCCACCGGCATCACGGTCACCGACAACGTCTTCTCCACCCGCTACCACCCGAACAGCGGCTTCTACGGGCCGGTCACCGCCTGGAACGCGGGCGGCGCGGGCAACGTCTGGCGCGGGAACCGGTTCTCCGACGGCACCCCGGTCGTCCCCGAGCCGGCCGGCTGAGGAAGAGGATCATGCGACGTGTCGTCCGCCTCCCCTGGGAGCTGCTCAAGCACGCCTTCGGCTGGATCGTCCTGTTCGAGCTGCGCAACAAGGTCCTGCTGCTGCCCTCCGCGCTGCGCCTGCGCCGGCTGGAGAACGCCGAGACCCGTCGGCTGGCGGCGGTCCTCACTCCCCCGCCCGCCGCCCTGGTGGCGACCGTCATCGCCACCCACCGCCGGCCCGGGCAGCTGCGGGCGGCGGTCCGTTCGGCGCTGGCGCAGACCGTGCGGGACCAGGTCGTCGTCGTGGTCGACGACGGCGCCGGGCTCCCAAAGCTGCCCGCCGACCCCCGGCTGTTCGCCGTGTCGCTGTCCCGCAACACCGGGGTGGCCGGGGTGGTGCGCAACGTGGGCATCCGGCTGACGCGCTCGCGGTACGTGGCGTTCCTGGACGACGACAACCTGTGGGAGCCCGACCACCTGGAGCGGGCGCTGGCCGCCCTGGAGGCGCCCGGCGGGCCCGACGGCGTGTACACGGCGCTGCGCCGCGTCCTGCCGGACGGCACCGAACGGGACGTGCTGTCCGTGCCGTTCGACCGGCGCCGGGCGGCCCGGGAGTCCTTCCTGGACACCAACGCGTTCGTCGCCCGGCGCGACGGCTCCCTGCACTTCAGCCGGCTGCGCCGGACCCCGCGGGTGCTGCCGCGGGAGGACTGGGAGCTGATCCACCGGTACGGCCGGAAACACCGGGTGCGCCACGTGCCCCACCCCACCGTGCGGTACCTGGTGAACCCGGACAGTTTCTACACGACGTGGTCCGGATGAGCGTCACGGCCTGGGCGTGGCCTTCAGCGCGCCCGGCCGCAGCAGGGCCGCGGCGGCGGCGCGGCTGGCCTCGCGGCCGAGGGCGGCCCGGGACACCTCGCGCAGGAACACGGCGGCCCGGAAGCAGGCCGTGGCGAGGGGCCCGTTGCGCCGCCCGTACAGCCGTACCCGGTTGAGGGTGAGCAGGGTCCACAGCCGGGGCGACACCCGGGAGTCACCGCCCAGGTGCACCGCCTCGGCGGTCGGCTCCAGCCGCGTGGCGTATCCCAGGTCCCGGGCGCGCAGGCAGTACTCGGTCTCCTCCGAGTAGAGGAAGAACGACTCGTCCCACGCGCCGCAGGCGGCCCGGCACTGGGCCGACACGGCCATCAGCGCGCCGGTGGCCCAGTCGGCGCGGGTGGGCCGGCGGTAGGCGGCCGGGTCGGTGACGATCTCGCTCAGCGCCGGGAACCGCCCGGCCCTGCGGTTGCCGATGAGGGCCTCGCCGAGGGCCCGGGTCACGCTGGACTCGCGGCGCAGCGAGTGGTGGGGCGTGTCCCGGCCCTCCTCGTACAGCAGCGGGACGGCGATCCCGGTGCCGTTCCCGAGGCGGTCCACGAGCCGTTTCGCGCAGCCCTGCCGCATCCGCACGTCCGGGTTGCAGACGAGGGCGGCGCCGAAGTCACCGGCGGCGGCCACGGCCGCGTTGATGCCGGCGGCGTACCCGGCGTTGCGGCCGGTCCGCACGACGGTGGCGGCGGGGGCCAAGGCCCGCAGGACCTCGACGGTGTCGTCGGCGGAGTCGTTGTCGGCGACGACCAGCCGCCAGTCGAGTCCGGCCATGCCGTCCTCCAGCGCGGCGAGGAACCCGGGGAGCACCGGGGCGCTGTTCCAGGTGACGACGATGACGGCGACGGTGCTCATCGGGACTCCGCGGGTCGGGGAAGCTCGGTCTCTGCGGTCTCTGCGGTCTCTGCGGGCCTGCGGGGCCCGGGGCCGGCGGCACCGGCCGCCTCGCGCCGGACGAACCCCAGGTAGCTGCTTCCCGCCCCCAGGGTCAGGAAGAAGACGCCGGCGAACATCGGGAAGCTGAGCGAGTCGAAGGTGGCGCTGATGACGAGGGCGACCAGCGCCGAGGCGAAGAACGCCTGCCCCAGTTCGCGGTCGCCGTCGGTGCGGGCCAGCCGCCGCACGGCGCCTCCGTGGTGGATGCCGGTGAGGAACAGCGCGGACAGGGCGACGACCCCGAGCAGTCCCGTCTCGGCGGCGGTCAGCATGTACTGGTTGTCGGTGAAGAAGTACAGGTCCGGGGTGAAGGTGCCGAACCCCCGGCCGAACAGCGGGTGTTCCCTCAGGTAGGGCATGATCGCGCTGTACTTGACGGTCCGGGCCTGGGTGCTGCTGTCGGAGTTGGACAGGAAGGAGGCGAACAGCTCCGTGATGGTGCCGATCAGTCCGGGCACGAGCACCTTGAAGACGGCGACGGAGGCCGCCATGATCCCGATGGCGGCCCAGCGGCGGGCCGGCTGCCAGCGGGGCACCATCACGAGGGCGACCAGCAGCAGGCCGAGGACGGAGGTCCGCGACACCGTCAGGGGCAGCGCGCCGCCGATGAGCAGCACCGGCCCCCAGCGGCGCAGGGCGGGCAGGTGGCGGCGGACCGGGTCGAGGGCCTGCTGGATCGCGAAGGGCAGGAGGATCGCCAGCATGCCGCCGAACTCCAGCGGCTGGGCGGTGGTGGACCGGGGCCGGGTGAAGGAGCCGCGGTCCATGACGGAGACCTGGGCGACGCTGGTCCGCAGGCCGGGGATGTGGATGGAGTCGGCGATGTTGGTGGCGGCGAAGAAGTCGTAGAAGCCGATCGCGGCGACCACGGACCCCATGACGACCATGCGGCGCATCAGTGTGTCGAGCCGGCCGCGGTCCCGCACTCCCGCGGAGACCAGGACGACCAGGGAGACCCACACCAGGAAGCCGATGAGGCCGCGGTCGGCTCCCAGGACCTCCTGGTGGGAGCTGCCGCGCAGACTGTTGGCGAGGTAGGCGGCGAGGACGGACAGGCCCAGCAGGCACATCACGATCCGTACGGGCCGGGTGCCCGGCGCGGGCAGGATCCGGCCGCCCAGCCAGGTCGCGAGGTACCACAACAGCCCGAGCAGGGCGAAGACGTTGGCGGGGGTGCCGACGCCGCCGAGGGCGGGCAGGGCCAGGTTGGACGGGACGAAGAAGGCCAGCACCAGGTAGACGGTGAGGATCGCGGTGGCGTCGACCCGGCGGCCGGGCGGTCCCGCCCGGACCCGCTCCGGCGTCCGCGACCGGTGCGGTAGCGGGCCGGCCGGCGGGCGGCGGCGGCGCACCACCGCGACGCCTTCCATCAGGATCGACAGCAGGAACGCGCTGACGACACCGAGGATGACCACGGCCGCGACGCTCTGGTAGCGGCTCTTCGACTGCGCCACCGGGGTCTGCGGGAGGACGACGGGCGCGGTCTCCACCAGGTAGGCGGGCGGGACCTCGGCGGCCTCCTGGAGGGCGGTGAGCTGCTCACCGGCGAAGGCGGTCAGGGTGTCGGTCTCCTCCAGGACCTTCTCGCGGTCGGTTCCGGTGACGCCGAGCTGGAGCAGCGGGCTCTCGCTGCCCGGGGCGAACCCGGCCGTGTAGGGGTCGGTGACGCCCCGGCTGTACAACTCCTTGGCGGCATCACCGGATTCCAGGGTCCGGATCAGGACGTCGGCCGTGACGATGAGTGAACCGCCCGCGTTCGAGATGGGGTTGCCGAAGGCGGGGGCCAGCCGGGCCACGGCCGAGGAGTCGAGGAGCGCGACCGAGCTCTGCGACTGGTAGGAGACGGGGACGGTCGCGTACAGGTAGGTGCCGCCGAGCAGGCTGAGCAGGGTGAGCGGCACCATGAAGTACCACCGCCTGCGCAGAACGGCCCATATCTCGCCGAGGCTCACCTACCGACCCCCTCGATCCGGTGGCGTCGCCCGGCGCGCCCTGCCAGTATCGGGAGGGACGGAAGGAACGCGTGATGTCGCCTGGGAACGTCGCCGACGCGCTGCTGCGCCGCTGGTATGTCGTGGTGGTGGCGCTGCTGCTGACGGCCGCCGGGGCCTACCAGGTGATCCGCCCCGACCCCCGGTACACGGGGTCCGCGGTGGTCGTCCTCAAGCCGCCGGTGACCCGGAACCAGCCCAACCAGCTCACCAATCTCCAGCCGCCGCTCGCCGCGGTCTCCTACGCGGTCGTGCGGCAGCTGCGCTCCGGGTCCGGGAAGGACGAGTTGCGGGCGGCGGGCGTCCGGGGCAGCTACCAGCTGGTGCCGCGCAACAGCGGCACCAGCGCGATGCCCCAGTACCTGATCCCGTCCCTGCAGGTGCAGTCGCGGGCGTCGGACCGGGAGACCGCGGTGACGACGGTGCGCCGTGTCATCGAGGTGTACGCCGCCCATGTCGAACGGCTCCAGACCGCGCAGGGCGTGCCGGCCGGGGCGCGGATCACCCCGTCCGTGCTGACCTCCCCGAGCGCCGCCCCGGTCCAGGGCGACCGGGTCCGCGCCCTGGCGGGCACGGCCCTGCTGGGCACGGCCGGCGGGGTGCTCGGCGCGCTGTGGCTGGACCGCCTGCCGGCGGGCCGCCGGCCGCACGCCGCGCACGGTCGCCGCCCGCACGCCGCTCCGGTGGCCGCGGCCCGCTGAGACGCGCGCCGGGCGGAACTGGCGCCCCATCAGATTCCGCGCCGCTTCCACGACTCCCACCACAGCCGCTCCCGGCCGCGTTCGGCCACGGCCGACCACACCAGCGGCTGGAGGTAGGGCATCACGGCCGGGCCGATCCGCCGGCGCAGCCGCAGCGCGCGGTACTCGGGCAGCGCCCGGTAGCCCGGCAGGCACCGCTCGGCGAAGGCCACGCACTCGTCGACCGGTACGACCCCGGTGCGCCCCCGGTCGTAGGCCCGGTAGGCGCGGCGCAGGGCGAAGCGGGCGAGCCGGGTGTGCACCTGCTCGGCGAGGCGGTCGGCGTGCGGCAGCCGGTCGCCGCACTTGGCGAGCACCGAGTCGAAGGCGGCCAGCCGCTGGCGCAGGTCGTCGAGCTGCCCGCCGAAGTCGGTGGTGGACATGTTGTCGCCGTGGACCCGGTAGAAGGCCTGGTCGGCGCCGCGTACGTAGCCGACGTCGGCGTGGGCGGCGAGCCGCATCCACATCTCGATGTCACCGGCGTGCGGCAGGGCCGGGTCGTAGCCGCCGACCGTGCGCTGGAGGCTGGTGCGGACGACGACCTCGGGTGAGGTGATGCAGCCGGTGCCCTCGCGGAACCGGCGCTCCAGCCACCACCGCCCGGGGTAGACGACCGAACCGGTGCCGCGGGTGCGGGCCTTCGGCAGCGGCCCGCCGTGCCGAAAGCGCAGGGGTCGCCCGTAGGCGAACCCGGCCTCCGGGTGGGCGTCGAGCAGGGCCGCGGCGCGGACCAGGGCGCCCGGCACCAGCCGGTCGTCGGCCGACAGCAGGGCCACGTAGTCGCCGTCGGCCCACTCCAGGAGGCCCTCGTTGTAGGTGGCGATGTGCCCCTTGTTGGTCTCGTGGACCCGGACCTCGATCCGCGGGTCGGCGGCGGCCAGTTTCCGCGCGGTCTCGGCCGAGTCGTCGGGCGAGGCGTCGTCGATGATGAGCACCCGGACGTCGACGCCGTCCTGCTCGTCGAGGACGCTGCTCACGCAGTCGGCGAGGAAGTGGCCGTACTTGTAGCAGGGAATGACAACACTGACGCTGCTCATCGTGGGGAAGCCAATCAGTTCTTCGGGCGGCGGACGGAGTCGGCGGTCAGGGTCCAGCTTTGGGAGGCGACCGCCCGCCGGTCCGCGTCCACGGCCGTGACCGTGATCCGGAACCGGGTGCCGTCCGGCAGGGGTGCGGTCAGGTGGACGGACGCCCTGCCGGCGGCCCGGTCGTAGTGGGTGACGGGCCGGACGCCGAGCTGTTCGGCGGCGGCCTCGTCGTCGGCGCCGGACAGGACCTCCAGGGTGGCCCGGACGGACGACGGCCGCGCGTGGTCGGGCACGGTCACCGTGAGCGGGTCCACCGCGTCGGCGGTGTACGTCACGGTGGACGTGGTCGGCTCGGCGGAGCCCTCCGCCGCCATCGAGGCGTTCGGGTCGTCGGCGGTGAAGACGGGGCCCACCCAGTAGTTGGCGGAGCCGTGGGAGGCGGTGGGGAAGACCGGGTCGGAGCCGTACTTGTAGAGCCCGTTGGGGTGGGCCGTGGTGTCGGCGGTGGCGGTCAGCGGATAGGACTGGTGGGCGGCGGCGAAGTAGCCGCCGTCCACCGCGTACCGGCCGTTCGGCGCGTGGTAGGAGGCGACGTACGCGGTGCCGGCGGTGACCTTCACCGGGGTGGCGAAGGCCAGGGTCTGCCAGCCGGAGGCCGTCTCGCCCGTGAAGGTGCCGGCGGCGAGCAGCGTGCCGTCGTCGGACCAGAGGCTGCCGGTGTGGGTGCCCGTGTTGCCGGCGCCCTTGTAGAAGGTGACGCCGGTGATCCAGCCGTCGGCCGAGGAGGTGAACCGGGTGCCCAGCTCCACGGAGTTGGTGTCGGAGGTCATGTCGGTGACGGCCGGCGTCGCCGAGGGGCCCCACAGGGTGCAGGGGCAGGTGACCGGGGGCGGGGTGGAGCTGGTGGTGAACGACCAGGTCACCGGCTCCGGCATCGTGTTGCCCCAGACGTCGGAGGCCTGTACGGAGGCGGTGTAGGTGGTGTGCAGGGAGAGCTGGCTCGACGGGGTGAAGGTCACCTTGTCCGCGGCGGGCACGGTCACCGTCCCCGGGACCGCGGCGCCGCTCGGGTCCCGCACGGTGAACGTCACCTCGTCGGGGTCGACGGACGCGCTGAGCACGGCCGACACCGAGGCGGTGATCGAGGCGTCGGCCGCCCCGGAGGTCGGGGAGGTGGAGGTGACGGTGGGCGGGACGGTGGTGGCCGTCGAGGTGTCCAGCACCACGTCGACCCAGTAGTTGCTGCCGTCGGACCGGGTGGACGGGAAGGCGCTGGCGGAGGTGTACCGGTAGACGCCGTTGCCGCCGTCGGTGCCGGACTTCAGGGCGGTCAGCGGGGCCAGGCCGGCGTCCTGGCCGGTGAAGTAGCCGGCGTCGTAGGAGTATCCGCCGTGGGGTGCGAAGTAGGAGGCCACGTAGGTGGTGTTGGCCTTGACGGCGACCGGGGTGGCGAAGTTGAGCTGCTGCCAGCCGGAGGCCGTCTCGTTGCTGAAGGTGCCGGTGGCCAGGCGGGTGCCGGAGGCGGTCCACAGGCTGCCGGTGTGGGTGCCGGTGTTGGCGGGCGACTTGTAGAAGCGGACGGCGGTGACCGAACCGGCCGCGGTGGTGCGGAACTTCACACCCAGCTCGACCGCGCTGCCGTCGCCCGCGTTGACGGTGCCGGGCACGGCCGAGGCCGGCCAGACGGTGCAGGGGCAGGTCTGGGGGCCGACGGTCACCGGGATGGTGGTGACGGTGCCGATGTTGACGCTGTCGTCGACGGCGCGGACCTTGAGGATCGCGGGTCCCGGCGTGGTCGGGGTCCAGCTGTAGGTCCAGGACGTCAGTCCGGTGGCGGCCCGCCAGGTCGCCCCGTCGTCGGTGGAGATCTCCACGCGGGCCACCACGCCGCCGCCGGGGTCGGTGGCGGTGCCCTTGACGGTGACCGGCTTCAGCGCCGGGACGGTGGTTCCGGCGACGGGGGCGGTCACGGTGACGGCCGGGCCGGTGGTGTCGGTGGAGGCCGTGGCGGTGACCAGGCCGCTCTGGAGAGTCAGCGGCTGCACTCCCATGTCGGCGAGGACGTTCACGGTCGCCTGCTGCATCCGGGCGTCCTCGGTGACCACGGTGTCCTCGGGGTTGTACGTGGGGACGTCGGTCAGCCCCCACGACCACTGCACCGTCCCGGCCCCGAACACCAGGGCCCCGGAGTCCTGGTCGCGGAACGCGACGAGGCTGTGGGTGGCCGTGCCGTTGCCGTACGTGTTGCCCCAGTCCAGGCGGAGCTTGCCGTCGTCGATGTCCACGGTCGTCGACGACAGGTCGATCGCCCCGGCGGGCCGGGTGCTGTTGTCGATGTCGCTGTCCCACTCGTAGCCGAGGGTGCCGGTGGGGAAGGTGGCGGTCTGGCTCGCGGTGAGGCCGGCCACCGAGGTGTTGCGCCAGATGCGGTTCTTGCCGTACGAGCCGGGGACGGTGATGGCGTCGGCCCGGTAGCCGTTCACCGTGAACATGGAGCCGGTGAGGATGTTGGGCGGCTGGTAGTCCTGGCCGTAGCGGGTGCTGGCCGGGTCCATCCAGGTGCCGGTCCAGGTGCCGCTGGGGTCGGCGATGCCGTTGTTCTGGGCCATCTTGGTCATCTTGTAGCAGACCAGGGTGCGGTCGTCGGTGGCGGTGCCGTCGATGCTCGGGGCGAGCCGGGTCTGCCAGAACACCTCGTTGCCGCTGAAGAAGGCCTGCTGGACGCCGGCCTTGCGGGCGTCGAGGACGTTGGTGTACTGGCTCTGCGTCCAGTACTCGTCGTGGCCGGAGGACAGGTACACCCGGTGCTTCCTCAGCAGGGTGTCGCCGTCGACGGACACGTCCACCCCGGACAGGTAGCTGACGTCGTAGCCGTTGCGTTCCAGCCAGGCCAGCATCATGAACTCGGAGCCGTAGATGCCGTTGTCGCCGCCGATGTCCAGCGGCCGGTTGTAGCTGACCTCGTAGGCCCGGCCGTCGGGCGCGGGTCCGGCACCGCCGTAGAGGTCCTGGCCGCCGTAGTCGTTGTACGCCTGCCAGGTCTGGTCGCTGGTCTGCACGACGATGTCGGAGGTGGAGCCGTCGTCGCGGACGACGAACGGGTACGGCATCAGGCCGTCGCCGTCGGTCTGCGCGAGGTTGGCGATGTACAGGCCGGAGACGGCGTCGTCGGGCACGGTCCAGGTCACGGTCACCGGCCAGTTGCCGCAGTCGACCAGGCCGGTCTCCTTCTTGGTCTCGCAGCCGGCGGGCTCGGTCGTGTAGGTGGCCGGGTACGTCACCGACGCCTCGGCCTCGGCCGAGACCAGCCGGGCGCCGTCGCCGCCGTACCAGCCCAGGCGGTAGATCTGCACCTGGTACGGGACCGGCGACTGGATCTTGAACTGGACGGTGTCACCGGCCCGCACGCTCTCCTCGGTGGAGAAGCCCTTGATGTCGCCGTAGGCGTTGGGCGAGAACCACTCGGACTTCGGGGTGCCCGCCTTGGAGTTCTCGCACACGACCGGGTTCGAGTCCGCGCCGCACGGGTCGACGGCCGCCTGCGCCGCCCCGGCCTGCGGGAGCACCGCCCAGACCAACGCCGCCACGACGGCGAGGCGGACGCACCGGACCCGTCTGCTCCATCTGTTCATGTGCACCTCTCAGCCGTGCCGCGTCAGCCGTCGAGCGCGTGGGCGAGCCCGTCCACGACACGTTGCTGCTGGTCGGGGGTGATCTGCGGGTAGAGCGGCAGGGACAGGATCCGGTCCGCCGCCCGCTCGGCGTTCGGGAAGTCGCCGCGGGCGTGGCCGAGGTGGCGGTAGGCGGGGGTGAGGTGGACCGGGGCGGGGTAGTGCACCCCGGCGCCGATGCCCTCGGCGTTCAGCTTGCCGACGACGTCGTCGCGGTCGGCGCCGGTGATCTGGACGACGTAGAGGTGCCATACGTGGGTGTTGCCGGGTTCCGTCACGGGGAGGACGACCCGGCCGGCCGCCGCGAGACCGGCGAGCAGGGTGTCGTAGCGGGCGGCGGCGGCGCGGCGGGCGGCGTTGCCGTCGGCGAGGCGGGCCAGTTTGGCGCGCAGGACGACGGCCTGGAGACCGTCGAGGCGGCTGTTGAAGCCGGGCACGTCGTGGCGGTACTTGGCGACGCCGCCGTGGTTGGCGATGGCCCGCACCAGGCCGGCGGTCCGGGCGTCGTCGGTGAGGACGGCGCCCGCGTCGCCGTAGGCGCCCAGGTTCTTGCCCGGGTAGAAGCTGGTGGCGGCGGTGTGGCCGCTGCCCGGGGTGCGGCCGTCGCGGGCCGCGCCCTGGCACTGCGCGGCGTCCTCGACGATCCGGACGTGCGCGGGCAGCCGGTCCGCCAGCGCGGTGACGTCGGCCATCTGCCCGTACAGGTGGACCGGGACGACCGCGCGGGTGGCCGGGCCGACCGCCGCGAGCGCCGCCTCGGGGTCGATCAGGTGGCTGTCGGGCAGGCAGTCCGCGAGGACCGGGCGGGCGCCTGCGCGGGCCACCGCGCCGGCCGTGGCGATGAAGGTGTTGGCGGGCACCACGACCTCGTCGCCCAGGCCCACGCCGACGGCGCGCAGGGCCAGTTCGAGGGCGTCGGTGCCGTTGGCGACGCCCACGCAGTGCGCGACGCCGCCGAAGCCGGCGTACTCGCGCTCGAAGAGGCGGACCTCCTCGCCGCCGACGAACGCGGTGTGCGCCAGGACGCGGTCGAACCCGGCCCGTACCTCGTCGGCGACCTCCTCGTGGGCCGCCTTGAGGTCCACCAGCGGTATCCGGTTCATCTGACAGGTCCCCCCTGTGCGTGCTCGGTCCGTGTGTCGAGTGCGGCTTCGGCGAGCGCGGGCGCCGGTGCGGCGCGCAGCCGCCGGGCCGGGCTCCCCGCCCAGACCTCGCCCGGCGGCACGTCGCCGAGCACGCCGCTCCCCATGCCGATCAGCGACCAGGCGCCGACCGTCGTGCCTTCCCTGACCAGGGCGCCGGATCCCACGTAGGCGCCCCTCGCCAGGCGTACGCCGCCGCCGAGCCGCACGCCGGAGGCGAGCGTGGCGAAGTCCTCGACCACGTCGTCGTGGGTGAGCACCACCTGCGGCATCACCGCGACGTGCGCGCCCACCCGCACGGCGGCGGTCAGCGCGCAGTGCGCGAGCAGGACCGAGCCAGGCCCGACCGTCGAGGTGGCGCAGAGGGCCGCCGTCGGATGGACGACGGTCGCGTAGCGCTCCTCGGGCAGGCCGAGGCGGCGGACCAGGCGGGCGCGGGCCGCGTAGTCGCGGGGGTTGCCCACGCAGATCACCACGCGGGCCCCGGGCAGGCCGTGGACGAGGTCGCAGCCGCCGAGGACGGGCACGCCGTCCGTCTGGGTGCCGTGCAGGGCCGGGTCGTCGTCGAGGTGTCCGAGCAGCTCGAACTCGCCCGCGGCCAGCGCCGCCTGGGCGGTCTCCCGGGCGAATCCCCCCGCGCCGACGATCACCAGTGGGGTGGTCATGCCGGCGCCCGTTCGCGCAGTACCGCCACGACCCGGTCCTGCTGGGCCTCGGTCATGGTGTGGAACAGCGGCAGGATCAGCGAGTCGCGGCTGATCCGTTCGGTGACCGGCAGGGGGGCGGCCGGGTGGCCGGCGTAGGCGGGTTCGAGGTGGGCGGCCATGATGCCGCGCCGGGCCGAGACGCCGGCGTCGGCGAGCGCGCCGAGCAGGCCGTCCCGGCCGCCGGGGAAGTCCTCGTCGAGGAGCACCCAGTAGGACTGGAAGTTGCCCTGCCCGTGCCCGGGGTCGCGTACGGGGGTCAGGCCGGGGACGTCTCGCAGCAGCCGCTCGTAGCGTGCGGCCAGTTCGCGGCGGCGGGCGATCATCGCGTCGAGCCGGCCGAGCTGGACGAGGCCGACCGCGGCCTGGATGTCGGTCATCCGGTAGTTGAAGCCGACCTCCAGGTAGCTCTCCAGTACGGGCCGGCCGCTCGCGTGGCGCTGGGCCGCCGAGGCGTTCATGCCGTGCTCGCGCAGCCGGCGCAGCCGGGCCGCCCACTCGGCGTCGTCGGTGGTGACCATGCCGCCCTCGCCGGTGGTGACCAGCTTGCGGGGGTGGAAGGACCAGGCGGCGAGCAGCGCGCCGTGGCCGACGGGCTTGCCGCCGACGGTGGAGCCGATGGCGCAGGCCGCGTCCTCCACCAGGGGCAGGTCCCAGTCGGCGCAGGCGGCGCGCAGGGCGGTTACGTCGGCCGGTACGCCGCCCTGGTGGACCGCGAGGACCGCTTTCGTACGGGGGGTGCGGACCGCGTCCACGGTGGCCGGGGTGAGGTTGCCGGTGGCGAGGCCGACGTCGGCGAACACGGGCTGAGCGCCCGTGTACCGCACGGCGTTGGCGGTGGCGATGAAGGACAGCGAGGGCACCACCACCTCGTCGCCCGGTCCGATGCCGAGGACGACGAGGGACAGGTGCAGGGCGGTGGTGCAGGAGCTGACCGCGACGGCGTGCTCGGCGCCCACCCGCTCGGCGAAGGCCCGCTCGAAGGCCGCGACCCTGGGTCCCTGGGCGACCCAGCCGGACAGGACGGCCTCGGAGGCGGCCCGGGCCTCCTCCTCGCCGAGCCAGGGGATCATCACCGGGATGCGGTCGGTGCCGCTCACCGGGCCGCCTCCCGCTCGGCGCGCCACCACTGGACCAGGTCACGCAGCCCGGTGCGCAGGTCGATCCCGGCGGTGAAGCCGAGCCGCTCGGCGGCCCGGGAGGTGTCCGCGAGGCGCCGTTCGACGCCGTTCACCGAGCGGGCGGGCCCGTGCACCGGCGTGAGGCCCTGGACGCCCATCGCCTCCAGCAGGCCCTCGGCCAGCTCCTTCAGGGAGGTCTCGGTGCCGCTGGCGATGTTGAAGACCTCGTCGGTGACGTCCGACTCGGCGGCCAGGAGGTTGGCCCTGGCGATGTCGCGGACGTCGACGAAGTCCATGGTCTGGGTGCCGTCGCCGAGGATCAGCGGCGGCTCGCCCGCCTCGATCCGTTCCATCCAGCGGATGAGGACCTCGGTGTAGAGGCCGTGGATGTCCATCCGGGGGCCGTAGACGTTGAAGTAGCGCAGCGCCACGTAGTCCAGGCCGTACATGGCGTGGAAGCTGCGCAGCATGCCCTCGTTGAAGGCCTTGGCGGCGCCGTAGAAGGTGTCGTTGTTGTAGGGGTGGTGGCGTTCGGTGGTGGGGAAGGTCTCGGCCATGCCGTAGACGGAGGCCGAGGAAGAGGCGACGATCCTGGAGACGCCGGCCTCGGCCGCCGCCTCCAGGACGTTGAAGGTGCCGTCGACCAGGACCTCGTTGGCCAGCCGGGGTTCTTCCGCGCACTGGGTGATGCGGATGGCCGCGAGGTGGAACACCAGGTCGGCGCCCCCGGTGGCCTTGCGCACGGTGGCGACGTCCCGGACGTCGCCCTCGACGATCTCCACGACGCCGCTGGTCAGGGCCTGGGCGAGATTGGCCCGCCGGCCCCGGACGAAGTTGTCCAGGACCACGATCTCGCGGGCGCCGCCCTGTGCCAGGAGGTCGACCAGATGGGAGCCTATGGTGCCCGCTCCCCCGGTGACCAGAATCTTCTTGCCTCGTACGGTGCTCAACTGCGGTGCCCTCTCAGTGTGGTGGTACGGCCGGTCAGCGCCCGGCGCGCAGGCCGACGACGGCGCCCTTGAACTCCAGGCTCCGGGACGCCGCCTCGAGGATGTCCAGCACCCGCAGTCCCGCCCGGCCGTCGGTCAGCGGTGCCCGGCGGTCGTGGACCGCGTCGGCGAACTCGTCGACCATGGAGCGCAGCGCCTCCTTCTCGGTGAGGGCGGGCGCGACCATGTCCCCGGAGCGGTAGGAGACCAGCATGTCGCGGCGCTCGTCCGCGCCGATCTCCTGGGGTGAGGCGAGGTCCACGCCGCGGTCGTAGATCGCCACCCGCTGCAGGGGGTTGAGGTCGTCCCACAGGAGGGTGCGTTTGGCGCCGCCCACCATGGTGGTGCGGACCTTGGTCGGCGACAGCCAGTTGACGTGCACGTGGGCGATGGCCCCGGTGTTGAGCTGGAGCGTCAGATAGGCGACGCAGGCCTGTCCGGCGCCGATCGGGTCGGCGCCGTGGGCGGCGACGGCGACCGGCTCGACGTTGTCGGGCAGGATGAAGTCGAGGATCGACAGGTCGTGCGGGGCGAGGTCCCACAGGACGTCGATGTCCTTCTGGACGAGGCCGAGGTTGATGCGGACCGAGTCGACGAAGTGGATCTCGCCGAGTTCGCCGGAGCGGACCGCCTCCCGGATGCGGCCCACGGCGGGGGTGTAGCAGTAGGTGTGGTCGCACATCAGGGTCAGGCCGCGTTCCCCGGCCTCGGCCACCAGGCGCGTTCCGTCGGCGTAGGTCGCGGCGAGGGGTTTCTCCACGAGGACGTGCTTGCCCGCGCGCAGGGCGGCCAGGGCGATGTCGAGGTGGGTGCCGGCGGGCGTGGCGACGGCCACGGCGGCCACCTCGGGGTCAGCGAGGACGGCCGCGTAGTCCGCGGTGGCCTGGACGGTCGAGTAGCCGCCGAGGACCCGCCGGGCGCGTTCCACGTCGAGGTCGCACAGCCAGCGCAGCCGGAAGCGGTCGCTGGCCTGGAAGTTGCGTACGAGGTTGGGTCCCCAGTAACCGGCGCCGACGACGGCGACCCCCAGTGGCCGCCGTGGCGCGGCTGTCTTCTTCCCTCGGTCCATCAGTATTCCCCCCGGTCCATCAGTAGTCCCCCCGGTCTGTCCGTGGTCCCCGGTCCATCAGCAGTTCCCGGTCCGGCCGCGGGCCCCGGTCCCTGCTCGGGCCCCGGTCTCGCCGTAGTTCCCGGTCCGGCCGCGGGCTCCGGTCCCTTCGTGAGTCCCGGTCCGGCCGCGGGCTCCGGTCTCGCCGTAGTTCCCTGCCCGTCCGCCGGCGCCGACCCGTCCGCGGGCCCCGTCCCCCTCCGGGCCCCCGTCCATCAGTAGGCCCCCGTTCCCCGCACCACCGCGGACCCGGTCCGCAGCAGGATCGACAGGTCGAGGCTCATCGACCAGTTGTCCACGTAGCCGAGATCGAGCCGGACGGCCTCCTCCCAGGGCAGGTCGGAGCGGCCGCTGACCTGCCACAGACCGGTGAGGCCCGGTTTGACGAGCAGCCGGCGTTTGATGTCCGGTGAGTACTCCTCGACCTCCTCCGGCAGCGGGGGCCGGGGGCCGACCAGCGACATGTGGCCCCGTACGACGTTGAGCAGCTGCGGGAGTTCGTCGAGGGAGCTGCGGCGCAGGAACGAGCCGACGCGGGTGACGCGCGGGTCCTCCCTCACCTTGAACAGCAGCCCGTCGCTGTTCTGGTTGAGATGGCTCAGCTCCGCCCGCAGCGCCTCCGAATCCGGGCGCATGGTGCGGAACTTGAGCATGGTGAAGTGATCCCCGTAGCGGCCCACGCGCTGCTGGCGGTAGAACGCCGGCCCGGGGCTGTCGAGGCGCACCACGAGGGCGATGACCAGCATGGGCAGCGCGAGCAGCAGCAGGAGCACGGCGGCGAGGGAACGGTCCAGCAGCTCCTTGGGCAGCCGGGCGGCCCGCGAGAGGTTGGGCGCCTGGATCCGCACCAGCGGCACTCCGCCCATGGGCCGGACCGCCAGCCGTGCCGCGGCGATGTCGCAGACCATCGGGGCCAGCAGGAAGTCGACGCCCCGCGCGGCCGCCGTCCAGGACATCCGGCGCAAGGCGGAGGCGTGGAGACCGGGCGCGGGCAGCACCACCACGGTGCCGATGCCCAGGGTCCCGACCACGTCGTTCATGTCTCCGACGCCGCCGAGCACGGGCAGTCCCGTCCGGCGGATCTCGGCGGCGTTCTCCGGATCGCTCAGGCAGACCCCGGCGATCCGCAGCTCCTGGACGTCCCCGCGCCGCAGTACGGTGACCAGTTCCAGGAGGCCGCGCGCCGGTCCGACCAGCAGCGCCGGACTGCGGCCCCGGCCCCGCGCCCAGCGCCGGTGCAGCCGGCGGCGCAGCGCGTACCGGGCGGCCGTACCGGTCGCGGCGACCGGCACGGCGGACATGATCATGTCATGAAGAAGGGCCGCATCACGGGCGAACAGCCAGTAGACGGCCGCGGACAGGGCCGGGAGCGCCACGGCGCCGCGCGCCACCCGCCGGTACTCCTCGGTCCCCAGGCCCAGGACACCGCGGTCGTAGGAACGGTGAGCGAGCATGATCGCGATCCAGGCCGGCGGCAGCACCAGGACCACCGCCCACCGGTCGTACGCCCCGTGGACCGACAAGGCCGCGACGACGGCCACCAGACCGTCCGCGACCAGCAGGACGGTCCGGTACTTCCGGTCCCAGGGTCTTCGGCGAACCTGCGGACGCCCACGCTCCACATCCACCGGCTCATGCGTGACCTCAATGGTCATGGCCCCCCACCACCACACGCGCAACTACCCCCGGCCGCGCACACGGAATGTACGGTCACTGGTCCGCGGCCAGGGCTGGATCGGCGCCGACGTGTCTCCTCACACGGCGGCACCGGACGTTCGAAAAGCCGTCAGCGGTTCCCCAACCGCTTCATAGCGCCTGCTTTTCCGGTCATCGCTTCACCGCCGGACCGGAGTTCATGGCCGTGCCCGCCATGCCGTCAGCGGCACGTTCCCCTCCCTCATCACCGACCCGGCGGAGGTCAATCTAGACCATGGAACACAGCCACGGGAACAGTTGGACGAAACATGCCTCACAAGGGTGACACCGACGGCATACTGCCCAGGTGACGAGCATCGTGATCCCGGCGCACAATGAGGCGCGTGTGATCGGCCGGCTCCTCGATTCGCTGTTGACCGGCCCCGCCGGGGGCGCCGTCGAGGACTCCGCCCGGGACTTCGCCGACGAGACCGACATCGTGGTCGTGTGCAACGGCTGCACCGACGACACCGCGCGGATCGCCGCCGAACGCGGCCCCCGTGTCCGCGTCGTGGAGATCCCCGTCCCCTCCAAACACGCCGCCCTGCGAGCGGGCGACGAGCACGCCCTCGGCTTCCCCCGGCTCTACGTGGACGCCGACGTCGTGATCACGCCCGCCGGGGTGCGCGCCCTGGCCGGACCCCTGGCCGACGACGGCTCCGGTGTCCTGGCCACCGCTCCCGAGCGGCGGATCCCGCTGGCCGCCTGCGCCTGGCGGGTACGGGCGTACTACCGGGTGTGGCAGCGCCTGCCGGCCGTGCGCGAGGGGCTGTTCGGCCGGGGCGTCATCGCGGTCTCCGAGGCCGGGCACGCCCGCATCGCCGCACTGCCGCCGCTGATGGCCGACGACCTGGCGGCGTCCTTGGCCTTCACCCCGCGCGAGCGGCTCGTGGTCGGCGCGGCCGAGGTCGTGGTCCAGCCGCCGCGCACCTGGGCGGACCTGATGAGACGGCGGGTGCGGGCGGCGGTGTCCACCGCCCAGGTGGAACAGCGGCAGAAACCGGAAGACGCCTCGGCGCGCACCAGCGTCGCCGATCTGCGGGCCCTCGTCCGCGCGGAGCCGAGGCTCCTCGTGAGCGTCGCCGTCTTCGTCGCGGCGGCGGTCGTCGCCCGCCGCAGGGCCCGGAAGGCCATCCGGGCCCAGGACTTCGGCACCTGGCTGCGGGACGACAGCAGCCGGCAGGACTGAGCCCACCGCACGGGGAGTCGCGCACATGTACCTCACCGACCGTTCCGCCCCGCCGGCGGACACCGGGCCGGGCCGAAGACGCGGGCCCCGGCCCCGGATCGCGCCGGTCGTCCTCGTCCTGGGTACCGTCAGCCTGATCACCGACATCTCCTCGGAGATGGTCACCGCCGTCCTCCCGCTCTACCTCGTCACCACGCTCGGCTTCAGCCCGCTGGCGTTCGGCACCCTCGACGGCGTCTACAACGGCGTCAGCGCCCTGGTCCAGCTCACCGGCGGCCATCTGGCCGACCGCGTACGCGACCACAAGCTCCTCGCGGGCCTCGGGTACGGGCTGTCCGCGCTGTGCAAGCCGCTGCTCCTGCTGGCCGGCGGCATCGGCACGCTCGGCACGGTGCTGGCGCTGGAGCGCACCGGCAAGGGCCTGCGCACCGCGCCGCGCGACGCGATGATCTCCCTGTCCACACCGGCCGCGCACCAGGGCCGGGCGTTCGGTGTGCACCGGGCGATGGACACCACCGGCGCGATGCTCGGCCCGCTGGCCGCGTTCCTCATCCTGAACGCGGCGGCCGACGGCTACGACGCCGTGTTCGGCGTGAGCACGTGCGTGGCCGTGCTCGGAGTGCTGGTGCTGGTGCTGTTCGTGCCCCGGCGGGGACGGGGCACGGCCGCGGGGGCGGGTGGTACCGGTGAAACGGACGGGGCCGGCGAGCCGGACGCGCCGGGCACCGGCGGCGCCGGGCCCCCCGTCCGCGTGCGCGAGGCACTGGCACTGCTGCGCCTGCCGCGCCTGCGGGCCCTCGCCGGCTGCGCGGCGCTGCTCGGTGCGACCACCGTCAGCGACGCGTTCGTCTACCTCCTCCTGCAACGCCGCGCGGGCGTCGGCGAGGAGTGGTTCGCCCTGCTGCCGCTGGGCACCGCCGCGGTGTTCCTGCTGCTGGCCGTCCCCATGGGCGCGCTGGCCGACCGGACCGGCCGCCACCGCGTGTTCCTCGCCGGGCACCTGGGCCTGCTCACCGCCTACGCCCTGCTGCTGTGGGCCCCGGGCACCGGGCTGCTCGTCCCGCTCGTCCTCGCCCTGCACGGCGCGTTCTACGCGGCCACCGACGGGGTGCTCCCGGCCGCGCTGGCCGGGATCGTGCCCGACCGCCTGCGCGCCAGCGGCCTCGCCCTCGTCGGTACCGGCCAGGCCCTGGCCCGGTTCTGCTGCTCGCTCGGCTTCGGCGCCGCCTGGACGATGTGGGGCGACGGCCTGGCGCTGGCCGGCTCGGCGATCGGCCTGCTGTGCTGCGCGGCCGTCACCGGCCTGGTCCTGCGGCCCGCCCGCCGGCTCCGATGACCACCACCGAGACACCCCGGACGCGACAAGGACACCGACACCGATGACATCACTGCGCCGCCGCCTGCTCATACTCGTCGTGGCGGTCCTGGTGCTCGCCGGCACGGCGACCGGCATGGTGCTGCGCGCCGCCGGCCGCGCGGACCACGCCGGCCGGTCCCGGCCGGGCGACCCCACCGTGCGCGCCGGCACGGTGACCCTCGGGCAGAAGGACCGGCTGGCGTTCGTCAACGGGACCGCCGGCCCGCACCGCGCGGCGGTGGCCTCGGTACCGTCCACCGATCCCGGAGGCGACCGGACCGCCTCGGACCTCACGTGCGTGCGCTTCTACGCGGCGGCCGGCACCGGCGTCTGCCTCCAGTCGGACCCCGGTGTGCTCAAGCAGAGCAACCGCGCCCTGCTGCTCGACTCGCGGCTGCGCACCAAGCGCACGTTCACGCTGGCCGGGACGCCCAGCCGGGCCCGGGTGTCACCCAGCGGGCGCTTCGCCGCCTGGACCGTCTTCGTCTCCGGCGAGTCCTACGCGTCCACCTTCTTCTCCACCCGCACCTCGATCCTGGACACCCGCACCGGGAAGCTGGTCCCGAGCCTGGAGACGTTCGCCATCACGCTGGACGGCGAGCCCTACCGCGCCGCGGACGTCAACTTCTGGGGCGTCACCTTCGCCGCCGACGACGACACGTTCTACGCCACTCTCAACACCGCCGACAAGACGTACCTGGTGCGCGGTTCGGTCTCCGGGCAGTCGGTCACCACTCTGACCGAGAACGTGGAGTGCCCCTCCCTCTCCCCCGACGGAACCCGGATCGCCTTCAAGAAGCGGGTGCTGTCCCGTACCGACCTGTGGCGCGAGTACGTCCTGGATCTGCGCACCCTGCGCGAGACACCGCTGGCCGAACGCCACAGCGTCGACGACCAGGCCACCTGGCTGGACGACGACACCGTCGCCTACGCCCTGCCCGCCGACGGCAGGGCCGGCAGCAGCGACCTGTGGAGCGTACCCGCGAACGGCACGGGGAGCCCCCGGCTGCTGATCGCCGGGGCCTCCTCCCCCGCCCCGCTGCGGGCGTCCGCGCCGGCGGCGCCCCGGCCCACCGGCCGGTGGTGACCGGCCACAGCCCGGTCCGCTCGGCCGCCTGCGTCCACCGCCGGTGAGGTGCAGCCGGGCGACCGCGGACAGGGCCGCCGCGGCCCCGGCGCCGATCAGGGCCGGACGGCCGACCGGCCCGGTGCCGCGGCGCCGGGCCGGCGCCGGCAAGGCGTGCACGACCGTCGGCGCAGCGGACGGCCCTCGCCCGTACGCCTCCGACGCGCTCGCGGGAGGAGTCCGGCAGTCCGACGGCGGCTGATGCCGCCGCCCGCGCTCACCCGCGGGTGGACGGCCCCGCCGGGGGGGGGGGGGGGGGCCCGCGCCCCGCGCCCCCCGGGGGGGGCCCCGCCCCGCGGGGCGGCCCGGCGGACGGGCGGCGCGCCACGGGTCCTCGGCGGACGCGCCGGCTATCCGCGGTGGCCGGCGGAGAGCGGGTCGCCGGCCTCGCGGACGACGCCGTCGATCCAGGCCATGGCCTCGGGTACGTCGTAGTTGCCCCCGTGCGGCTGGTTCCAGGCGAGCCGGTAGTCCAGGTTCTCGACCTGCCGGTCAGAGGCGAGGGCGCGGTCGAGGTTGACCGAGACGGTGAACGCGGTGTCCCGGTCGCGGGTGCCGTGCCGCACGTACCAGTTCGGCGCGGTGTCGGCACCGGTGCCGATGAAGTCCATCGGGTTAATGAGGTGTACCTGGTCGTCGACGGCGGTGCTCTTCTTCGCGGTGTACCGGTCCCAGGTCAGGCCGGTGTCGTCGACGCCGCTGCCGTCACCGGCGACGTCGTTGTGGTTCCAGCCGTACTCGGTGTAGTTCATGTACTTCTGCGTCGGCGGGCCGAAGAGATCGGTCTCGGTGCCGCTGGTGGTGTTCCCGTCGACGCCGACGGCGTCGAAGGCGGGGGTGGTCTTGAGCGTGGCCTGGGTGGCGACGAAGGCGAGGTACTTCGCCATGTCGACGGAGCGCACCTTGCCGGTGGCGTCGTCGACGTCGATCCAGTCGTTGACGTACGTCTTCGTGGTGGGCGAGCCGCCAGGGCCGCCGGACGTGATCTCGAAGGTGCCGCCCAGCGGCGGGATGGTGTGGGCGGGGTCGGCCTTCAGGTAGGTCTCGGCGGAGCGGACGACCTCCTTCTCGATGGCGTCCAGCATGGTCGCCGCGGTGAGCCGGGAGCCGTCCGGGTTGCGCAGCCCGAGGCTCCTCTCGTACGCCGCGAACCGGGCGGCCAGTTCCGCGGCCGCCTCGGGGGAGGCGTCGGAGCCGGTGGCGTCGCGGGTCCCGAGGGTGTTGTACAGCCACTCGTAGGCGATGTCGGCGTTGCCGAGGTCGGTGATCGGGCAGTACGCGTTGACGGCGAAGACGTCGTCGCGCAGGGTGCTGCGCCCCTTGGCGTCGATGCCGGCGGCGCCGACGGCGGCGAGGTAGGGGTCGTACTCGGCGCTGTTGCCGGAGGCGCCCAGGATCGACACCAGCGCGCCCCCGCCGCTGGTGCCGTTGATGACGATCCGCTCCGCGCTGCCGGGCATCACGGCGTCGTTGAGGCGCAGGTAGCGCACGGCGGCCTTGGCGTCGACCACGGCTGCGGGGGCCTTGCCGGGAGCCGAGCCGTCGGCGCCGACCAGTCCGCGACTGCGGTTGGCGACGTCGACGAAGACGTACCCCGCCTTCAGGGCGGCGCCGACATTGCTGGTCGAGCTGTTGTAGGAGGTGCCGGCGGTGACGCTCGCCCGCAGGTGACTGGCCTTCCAGCCACTGTTGTTGACAGCGAAGTAGACCGGGGCCCGCTGGTCCTCGAAGGCGCTTTCGGGGACGAACACGTTCATGCTCTGGTAACCGCAGGCGGTGTCGGGGATCGTGGTGCCGCCGCCACCGGGACCGCCGGGCTGCTGGGGCGCCGCCGCGACCGGGTCGGCGACGTAGCAGATCTCCTTGTACCAGCGCACATTCATCGGCAGGCCGTCGACCGTGACGCTGATCGTGGTGTAGGCGGCGGAGTCGAAGTCCAGCGCGGCGTCCTGGGGGTCCGTGACCTGGCCCCGGTGCCGCGCGGCGGTCGCGTCGGCGGCGGCTGCCGCGACGGAGGCCGGCACCACGGCGGCCGTGAGCGCGAGAGCACCCGTGAAGGCCATACCTCTCAGGAGATGGGCGCGGGCCGCCCGGCGTCCTGCCGGCCGGGTGCGTCCCGCACGTCCGAAGGACGCGGAGTGCGACTGCATGGAGTCTCCCCTCATCGAGCACCAAGTGCCTCGCCGATGCCTCGGGCTCAAGGCGAGACGCACGTTACAAGATTGTCAACAATATGCACAGCAATCTCACGGACTTTTCTGAGTCCGGGACGGGCCGGTGGGAGACGGCGGAGCGGACAGGGGCGACGGAGCGGCCTCGCGCCTCCCGGCGGTGGGCCGGGAGGCGCGCGCCTCCCGGCCGGGGTGTCGTACCCGGCGGCCGGCCCTCGCCTGCACCCCCCGCGGGGCGACCGCGCGCCCGTTACCCGGTACGACGGGGGTCGTTGGCCGGACGAGAGGCGCGTGAGCCGGGGGACGCGTGGGCCGCGACGCTGCCCGTGCGTCCCGACACGCCCTCCTCCGTGACACCACGGGGTGGCTTTCCCCTCCCCGTCCAGAGCACCCAGGCGGTCCCATGACGACGAGCAGCACCGACAACAACTCCGCGATGCCCCCCGAGCCGGCCACGCGGCCGTCCGGTCCCCGGCCCGAGGGCGGGCGCGGATGGAACAGCGCGACCACCGTGGCCTACGCCGTGGCGATCGTCAGCGCCCTGGCGGCCGCCGTCCTGTCCCCGCTGGGTGAGCACGTCATCAACACGTTCCTGGAGGAACCCACCTGCCCCGGTGAGGCGTGCGACGGGAAGAACCCCGGCAAGCAGGGCTGCGACGGCGACGCGCGCACCTTCGAACCGGCCGCCGGCAACCCCGCCGAGCTCCAGCTCCGCTACAGCGAGGACTGCCAGGCCGTATGGGCGAGGATCGAGCGCGGCAGCAAGGGGGACATGGTCACGGTCGAGGCGACCGGAGGCGCGAAGCGCGCCGCCGAGATCGGCTACGGCGACGACCAGTACACCCACATGGTGCGCGTGGACGACGATGAATTCGAGGTCACCGCCTGCGCGGTCCCCAAGGCGGGCGGCAGGAGCACGTACGACTTCTACTGCATCCACGGGACCGAGGCGACCGCCTGGCAGTGACCGCGCGCCGAGGACGACCAGGATGCGCGTCCGGGGCCTTCTCGGTCTCGCGCATCCGCCCGCCCTCCTCCCGAGCGCCCTCCCACGGCCCCGTTCCCCACGGCGGCACGGCGGCCCCCGGGCGGATGCCTTTCACGCGCGGGAGGCGGGTGGCGCCCCGTCACGCGACGGCCGCTCGGGCAGGGGCCGCAGGGGTGCCTCCATGTCCTTCGTCAAGGCATCCCTGTCGGGTCTGGGGTGATTCGGTCTTGCTGGGGTCATGCGGCGAGTTCGACGTTCGCGGGCGTGCGGGGTTCGTAGAAGGTGCCGTCGCGGAGCGTGGCGAACAGGACGCTGATGCGTTGACGGGCCAGGCGCAGGAGGGCCTGGGTGTGGGTCTTGCCGCGGGCGCGTTGTTTGTCGTAGTAGGTGCGGGAGGCGGGGTCGGCGTTCATGCAGGCGAAGGCGGACAGGAACATCGCCCGTTTGAGCTGCCGGTTCCCGCCTCGGAGTGCGTGTTCGCCGTGGATCGAGGTCCCCGACTGCTTCGTGGTGGGGGCGAGGCCGGCGTAGGAGGCGAGGTGGGCGGCGGCGCCAAACCGGTCCGCTCCGCCCGCTCCCCCCTTACCGGCTTCGGCTCGTCGGGGTGGATCTCGACGAAGTCCCTGAGGGGGCTGGAGCGGTGGCCGTGTCCCACGGTGTGTGAGGTGTGCGGACGGGGGCGGGCCGACCGCTGCGGGGCGTCGGTGCCGGGAACCGGTGCGGACGCGAACGCCGTTGTGTTCGAACGGAAGGCCGGGCCGCCGGTGGTGGCACGGCGTTTACGAGTGGGTCCGAGGTTCCCCCGGGCAACGGGGGAACCTCACCTTCCGGCTCACCGCGCAACCGAACGCCGAACGGGCGATCAGTCCGGCCGGTCTGCCGAGGTGACACGTCCGCGGGCCCGGAAGGCCGGGCCCGCAGGGATGCTACCTGTGCGACTCGTCTTCCCCGGGATCGTCGGGCACCCAGCGCAGGACGTCGCCGGGCTGACAGTCCAGCGTGCGGCAGATCGCGTCGAGCGTCGTGAACCGCACCGCCTTCGCGCGGCCGTTCTTCAACACGGCGATGTTGGCGGGCGTGATGCCGACGGCAGCGGCGAACTCACCGACCGACAGGTGGCGCCTGGCGAGCTGGAGGTCGAGATCGACGATGATCGCCATCAGACCACCTCGGCGATCTCGGCCTGCAGGTCCACCGCCTTGCCCAAGAGGCCCCGCATGATGACCGTGAGCATCGTGAACGACGCCCCCACGGCGACGCCCGCGAGCGCGGCACCGGTGGCGCCGATGAGTTCCATGCCGTCGGTGGGCGAGGGGATGTCGGCCACGAGCAGATGCCCAGCGACTCCGATCGCCAGCAGCGTCGCCACGATCGAGGACCCGATGATGATGTCGACCCAGCGGAAGGCCAGCGGCGTGAAGATCGCATCCCGTTCGACCATGGCGAGCAACATCCACACCGCGATGAGCGCGACTTGGACGCAGACGACGCCGACGATCGCCACCGTCACGTAGGGAGCGGCGAAAGGAGCGTAAGGAGGGAAGCGGTCGACCTCATCGGCCGCTGTCGTCGGGATGACGACGATCTGGCCGAAGAGACCGAGCAGGATCGCTGCGACGACACCGGCCCGCAGCATGGCTATAAAAAGGCGATTCATCTATCGATGATCGATCGGTATCGATCGAAAGTCAATCGGCCTGGCCGTCTCCGGTGACGCTCGGACGGGGTTTGTCGGCGCGCGGGGCCGTTGATGGCCTGGAGTGTTGCGGGTTGGGAGCGTCTACTGCCTTCGGCTCGCCAGGGCCAAAGTTGTCGGCGACGACCCCGCCGGTGGTGCAGGCGGCCTCGCCGGCCGGGTCGGGGCCGGGCTTGCGCCCGTGGCGGGCCAGGCGGGTGTTGACGGCGCGGACGGTCGCGCCCGGCCGGACGCGGACCCGGGTGCCGTCGTCGAGGACCTCGGCGGAGCGGAAGTGGCGGCGGGTGTCGGCCAGGACCCCGTGGTTGGCGGCCTGGCCGGACAGGCTGGTGCCGCCGGAACGGAACGCCAGTGACGGGTCCCCCGCGGCCGCGGCCCGCAGGAGGCCAGCGGCCTGGGCCGTGTCCCGGGGGGTGACGACGGTCTGCGGTACGAGCGGGTAGTGGAAGGCGTCGTGGGTGAAGGACAGCCGGTCGGTGGCCCGGCCGGTGACCGTGCCCGGTGCCGCCGCCTCCAGCCGTGCCAGCAGGTCCGGGCCGGCGGCGAGCGGACGGCCGGGGTCCGCGGCGCGGGCCCGGTCAGTGCGACTCACGGCTGACCTCCGAGCCGCTGGAGCCGACGAGGAAGTCCAGGTCGGCGCCGGTGTCGGCCTGCTGGACGTGGTCGACGTAGAGCCGTTCCCAGCCGCGGCGGGGGGCGGCGAAACCGGCGACGGTGGCCTCGTCGGGGGTGCGCCGGGCGAGTTCCCCGGCGGGGACGTCGAGGTCGATGCGGCGGGCCTCGACGTCCAGGCTGATCATGTCCCCGGTGCGTACCAGGGCGAGGGGGCCGCCGGCCGCCGCCTCGGGGGTCACGTGCAGCACGACCGTGCCGTAGGCGGTGCCGCTCATCCGGCCGTCGCAGACGCGGACCATGTCGCGTACGCCCTGTTCGAGCAGTTTCCTGGGCAGCGGCATGTTGGAGACCTCCGGCATCCCCGGGTAGCCCTTGGGGCCGCAGCCGCGCAGCACCATGACGGAGTCGGCGTCGATGTCGAGGTCCGGGTCGTCGACGCGGGCGTGGAAGTCCTCGATGGAGTCGAAGACGACCGCCCGGCCGCGGTGGCGCAGCAGGTGCGGGGAGGCCGCCGCCGGTTTGACCAGGGCGCCGCCGGGGGCGAGGCTGCCGCGCAGGACGGCGATGCCGCCCTCGGCGACCAGCGGTTTCTCGCGGGTGCGGATGACCTCGGGGTCCCAGACGGGGGCGTCGTCGAGGTGGTCCACCAGCGGGGTGCCGTCGACGGTCAGGGCGTCGGGGTCGAGGAGGTCGCGGACCTCGCGCAGGACGGCGAGCAGTCCGCCGGCGCGGTGGAAGTCGTCCATGAGGAACCGGCCGGCCGGCAGCAGGTCCACCAGGACCGGCACGCGGGAGCCGATGCGGTCGAAGTCGTCCAGGGTCAGGCCGACGCCGAGGCGGCCGGCGATCGCCAGCAGGTGGACGACGGCGTTGGTGGAGCCGCCGACGGCCGCGAGCGCCACGATGGCGTTGTGGAAGGACGCCTCGGTGAGGAAGGCGCCGGGCCTGCGGTCGGCGGCGACCATGTCCACGGCGAGGCGGCCGGTGCCGTGCGCCGCCTCCAGCAGGCGGCTGTCCGGGGCGGGGGTGCCGGCGGTGCCGGGCACGGTGGTGCCGAGCGCCTCGGCGACGAGGGCCATCGTGGAGGCGGTGCCCATGGTGTTGCAGTGCCCGCGGCTGCGGATCATCGCCGACTCGGAGCGGGTGAACTCCTCGTTCGACAGCGTGCCGGCCCGGACCTCCTCCGAGAGGCGCCACACATCGGTGCCGCAGCCCAGCGGCGTGCCCCGGAACGTGCCGGTCAGCATCGGTCCGCCGGGGACGACCACCGCGGGCAGGTCCACCGAGGCGGCCGCCATGAGCAGCGAGGGGATGGTCTTGTCGCAGCCGCCGAGCAGGACGACACCGTCGATCGGATTGGCCCGGAGCATCTCCTCCGTCGCCATGGCCGCCATGTTCCGCCAGAGCATGGCGGTGGGGCGCATCTGGGTCTCCCCCAGTGACACCACGGGGAGTCCGAGGGGGATGCCGCCGGCCTCGTACACACCGTTGCGGACGGAGGCGGCCACCTCGGTCAGGTGCGCGTTGCACGGCGTCAGGTCGGAGGCGGTGTTGGCGATGGCGATCTGCGGCCGGCCCTCGAACGCGTCGCCGGGCACCCCCCGGCGCATCCAGGCCCGGTGGATGTAGGCGTTGCGGTCCTGACCCGCGTACCACTGTGCGCTGCGGAGCTTCACACACGGCTCTTTTCATCAATCGGTACGACGGTCTACAGTCCGGAACACGATGGAGCTTACGCAGATCTCCGACGGGTCGTCAGATTCCGCGGGTAAGAAGGCCGCCGACCGGGGCGACGCCCACCGGCTGGTGGGGTCCGACCGGGTGCTGGCGGTGCTCAAGGAGCTCGCCCGCCATCCCGACGGCGTCGGCCTGCAGGAGATGACGCGGGTGATCGGGGCGCCGAAGCCGACGGTGCACCGGGCGCTCGGGGCGCTGCGCCGGGCCAGACTCGCCGACCAGGACAGCCGTGGCCGCTACCTGCTGGGCGACGAGTTCCTCCGGATGGCCTTCGCCCACCACGAGGCCCGCCCGGAGCACGTGCGGATCAGTCCGGTACTGGAATCCCTGGCCACCCGGTTCGGCGAGACCGCGCACTACGCCGTGCTGGACGGCCACGAGGTGGTCTACCGGGCGAAGGTGGACCCGCCCAGCGGCGCGGTGCGGCTGACCTCCACGGTGGGGGGCCGCAACCCGGCCCACTCCACCGCCGTCGGCAAACTGCTGCTCGCGCACCGGCTGCTCACCTTCGAGACGGTCAGCGACTGGGTCGGACCCGGCCCGCTCCCGGCCCGGACGCCGAGGACCCGGTGCACGGCCGAAGACCTCCATCGCGAGTTCCAGAGCATCAGACAGCACGGGTACGGCGTCGACGACCAGGAGAACGAGACGGGGGTCAACTGCGTCGCGCTCCCCGTCTACGGCACCACGCCGGCGATTCCCTCGGGCGCGATCAGCGTGAGCGCCCCGGCCTACCGCACCCCCTTGAAGACCCTGACGGACGCCTACGAGGAGATGAGGGGCCTGCTCGGCGTTCCGGGCACTCCCCCCTCCTGACCCGCTGCCCCGCAGGCTCCGTCCGAGCCGTCCCACCACCACCCTGGAGAAGTCCCGTGTTCCTCATGCGTATCGGCGCCCCCGGCGCCGAGAAGCCCGTTGTCCGGATCGACGCCGACAGCTACGTCGACGTGTCCGACGTCGTCACCGACTTCGACGAGGCCTTCTTCGGGTCCGGGGGGGTCGACCGCGTCCGTCCGCTGGTGGCCGAGCGCGCCGCGGCCGGCCGGCTGTCCCGCTTCGCCGGGGAGCGGATCGGCGCCCCGATCGCCCGGCCGCACCAGATCCTGTGCATCGGCCTCAACTACCGTGACCACGCGGCCGAGACCGGGCAGGCCGTGCCCGACGAGCCGATCCTGTTCACGAAGTCGCCCAACACCCTCGTCGGACCCAACGACGACGTGCGCATCCCCCGCGGCTCCACCAAGCCGGACTGGGAGGTGGAGCTGGGCATCGTCATCGGCCGGCGCACCAGCTACCTGGAGTCGCCCGACGAGGCCCGTGCCGCCATCGCCGGTTACCTGGTGGTCAACGACGTCAGTGAGCGGGCCTTCCAGATGGAGCGCGGCGGGCAGTGGGCGAAGGGCAAGTCCGCCGAGACCTTCAACCCCGCCGGACCGTGGCTCGCCACCCCCGACGAGATCGACGACGTCCTCGGCCTGGACATGTGGCTCGACGTCAACGGCGTGCGCCGCCAGGACGGCAGCACCAAGACGATGGTCTTCGATCCGTACTTCATCGTGCACTACCTCAGCCAGTTCCTCGTCCTCGAACCGGGCGACCTGATCAACACCGGCACCCCGCCCGGTGTCGGCATGGGCTTCGACCCGCCGGTGTGGCTGCGGCCGGGTGACGTCATGGAACTGGGCATCCAGCACCTGGGCAGCCAGCGGCAGAACGTGCTCGGTCCCCGGTGAACGACGTACCCATGCGGGGGTTCGTCCTGACGGCGCCCGGCTCCTGCGAGGTGCGGAAAGGCAAGGCGTCAGCTCCGCCGCAGCGTCGTCTCGTGGACGAAGGCTCCCTGGGCGTGCGCACTGACGCTCACCTCGAAGAGGTCACCGGCACGGTCGTAGCAGCGGCGCACGAACTCCAGTCCGGGGCTTTCGGGGGCCACTTGCAGGTGCTTTGCGGCCTCCGGCGGGACACCGACCGCCCGCACCCGCTGCACCACGCGCTCGACGGACCTGCCCGTGCGCGTCGGGCGGGCGGCGGCGTCAGTCGACCGGCCAGGTGTGCACCGGGGCGTTGAGGTGCATGTAGTCGATGTACTGCAGGGTCATCAGCCGCAGCGCCTCGTGGCGGTCGCAGTGGGCCGAGGCGCGGATGCGGTGGAACATCTCCTTCTGCCACGTCGCCCCGTTGCGGCCGGTGACACACCGCTGCTCGATGACGCCCAGCAGCGGCTCGCGCCAGGCCGCGTCCATGCCGGAGAGTTCCAGACCGTGGTGGGCCAGCGGCAGCAGCCGGCGCAGGACGAGTTCGGCGACGGGCACCTCGCCCGTCCCGGGCCAGTACAGCCGTGCCTCCATGCCGTGCCGGGCCGCGGTGTGCAGGTTCTCCTCCGCCGCCGCGAAGGACATCCGGGACCACACCGGGCGTTCCTCCTCGACCAGGGCGCGGGTCAGTCCGTAGTAGAAGGCGCCGTTGGCGACGGTGTCGGCGACGGTGGGGCCGGCCGGCAGGACCCGGTTCTCCACGCGTACGTGCGGGCGGTCGCCGGCGACGGCGTAGACGGGCCGGTTCCAGCGGTAGATGGTGCCGTTGTGCAGGGTGAGTTCGCCCAGTTCGGGGATGTCGCCGCGGTCGAGCGTCTCGGTGGGGCTCTGCTCGTCGCACAGCGGGAGCAGGGCCGGGAAGTAGCGCAGGTTCTCCTCGAAGAGGTCGAAGACGCTGGTGATCCAGCGCTCCCCGAACCAGACGCGGGGGCGGACGCCCTGCGCCTTGATCTCCTCGGGGCGGGTGTCGGTGGCCTGTTCGAAGAGGGGGACACGGGTCTCGTGCCAGAGTTCCTTGCCGAAGAGGAAGGGCGAGTTGGCCGCCAGCGCGACCTGGACACCGGCGATCGCCTGGGCCGCGTTCCAGTAGCCGGCGAACTCGTCCGGTGACACCTGGAGGTGGAACTGCGTGCTGGTGCAGGCCGCCTCCGGGGTGATGGTGTCCGCGTAGGCGCGCAGCCGGTCGACCCCGTCCACCTCGATGCGCAGGTCCTCGCCCCGGGCCGCGAAGATCTGGTCGTTGAGGAGGCGGTAGCGCGGGTTCTCCGACAGGGCGGCGTCCCCGGCGTCCTCCTGACGGAGGGTGGGGAGGATACCGGTCATGATCAACTGGGTGCCGACCGACCTGGCGCGCTCGTCGGCGTGGTTCAGCGCGGCCCGGATCTCGGACTCCCAGGCATCGGGGCCGCCCGCCGTCAGACCGCGCGGCGGGATGTTGACCTCCAGGTTGAAGCGGCCCAGCTCGGTCTCCCAGGCCGGGTCCGCGATCGCCTCCAGCACCTCGCTGTTGCGCATCGCGGGCTCGCCCCCGGCGTCGACCAGGTTCAGTTCGATCTCCAGTCCCACCTGGGGCCGCTGCGACTCGAACCGTGACTCGCGCAGCATCTGGGCGAAAACGTCGAGGCACTCCTGCATCTTGACGCGGTAGCGGCGGCGGTCCTCTCGGGTGAAGACCAGAGCCGGAACGTCCCGTCCCATCGGCTTCCTCCCGGGTTCTCCCCCCCCAGCGTGGCACCGCCGGACCACTCCCACCAGACGGGACGGGCCCGGCCGCGCGCCGCAGGCGCCGCCCGGGGCCCGCGCCGTAGGCCGTCCGGGTGACCGGCGGTCCCCGGAGCCGCCCGACGCACGCGTCCAGGACTCCTGGGCATCGTGAGCGCTTCCCGGGGCACTCTCACTGCCGGAGACACCGGACATGAACGGTGGGGATCGGAGGCTGCCATGCTGTCGTACCGTCTGGAGCACGGGGTGCTGGTCATCACGGTGGAACAGGACCCCGGGATCGGCGGCCGGGCCGCCCTGGCGAACCGGATCACGGATCTGGTCGACGCCCACCGGCCGAGCCCGGTGGTCGTCGTCATCGACGACCGGGCGGCGGGCGACGCGGCGGTCAGTGCCGTGCTCCGGGCCCATCGGTTCTGCGCCCGGCTCGGTGTCCTCATGTCCGTGGTCACCCACAGCGCGCCGCTGCGCCGTCTGCTGGAGGCCGACGGCGGCGCCTGCGGCCCGCGGCTGGTGGTGCACGCCCGCACCGACACGGCGATCACCGGCAGCTTCGCCGCGGCGGCCTGATCCGGACGGACGCCTCCGGCGGCGCGTGCGGCGCGTGCGGCGCGTGCGGGACAGTATCGCGAGGAGCGTGGCGGGTCGGCGGGTGGCGGGTGGCGGGTGGCGAGGAGCTGAGCGGCTGAACGCCGGACGCCGGGCCGCGCGCCGGCCCGGCGCGCGGCCCGGCGTCCGGCGTGGGCGTCACCGGGTGTCCCCCTGCCAGTCGAACCGCCGGCCGTCCGCCGGCCGGGGCGCGTACACGGCCCGGCCCCCGGCTCCGTACCGGCCCATCTCCGTGGGCAGCGCGACGCTTTGCGGTGCCCCGGTCCCGAACGTGCCGGTGACGTCCAGGAGCAGGCCGTCCAGCGGGCCGCCCACCAGTTGCGCGTACACACGGCCGGACCGGGGCCCGGGGTCCCCGTGCTCGGCACCGTAGACCCGGCCCCTCATGAACTCCTCCTCATCCATGACGGTCAGCCTCGCACCCGGCACTGACATCGACGCCGCCCCGCGCCCCGCGCCTTGGCGCCCCCGCCGTCGTGTCCGCCGCTGTCCCGGAGGGCTGGCCGCGCACGGCAGTTGTGGTTAGCCTTGCCTAAGTCCGTGGGTCCGGTGTCCGGGTGCTGCGACCGCCGCCCCGCGAGGGCACGCGGGGGCAGCGGATCCGCCGGGACGGGGCCGCACGGTCCGCTCCGCGTGACACCCGGCCCGGCCTCCACCAGCCCGTCGCTCCGCTCCGCCAGACCCCGAAGCGAAGAACCACCGATGTTCCGCTCCCGCAGAGCACCACGGCTCGCCGTCGCACTCGTCTGCACTCTCCTGCTCCTCACCACCGCCACGGCCTGCGGCGGGGACGACCCGGACTCCGGCGCCACGGGGTCCGGCACGGAGCCCGGCGCCTCCGGGCGGTCCGCCTTCCCGGTCACCATCGGTCACAAGTACGGTTCCACGACGATCGAGTCCGAGCCGAAGCGGATCGTCACGGTCGGTCTCACCGACCAGGGCGCGGTCCTGGCGCTCGGCGAGGTGCCGGTCGGCACCACCGAGTGGCTGGGCGGCTACCCCGGGGCCATCGGCCCGTGGGCCGAGGAGAAGCTCGGCGGGGCCGAACCCGACCGTGCTGAAGGACACCGGCACCGGACCTCAGGTGGAGCGGATCGCGGCGCTCAGGCCCGACCTGATCCTGGCGGTGTACGGCGGGCTCCGCGGCCCGGTCCAGCTTGCCGTTGGCCAGGCACGGGAAGCGCTCCAGCGGCACGACGGCGGCCGGCGCCATGTGGTCGGGCAGCCGGGCCGCGGCATGGGCGCGCAGTTCCGCCGGGGCGGCCGTGGCCACCACGTAGGCGACCAGCAGGGTGCGCGGGCCGTCCTGGCGGGCCGTCACGAGCGCTGCCGTGACGGCCGGGTGGCGGGTGAGGACGGACTCGGCCTCGGCGGGTTCGACGCGGAAGCCGCGGATCTTGAGCTGGTCGTCGGCCCGGCCGAGGAAGTCCAGGCGTCCGCCGGCCGTCCAGCGGGCCAGGTCGCCGGTGCGGTACATGCGGGTGCCCGGAGCGCCGTACGGGTCGGCGACGAAGCGTTCGGCGGTCAGCGCGGGGGCGTTCAGGTAGCCGCGGGCCAGTTGGACTCCGGACAGGTACAGCTCGCCCGGGACGCCCGGGGGGACGGGGCGCAGCGCGGCGTCCAGGACGTGGGTCCGTGTGTTCCACACCGGGCGTCCGATCGTCACGTGCGCGGTGCCCGGCTCCACCTCGGTGGCGGTGACGTCGACGGACGCCTCGGTGGGGCCGTACAGGTTGTGCAGCGCGGCGGGCAGCAGCCGGTGGAAGCGGTCGGCCACCGCGGCCGGGAGGGCCTCGCCGCTGCACAGCACCCGGCGCAGGCTCGTGCAGCGGGCGGCGGCGGGTTCCTCCAGGAACACCTGGAGCATGGACGGCACGAAGTGCGCGGTGGTGACGCCCTGTTCGCGGATCAGCGCGGCGAGGCAGGCCGGGTCCCGGTGGCCGCCGGGCTCGGCGAGCACCAGGGCGGCCCCGGTGATCAGCGGCCAGAAGAACTCCCACACCGACACGTCGAACCCGGCGGGGGTCTTCTGGAGCACCCGGTCCTCGCCGGTCAGGCGGTAGGCGTCCTGCATCCACAGCAGCCGGTTGACGATGCCCCGGTGCGGGACGACCACGCCCTTGGGGCGGCCGGTGGAGCCGGAGGTGTAGATCACGTACGCGGGGGTGGCGGGGTCGTGGGCGGTGGGCGGGTCAGCGGCCGGGCCGTCGTCGGGCAGCGCGGCGTCCACGACGCACACCGGCCGGGCCTCCGCCAGGACGAGCGCGGTCCGCCCGGCCGGCTGGTCGGGGTCGAGCGGCAGGTAGGCGCCGCCCGCGCGGTGCACGGCCAGCAGGGTGACGACCAGGTCCACGGCGCGGCAGGGCCACCGCCACCGTGTGCTCGGGCCCCACGCCCCGGCCGGCGAGCACCCGGGCCGCCCGCTCGACGCGGGCGTCCAGTTCCGCGTACGTCAGGTGCTCGGTGCCCGAGACCGGGGCGGTGGCGTCGGGGGTGCGGGCCGCCTGGGCGCGGAAGAGTTCCGGCAGGGTCGTGGGCTCGGTGGCGTGCGCGGTGGCGTTCCAGCGGGTGAGGACGAGGCCCCGCTCGTCGTCGGTGAGCGGGTCCAGGTCGCGTACGGCGGTGTCCGGTCCGGCCGCGATCTGCTCCAGGAGGCACACCAGGCGTGCGGCCAGGCGCTCGGCCGTCGTCTCGTCACAGCGGTCGAGGGCGTACTCCAGGAGCAGCGCCACGCGGTCGCGGCCCGTCTCGTCCACGGAGTGGTCCACGAAGGTGAAGTGGAGGTCGAACTTGGCCGCGCCGGTGTCCATGGCGTACCACTCGGCCGGCAGGCCCAGGACGTCCGGATCGCCGTCGGGCCGGTGGTGGCAGCCGAGCATGACCTGGAAGAGCGGGTTGCGGCCCGCCGCGCGGGGCGGGTTGACGGCCTCGACGACGTGGTCGAAGGGGAGGTCCTGGTGCTCGAACGCGGCCAGCGACGACTCCCGCACCCGGCTCAGGAGTTGACGGAACGTCAGGTCCGGTCCGGTGAGGTCCGTGCGCAGGACGAGGGTGTTGACGAAGAACCCGACGAGGTCGTTGAGGGCGTCGTCGGTGTGGAGCGGGGACCGGTGTCCGCGCGCCGGGCCAGCGCCTCGGGGGTCGGTGCCTCGAAGAGGTCCCGGATCGCCAGTTCCGCGCCCAGTTCGGTGCGGGCGCGGCTGATCAGCCGGGTGGCGAGCAGGGAGTGGCCGCCCAGGTCGAAGAAGTCGTCCTCGGCGCCGGTGCGGGGCAGCGCGAGCACCTCGGCGAACAAGCGGCACAGCACCTCCTCGGCGGGAGTGCGCGGGCCGCGTCCCCGCGTCAGGGCGACGGCGGGCTCCGGGTCGGGCAGGGCGCGGGCGTCGAGTTTGCCGTTGGCGTTCATCGGCAGCCGGGGCAGGACGACGAAGGCGGCCGGGACCATGTGGGCGGGCAGCCGCCGCCCGAGGTCGTCGCGCAGGCGCCGGACGAGGGCGCCGTGGCCCCGGGTGGCGGTGGGGGTGTTGGCGTACGGGGCCCGGCCGCGGTCGGGGCGGGGCAGGTGAAGGCCGGTCGTGCGGCGGGGGCGTTCACCGGGGACGAAGACGGCGTCGAGCAGGCCGGTCCGGTCCGACCAGGTGGTCAGGACGTGGTGGCCGTGCCGCTCGCCCAGGGCGCGCAGGTCCTCCGGGTCCACGGTCGCGGCGGGCAGCGGTGCGCTCTCGCCGTCCATGGCGCGCTGGGCGGCGAGGTCGTCGGCGGTGCGGGCGTCGGGGACGTGGCGCACGCGCAGCGGCCCGGTGCCGTCGAGGCGGGCGGCCAGGTCGTCGGGTCCGGCCCAGTCGACGGCGGGGACGGTGTCCAGCCCGGTCGCCTCGGCCGAGCCCTCGTGGAGGACGACGTCGTAGCAGTAGCGGGTCAGCTCGTTGTGGTGGCGGCCGGCCTTGACGCGCAGTTCGACGCCGGTGCCGAGGGTGGCGAGCCAGTCCGGGTCGACGAGGAGTTCCTTCTCCGGGGCGAGGCCGCGCTCCACGGCCCGGCGCAGCGTGCCGGGGTCGGCGCCGGCCTCGGCGCGGGCGCGCTGGACGCCGGTCCGCAAGACGCGGGCCTGGCGCAGGTCGCGTACGTCGCCGAGGAAGACGGCGCCGCCGGGCGTGAGCAGGTCCAGCGCGCCGCGCAGGACGCGGTGCAGGTGGTCCAGGCTCGGGAAGTACTGGACGACGGAGTTGATGACGACCGTGTCGAAGAAGCCGGCGGGCAGGCCGCCGGTGTCGTCGGCGGCCTGGCAGCGCAGGGTGACCTTGCCGGCCAGTTCCGGGTCGGCGGCGAGGTCGGCGCCGAGCTTGCCGATGACGGGGGCGGCGAAGTCCGTCGCCCAGTACGCCTCGGTGTGCGGGGCGAGCCGGGAGAGCAGCAGGCCGGAGCCGACGCCGATCTCCAGGACGCGGCGCGGGCGCAGGGCGCGGACGCGGCGCACCGTCTCCTCGCGCCATTCGCGCATGTGGTCCGCGGGGATGGGGGTGCCGTCGTAGGAGCTGTCCCAGCCGGCGAAGTCCTCGGTGTGCACGGCCGTGCCGATCTCGGTGTACTCGGCGCTGTAGATGTCCCGCCACTCGCCGATCTGCTCCCGCTCGGCCGACTCCCGTGCCCCGGTGTCCGGTTCGGCGGGGACGACGTAGCCGACCAGGCGGCGGGTGCCGGGGGCGGCGGGGTCGTCGCGGGCGAGGACGGAGGCCTGGGAGACCCCGGGGTGCTGGGTGAGGGCGGTCTCGGTCTCGCCGGGCTCGACGCGGTGGCTGCGGATCTTGACCTGGTCGTCGGTGCGGCCGAGGAAGTCCAGGTTGCCGTCGGGGCGGCGGCGGACCAGGTCGCCGGTGCGGTACACGCGCTCGCCGGGGCCGCCGTGCGGGTCGGCGACGAACCGTTCGGCGGTCAGGCCGGGCCGGTCCAGGTAGCCGCGGGCCAGGCCGGCGCCGGCGATGTACAGCTCGCCCGGCACGCCGTCGGGGACGGGACGCAGCCAGGTGTCGAGGACGTGGGCGCGGGTGGCGCGGATGGGGCGGCCGACGGTCGGGGTGGCGCTGTCGCGGGTGCCGCCGCCGAGGGTGTTGATGGTGTACTCGGCGGGCCCGTACAGGTTGTAGCCGTAGGTGCCGTCGGTGTCCCGCAGGGTGTTCCGCACCGTCTCGGTGCGCCGAGGTCGTCGCCATCCGGCCGGTCACCGAGGACGGCGAGGTCCGCTGGTTCGACGTGGTCAGCCAGGACCCGGCCGCGCCCGGCCGGCACACCGTCCGCCGTGCCCGCGCCCTGTGCGTGGCCACCGGTCTGGAGCCCCGGCTGCCGCCCGGCGCCGTCCTGTCCGACCTGGTCCGGCACAACAGCGAACTGCTCCCCCGCGTCGAGGAGCTGGTCCGCTCCGGCCGGCCGGTGCGCCGCGCGGTGGTCCTCGGCGCCGGGCAGAGCGCCGCGGAGGCCGTCGACTACCTCCACCGCAGGCTGCCGCAGGCGGAGGTCTGCTCCGTGTTCGCCAAGTACGGGTACACGCCCGCCGACGACAGCCCGTTCGCCAACCGCGTCTTCGACCCCGAGGCCGTGGACGTCTTCTACGGCGCCCCCGCCGAGGTCAGGCAGTCCCTGTTCGACTACCACCGCTCCACCGACTACTCGGTGGTCGACACCGAGTTGATCGAGTCGTTGTCCCGGACCATGTACCAGGAACGGGTGCGGGGCAGGCTGCGGCTGCGGCTGCGGCTGCGGCTGCGGCTGCGGCTGCTCAACGTCTCCCGCATCCGCGAGGTCGTCACCCGCGCCCACGACGTCCGGGTGACGGTCGAGTTCCTGCCGACCGGCGAGCGCGAACTCCTCGCCTCCGACATCCTCGTCTACGCCACGGGGTACCGTCCGCAGAGCATCGGGAACCACCTCGGCGAGATCGCCAAGCTCTGTCTGCGCGACGACGAGGACGCCCTGCGCGTCGGCCGCGACCACCGGGTGGAGACCGCGCCCGACGTCACCGCCGACGTCTACCTCCAGGGCGGCACCGAACACACCCACGGCCTCGCCCCGACCCTGCTGTCCACCACCGCCGTACGCGCCGGGGAGATCTGCGCGGCCCTGCTCGCGCGCCGCCGCGCCGATGTGCCGCGCGGGTGACCCGGACCGGCCGCGCCGACGCCGGTACGGCAGGATGGGGCCATGAGCGTAGTCAAGATCAACGTACTGACGGTCCCCGCCGAGCAGCGCGAGACGCTGGAGAAGCGCTTCGCCTCCCGGGCGCACGCCGTGGAGAACTCCGACGGCTTCGAGTGGTTCGAGCTGCTGCGCCCGGTCGAGGGCACCGACACCTACCTGGTCTACACCCGGTGGCGTGACGAGGAATCCTTCCAGGCGTGGATGGAGGGCCCGATGAAGTCGGCCCACCAGGGCGGCGGTGCCCCGGAGGGCGAGCGCCCGAAGCCCGCGGCGAGCGGCTCCACGCTGTGGTCCTTCGAGGTGGTGCAGCAGGCGGGTCCGGGCACCGGCCGGGTCCACGGCGGGGACCTGGTGCCGCCGGGCCCCGTACCGGACCGGGTCCCCCGGCCTGTCCGGCCGCCGCGTCGTCGGCGGCGACCGTCCGGGGCGTGGCGGTGCGGGGCGCCCGGCGGTTCGGCAGGCGGCGACGCGGGCGTTCTCCGCGGTGTCCCGGACCGCGACCCGCACCGCGCGGCCCCCGTGGCGCGGGGACAGCCGCGGCGGGCGGTGAGGCCCGGGCGGCCCGGGCCGGGTCCTTGGCGAGCGCCGCTCGCGCGCCGGAAGCCGGCGGGAACCGGGCGTCCGGGGCGTCGGCGACGACGATCCGGTGACACCGGTCCAGGCCGGCGAAGCCGGCCCCGGTCGCCGTGGACGGGGCGCCGTCTCCGCAGCCGGCCGGCGGGGAGGCGAAGGACATGTCCGGCCGCCGGTCCGTCCGGTCGCACGACCGGGTGACCGGGCGACCGCGGCGCGGTACCGGCCGGCCGCCGCCCGAGCCGGGCCGCTCACGCTCCCGGTCAGCGCCTCGGAGGACGGGGCTCCGCCGCGGACGGTACGGCCGACGGGGCGCGGTCCGGCGGCCAGGCGCACGGCGAGCGGACCGGCGCGGCCCACCGCGGCCGCCCGGTGACCGCCCCGGGCCGGAATCCGGCGCGGCGCCGCGTACATCAGCCGCGCCGCCGCGCCGGCCGGCCGCCGATCCGCTCCACGGCGAGCAGGCGTACCTCGAACATCCCGTCACCCGGGCCGCGTCGGCGGTTCCCCGCGCGTGAGGTACCTCTCCGGCGCGCACCGGCCCGCCCGGGGCGGCGGCACGCTGACGAGACCGGTGCGGACCGGGCCGTACGCCACGACCGGGTGGCCGCTGTCGCCGTCGAGTCCGTCGTACAGCCGTCCGGACGGATGCGGCGGACACCGGCCCGGTTCCCGCGCGTGCACCCGTGACGCGACCCGTGGATCCAGGAAAGACCCCGGCGCTCGCCCCGCGCACCCGCAGGCCACGGCCCGGCCGCCTCCTGCGGCACACCTCGGGGAACGGGTCTGTCGTCAGGAACCCTCCCCGGCCCGCCACGGGTAAGGGAGCGAACGAGAAGTGAAGGAATGGTGTGCGACTGGGAAGGAGTGATCCGTCGTGGTCATGATGTCCCCCACGGTCCCGGTCCCGGTCCCGCCGGGGATCGCCGCGACACCCCTGGAAACCGCCCTGCGTGCGCCCTTTCTCACACTGAGGCGCTCACCCAACCCCCGGCCACTTCACGATCATGAGCGGTCTACCCTGTCCCTGTCCCAGGAGCGTTGCCAGTGCACACTCTTCGCCCCTGGCACGCGCCACCCCGGCGCCCCCAGCCCCGCTCCGCGCTCCCCACGAAAGGTGGACACCATGCCCCTCGGACTGCTCCGACGCCGGCGGCACAGGAACGCCACGGCCGGTCCGAGTCTCACCCTGCCGCTGCCGGCCGGCGCGGGCGGCGTCAGCCGTACCGTGCTGGACCCGGTCGACCAGCCGCTGGCCGGCGCCGACGTCACGGTCACCGCGCTCGACACCCACCGACTCCTCGCCCGCGGCACCACCGACCCCTACGGCTTCTTCGTGGCCGCGCTGCCCCCCGGCCGTTACAGCATGCTGATCGTCGCCGAGGGCCTGGAGCCGCACCGCGAGACCATCGAGATCACCGGCGACACCCACCCCGACACCGGGCTGGTACGGCTCCACCCGGCCCAGCAGCTGGCTCTGCCGCCCGCGGGCAGCTGGATCTTCGACCCGCCCCACACCGCGATCCGGTTCATCGCCAAGCATGTCGGCATGGCCCACGTGCACGGGCGCTTCGAACGCTTCGACGGCGTCCTCCACATGGCGCCGGACATGTCCGACTCCCGGGTCCAGGTCCGGATCGACGCCGCCAGCATCACCACCGGCAACACCACCCGGGACAACCACCTCCGGTCGGCCGACTTCCTCGATGTGGAGAACTACCCGCACATCGACTTCGTCAGCACGCGCTTCGTCTACCGCGGCGGCAGCAAGTGGGTCGTCAACGGCACCCTCAGCATGCACGGGGTGAGCCGCTCGGTCGGGCTGCAGACCACCTACCTGGGCACGGTCAACGGAGGTTACGGCGAGGAGCTGCGCTGCGCGGCGCTGGCCACGGCGGAACTGCACCGGGAGGACTACACCCTCAACTGGCGCTCCATGCTGGCGCGCGGCATCGCGGTGGTGGGTCCGACCGTGCAGCTGGAACTGGACGTCCAGGCGATGTACCGCACGCACGACACCCCCATGCCTCCCGAGTAGCCCGCGCGGTGCGCCATGGACGGCGGTGACGCGGGGGCCGCAGACCACTCCACGCTCCTCCACCGGTTCGGGTCGGCCGCGGGGCCCCCGCGCGTCCCGGCGCGCACCGGCGCGCACCGGCCCGGTCCGGGACGGCGGCACCGTCCCGGACCGGGGTTCGCGGTCAGGGGGCGGGCTGGTTCCACAGGTCGCACTGGTGCCGTTCGGGGAACGTGGTCTGCGCGGTGATCCCCTCGGGGTCGAGGATCTGGACCTTCGGGAAGAGGGACCAGCGCGGAGCACCGGCGGCGTACGGGACGCCGGTCTTCGCGAAGTTGGTCCAGTAGCCGAGCATCGCGTCGGCCAGGGCGTTCTGGGCGGGGGTGCCGGTGACGCCGCCGAAGACGTACCGGATCTCGGAGCCGTGCGGGGCGCCGATCGGGAAGCTGACCGGCAGGCCGAGGTGGTCCATGGCGTGCCGGTCGGCGAACTCGTACTGGTAGGAGCGTACGTACCGGGCCATCAGGCCCGCCGTCCGGGACTGCGGGCAGGCGAACGGGGAGTCCGTGAGGATCGCGCCGAGCGCCTCGGCGGGCGTGCCGTAGTCCGACAGCGGGTAGCGGGCGAGGATCGCGTCGGCCCGGTCGCCGTAGAGGGCGCGGACCGCGGACGGGTAGCCGGCGGCGGTGAGCTGCCGGCCGGCCAGGTCGTAGGTGCCGGCCACGGTGAGGCGGCCCTCGTCGGCGGTGGTGCCCTGGAGGACGGGGACCCGGTGGAACCGTCCGCTCTCCAACGCGTCCGTCACCTGCCGGGGCAGCACGGCACCGTCGACGTTGGGTGTCCAGCGGGCGGTGGGGCTCTGCGCGGCGGCGAGCACCCGGTCGGCGGGCAGCGCGCGCAGACACGCGGCGTCCGCGCAGCCCAGCGAGTCGGCCCAGGCGGTGCCGGCCCGCTGCTGCGACTCCTGGGCGGGCAGGGTGAACCCGCAGCCCGACTGGGCGATGGCCCGGTCGAACAGGCCTGCGGCGCGCGGTGAGACCAGCTGGTGGCAGACGCTGCCGCCGCCCGCCGACTCCCCGAAGACCGTGACGTCGGCGGGGTCGCCGCCGAAGGCCGCCACGTTGTCGCGCACCCAGCGCAGCGCGGCCTGCTGGTCGAGCAGCCCGTAGTTGCCCGACACCGCCTCGGCGGACTCCCCGGCCAGGTCCGGGTGGGACAGGTAACCGAAGGCGCCCAGGCGGTAGTTGAGGGTCACGACGACCACGTCGCCGTCGGCCGCGAGGGTGCTGCCGTCGTAGAAGGCCCCGGAGCCGACGGTGAAGCCGCCGCCGTGGATCCACACCATCACCGGACGCTTGAGCGGTGACGGCCGGGCCGGGGTGTGGACGTTGAGGTAGAGGCAGTCCTCGCTGGGGGTGCCGGGTCCGGCCAGGTCGCCCCAGGGGCTGTCCGAGGCGGTCTGCATGCACGGATCACCCGGGGCGGTGGCGTCCCGGACGCCGGTCCAGCGCGCGGGCGCGGCCGGCGGGCGCCACCGGAGCGCGCCGACCGGTGGGGCGGCGTAGGGGATGCCGAGGTAGGAGTGGGCGGCCTCGCCCGCCTCACCCCGCACCTGGCCGTACCGGGTGGTGACGGTGGGTCCGTCACCGGCGGCGACGGCGGGGGCCGGTGCGGACCACAGGCCGGTGGCCAGCAGCAGGAGCGCTCCCACCCGCACTCCGATATGTCGTGTCCATGACATTATTGCGCCTCCATCAGGAGAGTTTCCCAGCAACGGTGTGCGGAGTCTCTCCCCGCCGACGGGCGGCCGGCATCGCGTGAATCACCGGTCCCGGCGCCTTCCGCCGGCCGGCTCCGCCGCGCACGCGCCCGGCACCGCCGGCGCCTGGGTCTTCGGGTACGGCCTCCGCGTGGGAGCGGCGCCCGTACGCCCGGAGCGCACGGAACCGGAGCCCACGGAAAGCGATGCGCCCGTGACCCGTCCCGCCGGTCCCGGGCGACGACCCGCGGGCCGTCGCCCGGGACGTGGCCGGCGCCGCGGACGCGGGCCCCGCGTCAGCCGCCGAGGAGCGTGCCGAACCTCACGGCGTCGACGTTGCCGCCGGAGGCGATGACGCCGATCCGCCGCGGCGGGTTCTCGACGCGTCCGGCCAGCAGGGCGGCCAGGGCGGTGGCGCCGCTGGGTTCGAGGACGATCTTCAGGCGTTCGAAGGCGAAGCGCATGGCGTGGACGATCTCGTCGTCGGTGACGAGCGCGACCGCGTCCACGAGGCGCCGGTTGACGGCGAAGGTGATCTCGCCGGGGGTGGGCAGGGCCTGGCCGTCGGCGATGGTGCGCGGGACGGGGACGGTGACGCGTTCTCCGGCGGCCAGCGAGCGCTTGGTGTCGTCACCCGCCTCGGGCTCCACACCGACGACGCGGACCCCCGGGTGCAGGGCGGTGGCGGTGACGGCGCTGCCGGCGATGAGCCCGCCGCCGCCGACGGGCACCACGAGGGCGTCCAGCAAGCCGGTGTCCTCCAGCAGTTCGAGGGCGGCGGTGCCCTGGCCCGCGATGACGTGCGGATGGTCGTAGGGCGGGATGAGGGCCAGGCCGCGGTCGCGGGCCAGGGCCTCGCCCAGCGCGACGCGGTCCTCGGTGTAGCGGTCGTAGGTGACGATCCGCGCGCCGTATCCGGCGGTGGCCTCCCGCTTGGCGCGCGGGGCGTCCTCGGGCATGAGGATCACGGCGGTGGTGCCCAGTTCGCGGGCGGTCAGGGCGGTGGCCTGGGCGTGGTTGCCGGAGGAGTAGGCGGCGATGCCCCCGGCCCGCTGCTTCGGGGGGAGCCGGGAGGCGGCGTTGTAGGCGCCGCGGAACTTGAAGGCGCCGGCCCGCTGGAAGTTCTCGCACTTGACGAACACCTCGGCGCCGACCCGGGCGTCGAGGGTGCGGGAGGTCAGCACCGGGGTGCGGTGGGCGACACCCGCGAGGCGCGCGGCGGCGTCCCGGACGTCGTCGAAGGTGACGGGCTCGGCGGCGGCCATCGTGTGTCCTTCCGGTCGGAGCGGCGGGGCGGGGTGGGGCGGGGCGCACGGTGCCGGGTGCGGGCCGGCCGTGCGGGTGCGGCGCGGGGCCCGTGGTGGCGGGGTCAGCCGGAGGCGTCCAGCCGCCAGCACGGCGGGCCGCCGGCCAGACGGCAGGTGAGGACGTAGAGGGGTATCGGCGGGGTGTACGGGGAGCCGGTGCGGGGCGCGTGGATGAGGGTGGGCCGCTCCATGCCCGGTCTCGGCCGGTGGGTGGAGGTCCAGGAGGGGTCGGCCACCCGGGCGCCGACGGCGTAGGTGGTGCCGGGCGGCCAGACCACGCCGATCTGTGAGCCGGAGGGGACGATCCACCACCAGCGCCGTTCGTCCCCGAAGACACAGCCCACGCGTGGCAGCCGGTCCAGGATGTGCTCGCCGTGCTCCCGGGGCAGTCCCACGGCGTCGCAACCGAGGTCCGCGGAGAGCCGCGCCGGTATGGGCAGGCGCTCGGCGTGTTCGGGCCGGCACTGCTGCGGGCGGGGTGCCGGGTGATCGGGGCGGATCGGTCGGTCCATGAGGCAGGGGTCCTTCGGCCGAGTGGGGGGGTGGGCCGGGCGGGGCGGCACGGGACCGCCGGCGGTGCGGGTCGGCCTCCGTTCTCAGACGGGTGCCGCCGTGCTGTCCGAGGCGGATGCCGCCGCGCTCGTGTCTGTGGCCGGGCGGACGCCGGCTTTCCCGTGTCTGCTCCCGGCGGGTGAGGCCGTGATCGGGTCCGCTCCCCTCGGGTGCCACCGGATCGGGTCCGCTCCCCTCGGACGCCACCGGATCGGGTCCGCTCTCCGGCGGGCGCCGCCCGTGCCGGTGCCGGTCCTCCGGCGGGCACCACTCACGCTCGGGTCCCTTCCCGAGCCGGCACCACCGTGCTCATGGCTGTTCTCCGCGAGGCCGGCGACGGAGCCGTGGCCGCGCCGTACGGCGGCACCGCGCGTCCTGCGGCGGGACGGGAGCGGGGAGTTCCCGGAGGCGGGCCGGTCGGGGCCGTGGGCCCGGGGAGTCGACCGCAGCGCCCGCCTCCGGGTGCGCGCGGGGAGGGGGCGTGCTCCGGTGGTCGACCGGACGCCCCGCCTCGCGCTGCCGCCCCGCGGCTCCGGCTCGGGCGGGCCGGCCGCGGGTGGCACGGCTGGGGTGACGCTCCGGTCCGGTCGTGTCCGGGCGGTGTGCCCGGCGCCCGAGAGGAAAGGGCCACGCATCGCCATCGCCTTCCGTCCGCCTTCGCACCGGGAACGCCCGGACCGCCGGCAGCCGGTGCGGCATCACCAGGTGTACGCGGCAACCGGAACGGTGACTCCACTGTGACACCTTCCGACCACGCCTCGCAACCGGCAAGTTGAAAATTGCAAGTCCCCCTGTGCATGCTGCTCCTCGCGGCACCGTGGCCGCGAGTGCCGGTGCCGCCTGTGCACATGAGACGGCGGTCCGGAGCTTTCCGAGCGAGCGAGGGAGCGGGCGTGCGGGCGGAGACCGACTGGGGCGGCGCGCCCTCCGTCCTTCGCATGATCCTCGGCAGGCAGCTGGAGGAACTGCGCTCCCGGGCCGGCCTGACCTACGAGGAGGCGGGCGACGCCATCGGGGTCAGCCACTCCACGATCCGCCGGATGGAGGCCGCCAAGGTCGCCCGGCTGCGGCTGACCGACGCCGAGAAGCTCCTCCAGGTCTACGGGGTGACCGACCAGCAGGAGATCGACACCTTCCTGAAGTCGGTCCGCGAGGCCAACAAGCGCGGTTGGTGGCACACCTACCGCGATGTCATGCCGGACTGGTACGCCGCCTACCTGAGCCTGGAGCAGGCGGCGTTGCAGATCCGGGCCTACGAGAGCGCGTTCGTCCACGGGCTGCTGCAGACCGAGGCGTACGCGCGTGCCCTGCTGAGCGCCGGCAATCCGCACGCCCCGGCCGAGGCCACCGAGCGCCGGGTGGCGCTGCGCATGCGCCGCCAGGACCTGCTCACCCGTCAGGCACCGCCCAGGGTGTGGGTGGTGATGGACGAGACGGTGCTGCGCTGGCCGGTCGGCGGGGCTGAGGTGATGCGCGCGCAGATCGGCCATCTCATCGAGGTCAACCGGCTGCCGCATGTGACGGTGCAGATCATGCCGTTCGCCGGCGGACCGCATCCCGCCATGCGGGCGGGCGCGTTCCAGCTCTTCCGGTTCCGGGCCCGGGAACTCCCCGACGTCGTCTACCTCGACGGGCTGGTGGGCGCCGTCTACCTCGACAAGGGCGACGACGTCGTGGTGTACCGGGAGGCCCTGGACCGGCTGGGCGCCCAGGCGACGCCCGCGGCCCGGACCGAGACCGTCCTCGAAGCGATCCGCAGGCAACTGTGACGGCACGCCCTCGGGGGCGCGAGGGCGAGACGGTGCGGCCGGTGCCGGGCGGGAAAGCCGGTGCCGCCGACATCCTGCCGCGAAGTGTGCTTTCTTTGTCGGGCGTTGGCCCGAACCTCACGACCGGCAGGGGAGACATGACGGTGCCCGACAACGGATGGTCCGCTGACCGCATCGACACCGCGCACGCGCACTCCGCGCGGATCTACGACTACATCCTGGGCGGCAAGGACTACTACCCGGCGGACCAGGAGGCGGGCGACGCCATGTCCCGGGAGTGGCCCGCCCTGCCCATCCACATGCGCGCCAACCGCGACTGGATGAACCGCGCCGTGCGCTGGCTCGCCGAGACAGCGGGGGTGCGCCAGTTCCTGGACATCGGCACCGGCATCCCCACCTCCCCCAACCTCCACGAGATCGCCCAGGCGGTGGCCCCCGACGCGCGGGTGGTCTACGTCGACAACGACCCCATCGTGCTCACCCTCTCCCAGGGACTGCTGGCCAGCACGCCACAGGGCAGGACGGCGTACCTGGAGGCCGACTTCCGCGACCCGGCGGCCATCCTCGACGCGCCGGAACTGCGCGAGACCCTGGACCTGACGCGGCCGGTGGCGCTGACCGTCATCGCCATCGTGCACTTCATGCTGGACGAGGACGACGCGGTGGGTGTGGTGCGCCGGCTCCTCGAACCGCTGCCGTCGGGCAGCTACCTGGCGATGTCGATCGGCACCGCGGAGTTCGCCCCGCAGGAGGTGGCGCGGGTCGCCCGTGAGTACGCGGCCCGGGACATGCCGATGCGGCTGCGCACCCTGGACGAGGCCCACACGTTCTTCGAGGGCCTGGAGCTGGTCGAACCGGGCATCGTGCAGGTGCACAAGTGGCATCCGGACGGTACCGGCGAGCAGGGCGTCCGCGACCAGGACATCGCGATGTACGGAGCGGTGGCCCGCAAGCCGTGACGCCCCCGCGGGGGGTGCGGACACCGCCCGCCCGCGGGGCCACGGGAGCGCGCCCCCGCCACGGCGGAGCACACCCCCCTCTGGCAAGCTGGCCGGTGTGACAGCACCCGAGGCAGTGCACGCCCCCGCGTTCGGTCAGATAACCCGGCCCGAGGACCTGCCGCCGGCCCTGCGCCGGGAACTGCTCGCCTGCTGGGCGGCGGTGGCCAACGCCGGCGGGGCGGTGATCCCCGCGGACTGCCCCCTGCCGCCGGTGTCCCCCTCCCAGCTCGCGCCGGCCCTGGACCGGCTCGTGCAGCGGCTCGCTCCCCGGCGGAGCCGGCTGCTGGTGGCCACCGTGGACGGCGCCCTGGCGGGCTGGCTGCTCGTCCGCCGCGAGTCGCATCCGCTGGAGGCGCACTGCGGTGTCGTCAACCACGTCCAGACCCAGGTGCCGTTGCGCGGCCTGGGCATCGGGGCGGCGCTGATGCGCCACGTACGGGACGTGGCCCGCGACGAGATGGGCCTGGAGCGGCTGAAGCTGACCGCACGGGCCGGCCTGGGGCTGGAGGTCTTCTACCGCAAGGCCGGCTGGACGGAGGTCGGCCGGTGGCCGGGGGCGCTGCGGGTGGCGCCGGGCGACGACCGCGACGAGATACTGATGGCGCTGGCCCTCCGTGAGGAGGATCCCACGGAGGGCTGAGAACCTTCGGGCCGTCAGCCCGCCGCCCGGCCCTCGCCCGTCACCGCCAGGCCCTCACCCCTTGACGGCCACCAGCACACAGCTGTCCCCGAACTGCCAGACCGGCGTGACGTGCCGGAAGCCCGCCCGGCGCAGCAGCGCGGTGTGCCGGTCCAGGGAGAGGTCCCCCGCGCCGCCGCTCCCGCCACCGGCCGGCCGGCGCCGCTCGCGCTCCGTGAACAGATCGGCCAGCTCGGGGTCGCGGGCCGCCTCGGACCACCAGGACCGCCAGTCCTCATCGGTGTGGGAACCCGTCCGCTCGGCACGGCGGCGCCCCACGAACGCGGTCAGGTCGGAGCAGGGCGTCGCCTCCGGCCGGAAGTGATCTCCGTTGACCAGGGCGCCGCCGGGACGCAGCAGGCCGGCGACGGCCCGGTAGGTGTCCAGGAGCGTGGGCTCGTCGAGGTAGTGCAGAGCCGTGGTCGAGACGGCGGCGTCCAGGCGGCGAGGCAGCTCCAGGGCTTCGGTCCAGCCCTGCGCGCCGATCACGGTGTCGACGTAGCGGGCGGCGTCCGAGTGGTGGGTACGGCCCAGTTCCAGCAGCAGCGGGTCCATGTCCACGGCGACGATCTCCGCGTCCGGCATCCGGTGGGCGAGCCGGGCGGACAGGGAGCCGGGGCCGCAGCCCAGGTCGAGCAGGAGCGGCCGGGGGCCGGCCGTCACCGTGACGTGTTCGACGACATCCGCGATCACCGTGAACCGCTCCTCGCGGTCCACCGCGTAGCGCCGCTGCTGCCGCTCCCAGCGCTCGACCCACATCGCGGCCGTTCCCATGCTCACGCCCATCTGGTCGCGCCACCTCTTCCGTCTCTCACCTGTTCACTGCCCGGGGCAGAAATCTACAGGTGGAAACGGTTATCACTTGACACCGGAGGTGGCAGCGGGCGCCCGGGCCGTTCACTCCCGTACCAGTGGGGCGCCCGCGTCCCGCCAGGCGACGATCCCGCCCGCCAGGCTCCGCACGTCCGGATGCCCCATCCGCGCCAGCGCCGCCGC
>NZ_JBUDHV010000032.1:72332-84426 GCF_054956795.1 Streptomyces sp. SYSU D01066-1 | reverse complement strand
TTCACCCGCCCCGCGATGATGCACACCCTCGCCCAGATCGGCTTCCAGCAGTCCTACACCTACTTCACCTGGCGCAACACCAAACAGGAACTGACCGAGCACCTGACGGAGTTGTCGGGCGAGGCCGCCTCCTACATGCGGCCCAACCTCTTCGTCAACACCCCCGACATCCTGCACGCCTACCTCCAGCACGGCGGCCGGCCCGCCTTCGAGGCCCGCGCCGTCCTCGCCGCCACCCTCTCCCCCACCTGGGGCATCTACAGCGGCTACGAACTGTGCGAGAACACCCCGCTGCGCGAGGGCAGCGAGGAGTACCTCGACAGCGAGAAGTACCAGCTCAAACCCCGCGACTGGGAAGCCGCCGCCCGCGAGGGCCGCACCATCGCCCCCCTCATCACCCGCCTCAACACCATCCGGCGCACCCACCCCGCCCTGCGCCAACTGCGCGATCTCCACTTCCACCACACCGACAACGACTCGGTCATCGCATACAGCAAGCGCGCGGGCTCCGATGTCGTGCTGGTGGTCGTCAACCTCGACCCTCATCACACCCAGGAGGCCACGATCTCGCTGGACATGCCGCACCTCGGCCTGGACCGGCACGCGTCCGTGCCGGTGCATGACGAACTCACGGGTGAGACCTACCACTGGGGCGGGAGGAACTACGTGCGGCTGACGCCGGGCCGGGCTCCCGCCCACGTCCTCCACGTCCGACCGCCGTCCGCCGCGCCGAAGACCGGGGAGCCGGGAACCTCATGACCGTCAACGAGCCCGTCCCGGACACCTTCGAGGACACCCCGGCCAAGGACCGCGACCCGGACTGGTTCAAACGGGCCGTCTTCTACGAGGTCCTGGTCCGCTCCTTCCAGGACAGCAACGGCGACGGCGTCGGCGACCTCAAGGGCCTCACCTCGCGCCTGGACTACCTGCAGTGGCTCGGCGTGGACTGCCTGTGGCTGCCGCCGTTCTTCAAGTCACCGCTGAAGGACGGCGGTTACGACGTCTCCGACTACACCGCCGTACTGCCCGAGTTCGGTGACCTGGCGGACTTCGTGGAGTTCGTCGACGCCGCCCACCAGCGCGGCATGCGGGTCATCATCGACTTCGTCATGAACCACACCAGCGACCAGCACCCGTGGTTCCAGGAGTCCCGCAAGGACCCCGACGGCCCCTACGGCGACTACTACGTCTGGGCCGACGACGACAAGCAGTTCCAGGACGCCCGCATCATCTTCGTCGACACCGAGGCGTCGAACTGGACCTACGACCCGGTCCGCAAGCAGTACTACTGGCACCGCTTCTTCTCCCACCAGCCGGACCTCAACTACGAGAACCCGGCCGTGCAGGAGGAGATGCTGGGCGCGCTCAAGTTCTGGCTGGACCTGGGGATCGACGGCTTCCGCCTGGACGCGGTGCCGTACCTGTACGCCGAGGAGGGCACCAACTGCGAGAACCTCCCGGCGACCCACGCCTTCCTCAAGCGGGTCCGGCGCGAGATCGACGCCCAGTACCCGGACACGGTGCTGCTGGCCGAGGCCAACCAGTGGCCCGAGGACGTCGTCGACTACTTCGGCGACTACCCGAGCGGCGGCGACGAGTGCCACATGGCGTTCCACTTCCCGGTGATGCCGCGCATCTTCATGGCCGTGCGCAGGGAGTCGCGCTACCCGGTCTCGGAGATCCTGGCCAAGACCCCGGCGATCCCGTCCGGCTGCCAGTGGGGCATCTTCCTGCGCAACCACGACGAGCTGACCCTGGAGATGGTCACCGACGAGGAACGCGACTACATGTGGGCGGAGTACGCCAAGGACCCCCGCATGCGCGCCAACATCGGCATCCGCCGCCGGCTCGCCCCGCTCCTCGACAACGACCGGGACCAGATCGAGCTGTTCACCGCCCTGCTGCTCTCCCTGCCCGGCTCGCCGATCCTCTACTACGGCGACGAGATCGGCATGGGCGACAACATCTGGCTCGGCGACCGGGACGCGGTGCGCACCCCCATGCAGTGGACCCCGGACCGCAACGCGGGCTTCTCCACCTGCGACCCGGGCCGGCTCTCCCTCCCCACGATCATGGACCCGGTCTACGGCTACCAGGTGACCAACGTCGAGGCGTCGATGTCCTCCCCGTCCTCCCTGCTGCACTGGACCCGGCGGATGATCGAGATCCGCAAGCAGAACCCGGCCTTCGGCCTCGGCTCGTACACCGAACTGCCCTCCTCCAACCCGGCGGTGCTGGCGTTCCTGCGCGAGGCCCCCCCGGACGGGGAGAGCGGGGACGACCTGGTGCTCTGCGTCAACAACTTCGCGCGGTTCGCCCAGCCCACCGAGCTGGACCTGCGCGAGTATGCCGGGCGTCACCCGGTGGAGCTGTTCGGCGGGGTGCGCTTCCCGGCCATCGGCGAACTGCCCTACCTGCTGACCCTCGGGGGCCACGGCTTCTACTGGTTCCGGCTCACCCGAGTCGCATCCCGCATCGGCCGCCGGGCATGAGCCCGTGCCGAGGAAAGGACGCGTCACCATGCCGAAGACCGCACCCCTGCGCCCGAGACCCGCGCACCATCCCGACGACCCGATGGCGTCGCTCGGCGGTCTGCTGCGCCGATGGCTGCCCAGGCAGCGCTGGTTCGCGGGCAAGGACCGGCCCGTGGCCGACCTCGGCCTGCTGTCGATGACGGAGCTGTTCCCCGGCTGTCTGCACCTGCTGGTCCACGCCGGGCACGGCACGGTGCCCGCGCCCGGCGGCGCCCCGCCGGCCGGTGACTGCTACCAGCTGCTGCTCGGCGTGCGCGAGCGTCCCTCACCACGCCTGCCGGGCCGGGCGGTCATCGGCCGGGCGGAGGAGGGCCCGCTCGCCGGTCTGACGGTGTACGACGCGTTGCAGGACCCCCGGATGGCCCAGTTGCTCCTGGAGCGGCTGCGGCGCCCCGGCACGGCGGGCCCGCTCTGCTTCGAGACGGACCCGGCGCGGCCGGTGCCCGCCACCGCGCTGGCGCCCCGGCTGCTCGACGCCGAGCAGTCCAACTCCTCGCTGGTCTACGGCGACGAGCTGATCCTGAAGGTGTTCCGGCGTGTCCAGCCCGGGGTCAACCCGGACCTGGAGGTGCCGGGAGCGCTGGCCCGGCAGGGCTGCGACCGGGTGCCCGCGCCGGTGGCCTGGTTCCGCACGACGCATCCGTTCGAGGCGACCCTCGGCGTGCTCCAGCCGTTCCTGCCGGGCGCCACCGACGGCTGGACGCTCGCGCTGGACGCGCTGGCGGCCGGGGACGACTTCACCGCGCAGGCGCACGCGCTGGGGCGGGCCACCGCCGATGTGCACGTCGCCCTGGCCTCGGCGTTTCCGGCCGGTCCCCCCGGGGAGAACGGCCGGACGGCGGCGGCGATGACCGAGCGGCTGACCGCCGCCGCGCACGCCGTCCCGGCGCTGCGGCCCTTCGTGCCCCGGCTCCAGGGCGCGTTCGCCGCGCTGACCACCTGCGACGTCGGACCGGCCGCCCAGCGCATCCACGGCGACCTGCATCTCGGGCAGGTGCTGCGGGCGGGGCGCGACTGGTTCGTCATCGACTTCGAGGGCGAGCCGTCCCGGCCGCTGGCCGAGCGGCGCAGCGCCCACTCCCCGGTGCGGGACATCGCGGGCATGCTGCGCTCCTTCGACTACGCCGCCCGCCAGCGCCGCCCGTGGCGCCCCCAGTGGGCACGCCGCTGCCGGGAGGCCTACTGCGCGGGCTACGCCGTGCGGGCCGGCTGGGACCCGCGCAAGAAGCACGGCCTGCTGCGCGCCTACGAGACGGACCGCGCCGTCTACGAGGTGCTGTACGAGGCCCGGCACCGCCCCGACTGGCTTCCCGTACCCATGGCGGCGATCGAACGACTCGCCGTGAGAGGAGACTGACATGGCCCTCCGCGACACCTCGCTCCCCGAGCCGTCCGGTCCCGCCGCGCCCACCGGGGCGGTCGGTACCGCGCCCACCGGGGCGGTCGGTACCGCGCCGCCGCTGGACGCCACCGACCGGGGGCGCCTGCTGGCGGGCGCCCACCACGACCCGCACGCGCTGCTCGGCGCCCATCCGGTGCCCGGCGGGATCGCCTTCCGGGCGCTGCGCCCCTTCGCACGGGCGGTGAGCGTGGTCGTCGACGGCGAGCGCCACCCCCTCGCCTCCGAGGAGGACGGCCTCTTCTCCGGCGTACTGCCGCTGGCCGCGATCCCCGCGTACACGCTGCTGGTGGAGTACGAGAACGGGACGCAGGAGACGCCCGACCCGTACCGCTTCCTGCCGGCGCTCGGGGAGCTGGACCTGCACCTGATCTCCGAGGGCCGGCACGAGCGGCTGTGGCGGGCGCTGGGTGCCGAGCCGATGGTCCACGAGGGCGTGGCCGGCACCCGCTTCACGGTCTGGGCGCCGAACGCGCGGGGCGTGCGGGTCGCCACGGACTTCACCCACTGGGACGGCACCGCCTTCCCGATGCGCTCGATGGGCTCGTCCGGGGTGTGGGAGCTGTTCCTGCCCGGCGTCGGTGAGGGCGTGAAGTACAAGTTCGAGATCCACTCCCGCTACGGGCACCGCTTCCTCAAGGCCGACCCGATGGCCCGTGCCGCCGAGGAGCCGCCGAACACGGCGTCCGTGGTCACCGCGTCGCACCACGAGTGGGGTGACGCCGACTGGATGCGGGAGCGGGCGGCGACGCCCGCGCACCAGGCGCCGTTCTCGGTCTACGAGGTGCACCTGCCGTCCTGGCGGCCGGGGCTCGGCTACCGGGAGCTGGCCGAGGTGCTCCCCGCGTACGTCAAGGACCTCGGCTTCACCCACGTGGAGCTGATGCCGGTCGCCGAGCACCCCTACGGGCCGTCCTGGGGCTACCAGGTCACCGGCTTCTACGCGCCGACCGCGCGCCTCGGCACGCCGGACGACTTCAGGCACCTGGTCGACGCCCTGCACCGGGCCGGGATCGGCGTGATCATGGACTGGGTGCCGGCGCACTTCCCGAAGGACGACTGGGCGCTGGCCCGGTTCGACGGGGACCCGCTGTACGAGCCCGGGGACGAGCGGCGGGCGACCCACCCGGACTGGGGGACGTACACCTTCGACTTCGCGCGGACCGAGGTGCGCAACTTCCTGGTCGCCAACGCCGTGTACTGGTGCGAGGAGTTCCACATCGACGGGCTGCGGGTGGACGCCGTCGCCTCGATGCTCTACCTGGACTACTCGCGCGACTCCGGCCAGTGGGAGCCCAACGTGTACGGCGGCCGGGAGGACCTGGCGGCGATGGCGTTCCTCCAGGAGATGAACGCGACCGTCTACCGGCGCTGTCCCGGCGTGGTGACCATCGCGGAGGAGTCCACCGCGTGGGGCGGGGTGACCCTGCCCACCGACGTGGGCGGGCTCGGCTTCGGGTTCAAGTGGAACATGGGGTGGATGCACGACTCGCTGGAGTACGTCGCCCACGAGCCGGTGCACCGCAAGTACCACCACCACGAGATGACCTTCTCGATGGTGTACGCCTACAGCGAGAACTACGTCCTGCCGATCTCCCACGACGAGGTGGTGCACGGCAAGCGGGCGCTGGTGTCGAAGATGCCCGGCGACTGGTGGCAGCGGCGTGCCAACGTCCGCGCCTACCTGGGCTTCATGTGGGCCCACCCGGGCAAGCAGCTGCTGTTCATGGGGCAGGAGTTCGCGCAGGGGGCGGAGTGGTCGGAGAAGCAGGGCCCGGAGTGGTGGCTGCTCGACGACGGGTACCACTCGGCGGGTGACCACCGCGCGGTGCGCGACCTGGTCCGTGATCTCAACGCGCGCTACCGGACCGCCCCGGCGCTGTGGCAGCGGGACACCGACCCGGCCGGTTTCCGCTGGGTCGCGGTGGACGCCGCCGAGGACAACGTCTTCGCCTTCCTGCGCTACGACGCGCAGGGCACCCCGCTGCTGGCGGTGTCGAACTTCTCCCCCGTCGTCCGGCCCGGCTACCGGCTCGTCACCGGCGACGACGTCCCCGCCTGGCAGGAGGTCCTCAACACCGACGCCGCGCGGTACGGCGGCTCCGACGTCACCAACCCCGGTGCCGTCAAGACGGAGGACGGGCATCTCCCGCTGACGCTGCCGCCGCTGGCCACGGTGTGGCTGGTGCCGTTCGCCGGGTGAGATCCCACCCGCGCGGCCAGGTGTCCGACGGCGGCTGAGGGGGCAGTCGGGTTCCTACGACCCCAGAACCCTCGCTACGACCCGAGAAACCTCGTCGTCGGCGCGGCAGGCCACAGAGAGGCGGCATCAGGTGCGTACCGTCGGAGTGGAGGAAGAACTCCTCCTGGTCGATCCCGAGACCGGTGAGCCGCGGGCGATGTCCGCGGCGGTGCTCGCCCGGGCCGCTCTGGACCCGGGCGACCAGGACGTCTTCGAGAAGGAACTGCATGACCAGATGCTGGAGTTCGCCACGCATCCGCAGGCGGAGATGGAGCGGCTCCAGGCGGAGATCGTGCGCTGCCGCAAGGAAGCCGCCCGGCACGCCGGTGAGCTGGGCTGCACGGTGGCCGCGCTCGCCACCTCCCCGCTGCCGGTCAGCCCCGCCGTGGGCATCAACGACCGCTACCAGTGGATGGCCGACCAGTACGGCGTCGTGGTCCAGGAACAGCTGGTCATGGGCTGCCATGTGCATGTCTCTGTGAACTCCGACGAGGAGGGCGTCGCCGTCGCCGACCGGGTGCGTCCCTGGCTGTCGGTGCTCAGCGCGCTGAGCGCGAACTCGCCGTTCTGGCAGGGCAAGGACTCCGGGTACAGCAGCTACCGCAGCCGGGTCTGGCAGCGCTGGCCGTCGGCCGGCCCCACCGAGCTGTTCGGGTCGGCGGAGCGCTACCACCGGCGGGTCGCCGACATGGTGGCCACCGGCACCATCCTCGACGAGGGGATGATCTACTTCGACGTCCGGCTGTCCCAGCGGTACCCGACGGTGGAGTTCCGGGTGGCGGACGTGTGCCTGCACTCCGACACGGCCGTGCTCATCGCCTGTCTCGCCCGGGGGCTGGTGGAGACCGCCGCGCGCGAGTGGCGGGAGGGCGTGGAGCCGGCCGGGCACAGTGTGAGCCTGCTGCGGCTGGCCGCCTGGCGGGCCGCCCGGTCCGGGCTGACCGGCGAGCTGCTGCACCCGGTGACCATGCGGCGGATGCCCGCCGAGACCGTCGTACGGGCCCTGCTGGACCATGTCGGGGAGGCGCTGGCCGAGGCCGGCGACACGGAGCGGGTGCGCGAGGAGTGTGCCGCGCTGCTGCGGCGCGGCAACGGGGCCCGGGTGCAGCGGGAGCTGCTGGAGCGCACGGGCAGCCTGCGGGACGTCGTCACCGGCTGCGTACGCCGTACCCAGGGATGAGACGCCCCGACGGCGACCGCGCCGTCGCCGCCCCGGTCGCCGTCGGTTCCGCCGGTCACACCATCAGGGAGATCGCGTAGGCGAGGAAGAAGGCCGCGACCAGGACGACCAGCAGGATGATCAGCGTCAGCGGGCCCTTGCCCCAGCCCTTCGCGGGGTTGTGGACCTCGCGCGGGCCGGCCTCGGGCAGGCTGCTCTCCGCGGGCGGGGTCTCGCCGGGCGGCACGCCGCCGCCGGGCTCCAGGCCGGTGCTGCGTTCGGGTTCGGGGTCGGGATTCGTATAGCTCATGCCGTACGGGTCCCCCTTCTCGCCGAGATCATCGAGGCGGAGGCGGTTGCGTTCCGGCCGGGGTGGCCGCAGGCGGACGCGGTTCGGCCGTCCGGGTGCCCGGCCGCCGTCGCCTCGGCTAGATTCGGGCACCGTCGACCACGCTGTCCGACGGTTTCCGTCACAGCCCGTACACATCAGGAGCAGTGCATGCGCGACTCCGCTCCCCCCGCCTCGGCCCTTCCCCCGCTGACCGGGGGCCTGGCGGACCGGCTCTTCGAGACGGCGGACCTCGACCCGGCGCTGCCGCTGCTCGCCCGCCGCCCGGAGCGGGGCCCGGCGAGCTGGCGGGAGGTGACGGCCGCGGAGGTCCGGGACGAGGTGGTCGAGCTGGCCAAGGGGCTGATCGCCGCGGGGATCGCACCGGGCGAGCGGGTCGCGGTCATGGCCCGCACCCGGTACGAGTGGACGGTCCTCGGCTACGCGCTGTGGACGGTGGGCGCCGAGGTCGTCCCCATCCACCCGGCCTCCTCACGGGACCAGGTCGCGTGGATGCTGCGGGACGCGCGCTGCGTGGCGGTGGCCGTGGAGGACGAGCGGTGCGTGATGACCGTCGGTTCGGTGTGCGCGGCGCTGCCCGCGCTGCGCCACGTGTGGCAGCTGGACGCGGGGGCCTGCGCGCAGCTGGCGGCCCGGGGCGCGGACGTGCCGGCGGCCGCGGTGGACTCGATGCGCCGCATCGTGCTGCCGGAGGCCACCGCGGTGGTCGCCTACACCTCCGGCACCTCGGGCCGGCCCCTGGGCTGTGCCCTGAGCCACCGGGCGCTGGCGGCCCCCTGCGACGTCCTGCTCGACGGCTGGCGCTCGACGGCCGCCCCTCCGGGGGAACAGGGCTCCGTCCTGGCGTTCCTGCCGTTCTCGCACGTGTACGGCCTGATGGTCCAGGGGCTGTGCGTGCGCGGCGGTCTGCTGATGGCCCATGAGCCGGAGACGACGCAGGAGGCGCTGGCGTCCGCCCTGCGCTCCTTCCGCCCCACGTACCTCTACGCCGTCCCGTCGGTGCTGGAGAAGATCTACAAGGACTTCCTGCGCGCGGCGCAGCGGTCGGGCCGGGGCGCCCTGTTCGAGCGGGCCGCCGCCACGGCGCGCGCCTACGCCGAGGCCCGGGAGCGCCGCAGACTGGGCCGGGGCCCCGGCCCCGGCCTCGACCTGCGGCTCCAGCACGCGGTGTACGAGCGGACGGTGTACCGCCGGCTGCGTCGGTCGCTGGGCGGCCGGGTGCGCCGCGCGGCGTCCGGCGGCTCGCCGCTGGGCCGCGACCTGTCCCTGTTCTTCGAGGGCATCGGCATCCCCGTGCACGACGGCTACGGGCTGACCGAGACGGCCGGCGGGGTGACGATGCAGCCGCTGGGCCGGGAGAAGTCCGGCACCGTGGGCCGGGCGCTGCCCGGCACGGAGATCCGGGTGGCCGACGACGGGGAGATCCTGGTCCGCGGCCCGTCGGTGTTCCAGGGGTACGTCGGTGCGGAGGCCGCCACCAAAGCCGCGCCGCGCGACGGGTGGCTGGCCACCGGCGACCTGGGGCGGCTGGACGAGGAGGGGTATCTGACGATCACCGGTCGCAAGAAGGACATCGTGGTCACGAGCGGTGGCACGAGGGTGGCCCCGGCCGTCCTGGAGCAGCGCCTGCGGTCGCACCCGCTGGTCCACCAGGCGGTGGTCGTGGGTGACGGCCGCCCCTGCGTGGGCGCGCTGATCACCCTCGATCCCGACTTCCTGACGCACTGGCGGGCGGGGCTGGCGCTCCAGGGGGACACCCCGGCGCGGGAGGCCCGTGAGGAGAACGCCCTGCGCGAGGAGATCGCGCGCGCGGTGGCCGCCGCCAACGGTGCCGTGTCGCGCGCGGAGTCGATCCGGGTCTTCCGGATCCTGCCCGAGCCCTTCGACGTGGGCCGGGGGCTGCTGACCCCGTCGATGAAGCCGCGGCGCGACGAGATCGCGCGGGTCTTCGCCCTGGAGATCGACGCCATGTACGAGACGCGCTCCGCCCGGCCCGCGCGGGCCCTGACGGAGCGGGCGGCGGGCCGGGCGGACGGAGACGGGGACTGGGAGGATTCCGACAGCGTCTTCGTCAGCCGCCGACGTACCAGCTGAACCCGCCGTTGGCCGCGCTCACCGCGAGCAGCACACCGAAGAGGACGAGGTCGAGCACGCCGAGCACGATGCCCGCCTTGGCCATGCCCGCACCGCCCTTGGCCCCCGCCTGCCGCAGTCCGACGGCGCCCAGCACGATGGCGACCGGCCCGAGGACCACGTTGAACACGAACAGTCCGACGATTCCGCAGACGAGGCTCGCGACGGCCAGGCCGTTGGTGCGGGACCGCGAGGAGGCGGTGGAGGAACTGCCGTAACTGGTCATCAGAATCTCCTGGTGTGGGCGGATTCGATCGGCGGAGCACTCCCTGTCATGAATGCTCCGCTGTGTTCCGCCCACCGGGTGCCCGCTCAATCCGCCCCGCATTCCAGGGAATTGACATGACACGGATGAGCCGGTAAGAGGAATTCGGAATTCCAGTCCCCGGCGTCTTTTCCCGTGGCCGTCTCGCACCGGAAATCCCGTCCGGTGCGACCGGCCCGCACGGTCGGCTACGGGACGGTCACACCGGGCCATCTTCCGGTGTGCCGGCAAACAGGCGCGTAGGCTCTGCCGGCACGGGAACTAGCAGACGGAGGGGGCGCACGGGAAAGGACGAGACAGCCCTGCTGATGCCGGGCCGGGAAGGCGAAATGGCAGCCGAGTCGCGTTGGGACAGGACACTGGCTTCCGAGGAGATCACGGACCGCACCGCCAGCTTCACCGGGGAGCTGCACAATGTGACCGGTGCGCGCCTGGTCGCGGAGGAATTCCTCTACGACCTCTCGCGCGTGGTGTCACCGGCGGCCCCCGAGCACTGGGACGACATCCTTCTCGTGGTCACGGAGCTGGCCGCGAACGCGGTGCAGTACGCCCCGGGCCCCTTCCAGCTGCATCTGCGGCGCACCTTCGACGGTGTGCACGTGACGATGCACGACACCAACCCCACCCCGCCCGCGCCGCGGCCCTTCCACCCGAGCAAGGGGGGCGGCGGCATCGGCTGGCACCTGATCCACACGCTGTGCGACCAGGTCAGCGTGGTGCCCGACGAGCGGGGCAAGGACATCCACGTCTTCCTGCCCTGGTGATTCCCGCCCTGGTGATTCCCGCCCTGGTGAGGGCCGGGGCGGGCGGCGGCGCCCGCGTGGAGCCCCGCCGCCCGGCGTCAGGTGGCGGAGGTCTCCCGGGGCGGCAGCCCGGCGTAGTAGGCGCCGACGGCCGTCAAATACTCAGGGTCCATGGTCTCGCTGTCGGTGCGGAACCGGGGCGCGGCCTTGACCTCGGCCCTGGTGCAGGCCACCGTGACCTTGCGGGCCCCGGTGTCGATGCCGCTCACCACGCCGACCGGCACCAGCACGCTGCGGCCGAAGACCCAGACGCCGGTGTCGACGACCAAGTGCCGCATGCCGAAGTGGTCCGCCTGGCGGTCCACGTGGCCGATGGTGCCGTCGCGCGCGACGACGGTGCAGCCCGACAGGTCCTCTCCCTCGACGTGACCGCTCTCCGGCGCGTACGACCAGATTCTCTCCATCGGCACGCTGCTCCTTTCCCTCCCGCGTCGTGGCCGGTCGTGGCCCGGGCCGGGCAGCGTGCCCGCCCGGCTCCACAGCTGCAACTACCCTTCCCGGCGACCGGCATTCGGCGCGCGCCGCGGCAGGTCCCGCCCCGCCGCGCGGACCGGCGGCGCAACCCCTTCGCGTACCCTGATCACGCCGGACCATGCCCCCTCGGCCCCGAGGCGTGAGGGACGCCACGGACCGGGCCGGCTTTCGGTTCCCCGCCCGGCGAACACCTCCGTACCTGGCGTATTTTTCTCCTCGGGCAGTTCCGCTGAACTGTGGAAACGCGCACACGAGAATCCGGGCCGCGCATCGGCCCGTACGGGGTTCCGAGTCCTCTGCCGTGAGGACTCCTGGGGAGCGGAACGAGGGTACGCATGACGAGCGACAGCGCCGGGGTCGTCGACGCGGCCTGGGGCGATCAGGAGCTGCGACGGCTCCTGGCCGGCCTGACGGCCGTACGGGACGGTGATTTCGGCACGCGTCTGCCGGACGACGCCGACGGACTGATGGGGGACATCGCCAAGGTCTTCAACGGCATGGTGGACCAGTTGTCCGTGTTCACCTCCGAGGTCACCCGGGTGGCCCGCGAGGTCGGCACCGAGGGGCAGCTGGGGGGACAGGCGAAGGTGCCGGGGGTCTCGGGCACCTGGGCCGATCTGACGGACTCGGTCAACGCGATGGCCGGGAACCTGACCACGCAGGTGCGGGACATCGCCCAGGTGGCCACCGCCGTGGCCAAGGGCGACCTGTCCCAGAAGATCGACGTGGACGCGCG
>NZ_JBUDHV010000032.1:0-72232 GCF_054956795.1 Streptomyces sp. SYSU D01066-1 | reverse complement strand
CGGGGAGATCCTGGAGCTGAAGAACACCATCAACACGATGGTCGACCAGCTCTCCGCCTTCGCCGACGAGGTCACCCGGGTCGCCCGCGAGGTCGGCACCGAGGGCCGGCTCGGCGGCCAGGCGGACGTGCAGGGCGTCCGGGGGACCTGGCGGGACCTCACCGACTCGGTGAACTTCATGGCGGGCAACCTGACCAACCAGGTCCGCAACGTCGCCCAGGTGGCCACCGCCGTGGCCAAGGGCGACCTGTCCCAGAAGATCACCGTGGACGCGCGCGGGGAGATCCTGGAGCTGAAGAACACCATCAACACGATGGTCGACCAGCTCTCCGCCTTCGCCGACGAGGTCACCCGGGTCGCCCGCGAGGTCGGCACGGCGGGCAACCTCGGCGGCCAGGCGCAGGTGCGGGGGGTCTCCGGCACCTGGAAGGACCTGACCGACAACGTCAACGTGATGGCGTCCAACCTCACCCACCAGGTCCGCTCCATCGCCCAGGTCGCCACCGCCGTGGCCAAGGGCGACCTGTCCCAGCGGATCACGGTCGAGGCCAAGGGCGAGGTCGCGGCGCTGGCCCAGGGCATCAACACCATGGTCGACACGCTGTCCGCGTTCGCCGACGAGGTCACCCGGGTCGCCCGCGAGGTCGGCACCGAGGGCCGGCTCGGCGGCCAGGCGCACGTGCCGAACGTGGCCGGCACCTGGAAGGACCTCACCGACAACGTCAACTCCATGGCCAACAACCTCACCGGCCAGGTGCGCAACATCGCGCTGGTGACGACCGCGGTGGCCCGGGGTGACCTGTCGAAGAAGATCGACGTCGACGCCAGCGGCGAGATCCTCGAACTCAAGACGACCATCAACACCATGGTCGACACGCTGTCCGCGTTCGCCGACGAGGTCACCCGGGTCGCCCGCGAGGTCGGCACCGAGGGCCGGCTCGGCGGTCAGGCCGAGGTGGAGGGCGTCTCCGGCACCTGGAAGCGGCTGACGGAGAACGTCAACGAACTGGCGGGCAACCTGACCCGGCAGGTGAGGGCCATCGCCGAGGTCACCAGCGCGGTCGCCGAGGGCGACCTGACCCGCTCCATCAACGTGGAGGCGTCCGGCGAGGTCGCCGAGCTGAAGGACAACATCAACGCGATGGTGGAGTCCCTGCGCGAGACCACCCGGGCCAACCAGGAGCAGGACTGGCTCAAGACCAACCTGGCCCGGATCTCCTCCCTGATGCAGGGCCACCGGGACCTCCCGGTCGTCGCCGAGCTGATCATGGACGAGCTGGTGCCGCTGGTCAGTGCCCAGTACGGCGCCTTCTACCTGGCCGAGGACGGCGTGAACGGCCCCGAGCTGCGGCTCGTCGGCTCCTACGGCTACCCGGACGACGACGACCGGCCCGTCCGCATCCCGTTCGGCCGGACCCTGGTCGGCCAGGCCGCCCGCAGCCGCCGCGCCATCACCGTGGAGGAGCTGCCGCCCGACTACGTGACGATCTCCTCCGGGCTCGGACAGGTGGCGCCGACCGCGCTGGTGCTGCTGCCCATCGTGGTCGAGGGCCAGGTGCTCGGCGTCATCGAGCTGGCCTCGGTGTCCTCCTTCACCCAGATCCACCACGACTTCCTGTCCCAGCTGATGGAGACCATCGGGGTCAACGTCAGCACCATCGTGGCCAACGCCCGCACCGACGAGCTGCTGGCCGAGTCGCAGCGCCTGACGGCCGAACTCCAGGTCCGCTCCACGGAGTTGCAGGTGCAGCAGGACGAGCTGCAGCGTTCCAACGCCGAGCTGGAGGAGAAGGCGTCGCTGCTGGCCACCCAGAACCGGGACATCGAGGCGAAGAACCTCCAGATCGAGCAGGCCCGCCAGGAGCTGGAGGCCCGCGCCCAGCAGCTCTCGCTCGCCTCGAAGTACAAGTCGGAGTTCCTGGCCAACATGAGCCACGAACTGCGCACCCCGCTCAACAGCCTGCTCATCCTGGCCCAGCTGCTCGCCCAGAACCCCTCGCGCAACCTCACCCCCAAGCAGGTCGAGTACGCGGGCATCATCCACTCGGCGGGCTCGGACCTGCTCCAGCTGATCAACGACATCCTCGACCTGTCCAAGGTCGAGGCCGGGAAGATGGACGTGTCGCCGGAGCGCGTCACGCTGCGGCAGCTCATCGAGTACGTCGAGGCCACCTTCCGGCCGATGACCACGCAGAAGAGCCTGGACTTCACGATCACCACCGCGGCCGGCGCACCGGCCGACCTGCTGACCGACGACTCCCGGCTGCGCCAGGTGCTGCGCAACCTGCTGTCCAACGCGGTCAAGTTCACCGAGCGGGGCAGCGTGGAGCTGCGGATCGAGCCCGCCGCGGACGACGAGGTCCCGCAGCACGTGCTGCGCGGCGGCGCGGTGGTCGCCTTCCGGGTGCGGGACACCGGCATCGGCATCCCCGAGCAGCACCTGGAGACGATCTTCGGCGCGTTCCAGCAGGCGGACGGCACCACCAGCCGCAAGTACGGCGGCACCGGCCTCGGACTGTCCATCACCCGGGAGATCGCCCAGCTGCTGGGCGGTGCCGTCACCGTGGACAGCGCCCCCGGCCAGGGCAGCACGTTCACCCTGTTCCTGCCCGTGGCCCGGCCCGACTTCGAGGAGCTGCTGGGGCGCGGGCGGCCCGACGGGAAAGGCACCGCCGAGACGTCCGCCGACGCGCTCGCCCGCCCGGCGCCGGCGCCCGAGCTGACCGCCGGCCCCCGGCAGCGGCCGCGGCGGCTGCTGGTCGTGGAGGAGCGGCCCCGCGGGCTGCTGACCCTGGTCGCCGAGAGCGTGGTCGCCGACCTCGCGCACGGACGGGACGAGACCGCCGACCGGCCGCCGCTGGACGTGATCACCGCCGTCGGGGCGCAGGAGGCCGCCGGCGCGCTGGCCGCCGAACCCTGCCACTGCGTGGTCCTGGAGCTGGGCATGCCGGACGGTGAGGCGTCCCGCTTCCTCAAGGCCCTGCGCGGTGACTCGGCGCTGGCGAGCGTGCCGGTGCTGGTGCACAGCGGGCACCGCGCGGACGCCGCGCTGGAGGAGGCGCTGCGGTCCGGGGTGCCGGGCGGGGCGCTGGAGTTCCTCTCCAGCCTGGACGAGCTGCGCGAGCGGATCGCCCTGCACCTGTCCGCGGAGGAGCCCGGTGACGTCCTGTCCCTGGTCCGCGCCGAGGAACCGCGCCGGACGGCCGTCCCGCCGGAGCCCGGCGGCGCGGCGGACGGACGTACGGTCCTCGTCGTCGACGATGACGCCCGCAACCTGTTCGCGCTGAGCGGCATCCTGGAACTGCACGGCTTCCGGGTGCTGCACGCCGAGAACGGCCGCAAGGGCATCGACACCCTGCTGGGCAACCCGGACATCGCCCTGGTGCTGATGGACGTGATGATGCCGGAGATGGACGGCTACACGGCGACGGCCGAGATCCGCGCCATGCCCCAGTACGCGGAGCTGCCCATCATCGCCGTCACCGCCAAGGCGATGCGCGGCGACCGGGAGAAGTCCCTCGCCTCGGGCGCCAGCGACTACGTCACCAAGCCCGTGGACACCGAAGAGCTCATGGCCCGCGTACGACGGTGGCTGCCCGCGTGAGCGGACCGGCCCCCGTCCCGTACCCCGGTGGGCACCGCGGCGCGCGCCGTACCGTGGCGCGCGCCGCGGTGCCCTCCACCCGAGGAGCAGTGACACCGTGAGCATCTCCGAACGCACACCCGACGACGGTCCCGCCCGGCCCGTCGGTGACCTCGTGGGCGTCTCCGCCGAGTCGCCCGTGGGCCGGCTGGCGGCCACCGTGGCCCGGCTCAGCCGCGAGGTGAGCCGGGCCCAGGCGGAGGCCGAGGGACGGGCCCTGATCGAGCTGGCCAAGGGCATTCTGGTCGAACGGCTGGGCTGCGGCCCGGCGCAGGCCGCCCGGCAACTCGCCGAGCTGGCCGAACAGGCCCAGCTGACGCCGCTGGAGTTCGCGGTCGACGTCATCAACCAGGCCGCCCGGGACCGGATGTCGGAGGTGACCGACGCCTTCCTGGCCGCCACCGCCGCCGAGGCCGACGAGCAGGAGGCGGAGTCGGCCGCAGTGCGGCTGCGGGCCGCCGAGAGCGGGGCGCTGGCCGCCGACGACACCCAGGCCGTCGCCGACGCCCTGCTCGAGCAGGCGCTGCGCCCGCTGGGCGCGGTGGCGGTGGCGATCTGGGCGGCGGGCACCGACGGCTCGCTCACCCTGGCCGGCAGCGCGGGCTTCTCCCCCGCCGAGGCGGCCCGCTGGCGGTACGTGCCGCCGGACGTGGCGACGGTGGCCCGCAGCGGCCTGACCGGGCGGGACGGGCGGTGGATCACCTCGCTGGCGGACACCGGGCTGCCCAGCCTCGGCCGGCACCAGTACCCCCGGGGCGGGCGGGCGGCGCTGCCCGCGGGGACCGGCGGGCGGGTGCACGGCGTCCTGGAGATCGCCTGGCCGGTGCCGCTGGCCCCGCAGTCCCCGCAGGTCGTCCGGCAGGTGGAGGCGCTGGCCGAGCTGTGCGCGCACACGCTGGAGACGCGTCTGCCGGTGCCGGGCACCGGGCTGGAGCCGCGGGTGCTGCCGGACGCGGCGGAGCTGATGGACCTGGCCGACGGACTGCACGACCCGGCCCTGGTCCTGGTGCCGCACCTGGACGACTCCGGGAGCCTGGCCGACTTCCTCATCCAGCACGTCAACGACCGCTTCCTGGACCCGGCGGGACGCCCCCGCGCCGTGGTGAACGGCGCGCTGCTGCTCCAGGCGTACCCGATGGCGGCCGGGAACAGCGAGCTGTTCCAGAACGTGGAGCGGGTGTACGCCACCGGGGAGCCGTTCCGGGCGCACCGGATGAACCTGACCGCCCTCGTCGACCAGGTCGCGCTGTCGGCGGTCGCGGACATCAGCATCAGCCGGCACGGCAACGCCGTCCTGCTGATCTGGCGCATCGAGGACGAGACGGCGCGGCTGGCCAGTCTGCTCCAGCACGCCCAGCGGCTCGGCCGCATCGGCGGGTTCGAGGAGAACCTGCTGACCGGCGAGATCACCTGGAACGGGCAGCTGTTCGACCTGTACGGGCGTCCGGAGACGAGCACCCCGGTGCCGCTGGAGCAGTTGCCGGCCCACGCCCACCCCGACGACGCCGTCACCATCGGCCGGTTCCTGCGCACCCTGATGCACCACCGGCGGCCGGCCTCGGCGGCGTTCCGGCTGGCCCGGCCGGACGGCGTGACCCGGCACATCCGGGTGGTGGCCGAACCGGTGCTGGACACCGACGACCGGCTGCTGATGCTGCGCGGCGCCTGCCAGGACATCTCGGCGCAGCACTGGACGGAGGTGGCGCTGGCCGCGACCCGCGACCAGCTGGCCCACACCGAGCAGCAGGCCAGCGAACGCGCCCGGCTGGCCCTCCAGTTGCAGCACGCCATCATGCCGCCCGCGCAGGCGCCGCTGCGGATGGACGGCCTCCAGGTCGCCGTCCGCTACCGGCCCGCGGAGACCGAGCAGCTGGTGGGCGGCGACTGGTACGACGCGGTGGTGCTGCCGAACCGGCTGGTGCTGCTGTGCGTGGGCGACGTGGCCGGGCACGGCATAGAGGCGGCGACCACCATGGTGGTCCTGCGCAACGCGCTGCGCGGTCTGGCGGTGACCGGGGCGGGCCCGGGGCAGCTGCTGTCCTGGCTGAACATCGTGGCGCACCACCTGACCGGCGGGGTGACCGCGACGGCGGTGTGCGGTCTGTACGACCCGTCCCGGCGCACCCTGCGCTGGGCCCGGGCGGGTCATCTGCCGCCGGTGCTGGTCCGGGACGGGTCGGCGGCGCCGCTGCCGCTGGTCAAGGGCATGCTGCTGGGGGCGGTCCCGGAGGCCCGGTACGAGGAGGCCGAGACGCAACTGGCTGCCGACGACACCCTGTTGATGTACACCGACGGCCTGGTCGAGCGGCGGGACCGGTCCGTGGAGGAGTCGCTGAGCCAGTTGCTGACCACCGTACGGGCCGCGCCGGCCACGCTGGACCAGCAGCTGGACCGCCTGCTCACCTACAGCAGGTCGGACACGGACGACGACACCTGCCTGGTGGGCGTCCGCCTCGCGTGAGCCCCCGCGCGCCCGCCCGCCGCCCCGCACGGAAGGAATGAAGGACGCGGCAGTGGGTATGCGCGCGGGCGCGGCGAGGACGCCGCGGACGAGAGGAGCCGCGCATGCGATGAGATCTTGATCACCCGCGCGCTCCGGGAAGGACGCGCATCGAAGTGGCTCACGGGGGTAACCGGCCTGGCTGTCCCATCTGTTGGAGGTACACGTGCCCATTGCCCAGAATCCGCTGTCCGTCGAGGTGACCCTGCCGCGGCAGGACGTGGCGCTGCTCACCGTCGAGGGTTACCTGGACGTCGACACCGCGACGGAGCTCCAGCACCACCTGGCCAACCAACTGCACCACGGGCGGCGGCACTTCCTGCTCGACCTGTCGGCGGTGCCGTTCATGGACTCCTCCGGCATGAACATCATCCTGCGGGTCTACCAGGAGGCCCGGGATCTGCCGGGCAGCGTGCACATCATCCGGCCCACCGCCGCGGTGCGCCGCATATTGGACCTCACCGGCGTCAGCATCACGGTCCCGGTCTCGGAGAGCGTCGAGGACGCGCTGGCCCTCGTCGACGAGGGGGCCGCCGGACGGGACGGGGAGCAGCGGCACGACGACTGACCGGAACCGGCGCCGCCCGCTCGGCCGCGACTCGCGCCGGCCGTCCAACGAGGTGTCGTACGAGGTCGGCGGGTGGTTACAGTTGTCGCCCGGCAGAGTCACGTCGCCGGCCCGTTCGCCGCAACGGTTCGCGCGACGCAGTTGCGGATGAGGAGTGGGAACAGGTGCCGGAGCACGCAGTGGACACAACGCCCGGAACGCCGACCGGTGAGGTACGCGACTTCCTGCGCGGCCGTCGGGAGCAGATCGCGCAGCGCTGGGCGGACGAGCCCCTGTTCCGGGCCGTGTTCACGGTCTCGCGGGACGAGGCGGTGGAGGCGGGCAAGGCCGTGGTCGACGCCCTGGCCGAGGTCGCGGACGTGGCGCGGGTGGAGGACCCGGACGCCGCCGGATTCACGCCCGTACGGGAGCAGTTGGGGCGGATGGCCGCGGCCCGTTCGCGGGCCGGTCTGAGCACCGGGCAGGTCTCCAGCGAGCTGGCCGCGCTGCGTCCGCCCGTGGAGAACCTGCTCCTGGAAGACCTGCGGGACGCCCCGGCCGACCACGTCCGGGCCTGTGCGACCACGCTGAGCGTGCTCATGGGCACCCTGCGGGTCCTGGTGATGCAGACCGCGCTGAGCGAGGGGCAGGCCCTCATCGACCGGCAGCGGCTGCAGCTGATGGAGGTGGCCACCCCGGTCATCAAGCTGTGGGACGGCATCGTGGCGGTCCCGCTGATCGGGACGCTGGACAGCGCCCGCAGCCAGGTGGTGATGGAGACGCTGCTGGAGGCCATCGTCGAGCAGCAGGCGCGGTACGCGATCCTGGACATCACCGGGGTGCCGACGGTCGATTCGCTGGTGGCCCAGCACCTGATGAAGACGGTGCAGGCGGCCCGGCTGATGGGCGCGGAGTGCATCGTCTCCGGCATCCGTCCGGCGATCGCGCAGACCATCGTCCACCTCGGTCTGGACCTGGGCGGCGTGATCACCCGCGCCGGCCTCGCCGACGCGCTGGGCTACGCGCTGCACCAGCTGGGCGCCGGCATCTTCAACACCTCGCCGAACGGTACGGATCAGCGGTGAGCGAGGCGTTCTCCGGCCCCTCCACCGGACACGTCCCGGTGCTCCGGCTGGGACAGGTGCTGCTCGTCACCCTCCAGGGGGACCTGCACGACAGCACCGCCCAGCAGCTCCAGCAGGACCTGTCCGAGACGGTGGTGACCAGCGGGGCCACCGGCGTGGTCATCGACATCTCCGGCGTGGAGATCGTCGACTCCTTCCTCGGCCGGGTGCTGGCCGAGATCGCCGCCCAGTCGAGCCTGCTGGCCGCCCGGACCGTGATCGTCGGCATGCGGCCCGCGGTCGCGATCACCCTGGTGGAGCTGGGTCTGACGCTGCCCGGGCTGCACACCGCGCTCAGCACCGAGGCGGCCATGGAGCTGCTGGCCGCGCCCGTCGCGTCCGCGCGGCCCGGCGCCCCGCGCCCGGAGCGTCCGTGATGGGCACGGCAGCGGGCGTCGAGGCCCGCCTGCCGATCCGTTCGGACCTTGATCTGATGTGGGTGCGCCAGCACGTGCGGCAGGCCGCCGCCCAGCTCGGCTTCGGCCTGGTGGACCAGACCAAGCTGGTGACCGCGGCCAGCGAGCTGGCCCGCAACACCCTGGTGTACGGCGGTGGCGGCACGATGGAGTCGCAGCACCTGGTCGACGGCTCCTCGCACGGGCTGCGGCTGACCTTCAGCGACCAGGGGCCCGGCATCGCGGACGTGGAGCAGGCGCTCAGCGACGGCTACACGTCCGGCGACGGGCTGGGCATGGGGCTGGGCGGGGCACGCCGCCTGGTGCACGAGTTCGCGATCGAGAGCGCCCCGGGCGCCGGTACGACGGTCCGGGTGACCTCCTGGACCGGGCGGCCTCCCCGGCCTCGTGAGGAGTTCTGATGCCACGCGTGTGGGAGGTGCCGGTGCACGACTCGACCCGGGTGCGCGACGCCCGGGTCGCGGCCGAGCACGCGGCCGCCGCCGCCTCGCTGGACGAGCCGCGCACCGCGGTGGCGGCGCTGGTCGCCACCGAGCTGGCCACCAACCTGCTCAAGCACGCGGGCGGCGGCCGGGTCCTCATCGACGTCGTGGCGCCGCCCGTCCTGGCGGCCGGCCGGGACACCGGCCCGATGGTGCAGATCGCGGCGATCGACCACGGCCCGGGCATCGCCGACGTGGCCGAGGCCCTGCGCGACGGGTTCTCCACGGCCGGCTCGCTCGGCGCGGGCCTGGGCACCTGCCGGCGGGTCGCCGGCCACTTCGAACTGCACAGTGTCCTGGGCCGGGGCACGGTGGCGCTGGCCCGGGTCGGCGCCGTGCTGCCCCGGACCGGCACCGGCTGTGACGCCCCGGGGCTGACGGCCGGGGTCCGGGCGGGCGGGGTGAACGTGCCGTTCGGCGGAGCGGAGTACTCGGGGGACGCCTGGGCGTGGGTGCGCTCCGGGGACCGGGTGACGCTGATGCTGGCGGACGGACTGGGCCACGGCCCGGAGGCGGCCCGCGCCTCGACGGCCGCCGCGGACGCGCTGCGCGCCGCGGCCGGTCTGCCGCCCTCCGAGGTGTTGCGCCGGCTGGACGGGGCGCTGAGCGGCACCCGGGGCGCGGCCGTCGCGGTGGCCCAGGTCGACCTGCGGGCCGGGCGGCTGCGGTTCGCCGGGATCGGCAACGTGGGGGCGCGGCTGTGCGCGGCCGGGGTGTGGCGTCCGCTGGTGTCCCGGCCCGGGATCGTCGGCGTGCACCGGCCGGGGACGCTGCGCGAGGAGGAGGCGGTCTGGGGCGACGACCACCTGCTCATCCTGCACAGCGACGGGCTGCCCAGCCGCTGGACGCCGCCGCCCGACACCTGCCGCCCCCACGTCGACCCCGCCGTCACGGCCGCGGTGACCGTGCGCGACGCCAGCAGCCCGGCGCGCCCGGTGCGGGACGACACCGCCGTGGCCGTGCTGGCCTCGAACCCGGCGGGCCGGTGATGATGCGTACGTGGCAGATCTCCGGTGTCCTCGACGCGGCGCGGGCGCGTATCGCCACCGCCCGGCTGGCCGCCGCGTACGGGGTGGCCCCGCTGGAACGGACCCGGCTGTCGGCGGCGCTCAGCGTGCATCTGCGCCAGTGCCTGACCAAGGGCGGCACCTGGCGGCTCACCCTGAACCCGATCGCGCGGGAGTGCGGGGAGGGCCGTCTGGAGGTGCTGGTGACGCCGTCCCGCGAGGCGGCGGCCGCGGGCCAGCCGCCCTGGCGGATGACGTTGGCCTGCCGGGAGCCGGACCGGACGCCGGAGGAGGGTGCGGTGACGGAGGATCCGACGGCGCTGGCGGAGGCGCTGCTGGGCGCCGACGAGGACACCGCGCTGGTGCTGCGCAAGCTGCACGAGCAGGAGGAGCTGGTCGCCTTCCACCGGGAGGAGCTGCAGCAGACCAACCAGGGCGTGGTCGCGCTCCACGCCGAACTGGACGCCGCCGGGCGGGCGCAGCGGGAGGCGTTCGCCGCCGAGCGCAAGGCGCGCACCGAGGCGGAGGAGGCCCGGCGCCGGCTGACGTTCCTGGCGGACGCCAGCGCGGTGCTGACGACGCCGCTCAACCACCACGAGATCCTGCGCCGCCTGCCGGACCTGCTGGTGCCCTCCTACGCCGGGAAGGTCGACCTGTGGCTGTTCGAGACCGACGGCGACGCGCGGAGCGGGAGCGCGCATCCGGCGGCGCTGACCGCGGCCCGCACCGGACGTCCGCAGTACGCCGCCGGCCATCCGGGGCGGCTGGCCGGTGTCGACGACCACCCGCCGTCCCCGAAGCACACGGACCGGCCGGTGCTGTGCATCCCGCTGCCCACCCGGCGTGAGCCGCTGGGCGTGCTGACCATGTCGCCGCCCGGGGAGCGCTGGGACCCGGACGACGCCGTGATGCTGGTGGAGCTGACCCGGCGGGCCAGCATCGCCATCGACAACGCGCGGCGCTACGAGCACAACCGGGACATCGCCGAGACGCTCCAGCGGGCGCTGCTGACCGAGCTGCCGACGCCGGAGTTCCTCGGCATGGCGGCCCGCTACCTGCCGGCCACCCACGGGCTGAACATCGGCGGTGACTGGTACGACGCCTTCCGCCAGCCCGACGGCGGGGTGATCGCGGTGGTCGGCGACGTCACCGGGCACGGGCTGCGCGCGGCGGTCATGATGAGCCAGCTGCGCACCGCGCTGCGCGCCTACGCGGTGGACGGCGGCAGTCCCGGGCGCCTGCTGACCCGGCTGCACACCTTCCTGCACAACCTCCAGCCCGATCTGTACGCCACCGCCGTCATCGCCCGCTTCCACCCGGACGAGCCGACGATGACCTGGGCGGCGGCCGGTCATCCGCCGCCGGTGCTGCGCGGTCCGGACGGGCGGGTGCGGATCCTGGACGCCAGGCCCGGCGCCATGCTCGGCATCCCGCTCAAGCAGGACATCGCCGACCACACCGTACGGGTGGCGCCCGGGGCCACGCTGGCGCTGTACACGGACGGTCTGGTGGAGCGGCGGGCGCGGGGCATAGACCCGGGCATCGAGCGGCTGGCGGCCGCGCTCGGGTCGTTCGGGCCGGCGGAGCTGGACGTCGACCTGGGGGGTGCGGCCGACGGCATCCTGGACCCGCTGCTGAGCGACTCCGAGCGGGACGACGACGTGTGCCTGCTCCTGTGCCACCTGCGCGGGCACGGCTGACACGTCCGAGTGGCGAAACCCGCGGCGGCGCGATGAGATCGGTGGGTGCGAAGCAGCGATCCAGGGGCAGGCGAAGGACGTTCGAGGAAGACCGCCCGGAGCCGCAGAAAGGGATGAACGCCGTGACACGACCCAGGATCCTGGTGGTCGGCGCAGGTTTCGCCGGTGTGGAGTGCGTCCGCCGCCTGGAGAGGAAGCTCTCCCCGGGCGAGGCGGAGATCACCCTGGTGACGCCCTTCGCCTACCAGCTCTACCTGCCCCTGCTGCCCCAGGTCGCCTCCGGCGTCCTGACCCCCCAGTCGGTCGCGGTCTCCCTGCGCCGCAGCAGCAGGTACCGCACCCGGATCATCCCGGGCGGTGCCATCGGCGTGGACCTGAAGGCCAAGGTCTGTGTGGTGCGCACCATCACCGACAAGATCATCGACGAGTCGTTCGACTACATCGTGCTCTCGCCCGGCAGCATCACCCGCACCTTCGACATCCCGGGCCTGACCGACACCGCGTTCGGCATGAAGACCCTGGCGGAGGCCGCCTACATCCGGGACCACGTCATCACCCAGCTCGACCTGGCCGACGCCAGCGAGGACCCCGCCGAGCGCGCCTCCCGGCTGCAGTTCGTGGTGGTCGGCGGCGGTTACGCCGGTACGGAGACGGCGGCCTGCCTCCAGCGCCTGACGTGCGCGGCCGTCAAGCGCTACCCGCGGCTGGACCCGAAGCTCATCAAGTGGCACCTGATCGACATCGCCCCGAAGCTGATGCCCGAGCTGGGCGACAAGCTGGGCCGCAGCGCCCTGGAGATCCTGCGCCGGCGGGGCATCGAGATCTCGCTGGGCGTCTCCATCGCCAAGGCCGCTCCGGAGGAGGTCACCTTCACCGACGGCCGGGTGATCCCGACCCGCACGCTCATCTGGACCGCGGGCGTCGCCGCCAGTCCGCTCATCGCCACGCTGGGCGCGGAGACGGTCAAGGGCCGGCTCGCGGTCACCGCCGAGATGTGCCTGCCCGACCACGACGGCGTCTTCGCGCTCGGTGACGCGGCGGCCGTGCCCGACCTCGCCAAGGGCCAGGACGGCACCGTCTGCCCGCCGACCGCGCAGCACGCGATGCGCCAGGGCACCCACGTCGCCGACAACGTCATCGCCTCCTTGCGCGGTCAGCCGCTGCGGCCGTACGTGCACAAGGACCTCGGTCTGGTCGTCGACCTCGGCGGGGCGGACGCGGTGTCCAAGCCGCTGGGCGTGGAGCTGCGGGGCGTGCCCGCCCAGGCGGTGGCCCGCGGCTACCACTGGTCGGCGCTGCGCACCGGCGTCGCCAAGACCCGGGTGATGACCAACTGGCTGCTCAACGCGGTGGCCGGCGACGACTTCGTGCGCACCGGCTTCCAGGCCCGCAAACCGGCCAAGCTGAAGGACTTCGAGTACACCGACGCGTACATGTCACCGGAAGAGGTCCGGGCCCATGTCGCGGGGGCCGGCCGGGCGACGACCTGACCCGGCGCACGGGGTCCGCTCCCGGCATGAGATGCTGAGAAGTCGATCTAGGTGTTGGTCCGGGTTCGACCAGGGGAGAGTACGGCGGCGTGAGGGCAGCGGGGCGCTCGGTGCGGACACGGCTGCGAGACCGCGTCGCCGCCTCCGATCCCGGACTGCTGCGGCTGGTCGCCGGGGTGCGGACGGTGGGCGCGATCGCGCTGGCGCTCGCCGTACTGGCCGTGCTGGGCTCCGACGTCCCCCATCTGGTGGCCGGCGCGATGGCGGCGATGGTGGCCACCTTCGCCATCCAGGAGAAGCGGCGCGGCGCGCAGGCCGTCACGCTGGCGCTGGGGCTGCCCGTCGCGCTCGCCTCGGTGTCCCTGGCGGCGCTGCTCGCCTCACGGATGGTGATCGGCGACGCGTTCTTCGTCGTCCTGATCTTCTGTGCCGTCTACGGCCGCCGGTTCGGCGAACGGGGCACGGCGCTCGGCCTGATCGGCTTCCAGCTGTACTTCGTCTCCCTGTTCGTCGGGGCGACCGTGGCGCGTCTGCCGCAGCTGTACCTGTCCCTCACCGTGGCGTTCGCGTGCAGTGCCCTGGTCCGGTTCGCGATCGTGCCGGCGACCCCCGCGGGCGTCCTGCAGCGGCTGCGGCAGGCGTTCCGGGCCCGGCTGGCCCAGTTGATCTCGGCCCAGCTGGAGCTGCTGGACGCCGGTCCGGACGACATCGACAAGGTGCTGGAGGACCTGCGGGAGGGCCACGCCCGGCTGCACGAGACGGCGCTGATGATCCAGACCCGGCTGGACGAGAACACGCTGGACGCGTCCACGACCCGGCTGGTGCAGCGCCGCATCGCGGACGCCGAGATCGCCGCCGAGCGGCTCGGGCTGCTGCTGCTGACCGCGCGCAGCGCCCGGCGGGCGGACACCCTCACCCTGCACCTGCCGGGCGCCCCGGCACCGTCGGTGGGCCGGATGCCGGACGCGGACAAGGCGACCGCCCTGCTGCGCCGTGACCTCACCGCGCTGCGGGAACTGGTGGTACGGCCGCCCGCCGAGGCGCGCGGCACCGCCCTGTCCCACCTGCGCAACCGGCTGCTCGGCTACCGCGACGAGGAGAACCTCCCCGCCGCGTCCCCGGCCGTCCAGGACGTCTTCCGCGGCGTGGGCGAGGCGGCCCGCGCGGTGATGGGCCTCAGGCTCGCCCTGGACGGCCCGCAGGACGAGTCCGACGACTCCCCCGCCACCACCCGTTCCCGTGAGGAGCTGGACGCCGAGGACGCGGCGATAGACGCCGGGGAGGAGACGGCGGACGAGGAGGAGCCGACCGGGCTGCGGCGGCCCACCACACGCGCCGCCGTGCAGGTCGCGGTCGGCTCGTCGCTGGCCATCGTCGGCGGCGAGATGCTCTCCGCGCAGCGCTGGTACTGGGCGGTGCTCACCTGCTGGATCGTGTTCATCAACACCGCGTCCACCGGCGAGATCCTGGTCAAGGGCTACCGGCGGCTGCTGGGCACGGTCTTCGGGGTGGTCGCCGGGATCGTGCTGGCCGGCCTGGTCGGACAGCACACCTGGACGGCGTTCGCGCTGGTCCTGGTCTTCATCTTCGCGATGTTCTACACGGCACCGCTGTCGCACACCCTGATGTCGTTCTTCGTCACCGCCATGCTGGGGCTGCTGTACACCCTGCTGCACACCTACAGCGCGTCGGTGCTGCTGCTGCGGGTGGAGGAGACGGCGCTCGGCGCCGTCTGCGGGGTGGTGGCGGCGGCGCTGGTGCTGCCGGTGCGCACCGACAGCCGCACGGACGAACTGCTCGGCACGGTCCTGGAGCGGCTCACCGATGTCACCGAGGGCGCCGTGGACCAGCTCAGCGGCGGACCGGCGGCCGATCTGCTGGACCGGGCGCGCGACCTCGACCAGGCCCTCGGCGATCTGCGCGCCGCCACCCAGCCGCTGACGCACCCGATCACGCCGCTGCGGGCCCGGCGGGACACCGCGCGGTACGTGGTGGCGCTCCTGGAGACCTGCGCGTACCACGCGCGTTCGCTGGCGGCGACGGCCGAGCTGCTGCCCACCCACCCGTCCATCGCGGCCGATCCCCGGCTGCGCGGCGCGGTGCGGCGCACGGTGCGCAACATCGGGGCGATCGCGGCGCACCTCGCGGATCCGAGCACGCCGACGGAGGTCGAGACCGGGCCCAGCATCGCCTCGCTGCTGGAGTACGACACCGCCGGTGTCCCGCGCTACGGCCGGATCACCGGCCGGGTGCTGCGCCACCTGGAGCGGCTGGACGAGGCGGTGACCGGACTGGCCCGGCCGCTGGGCGTGCCCGTGGCGGCGCCGAAGCGGTGACGGCGCGCGTCCGGGTCCCGCGGGCGGTCAGAAGTCGCTGGGCAGGCCGCTCGCCTCGGCGATGCCGCGCAGTTCCTCGTTCTGCCGGTGGCGTTCCTTGAGGTAGTCGGCGATCTCGCCGAGGCGGTCCGGGTCGCAGGCGGTGGCCGCGTCGGTGACCACTCGGATCGGCCCGGTCTCCTCGGTGCTGATCTCGATCACCTCGTTGTCGAGCCGGCCCGTCACCGCGGTCGCGATGACCAGGGCCGCCTCGTCGCGGATCTCCTGGGGCAGGGCGTCGGCGTCGCGCCCCTCCAGGGCGAAGTCGATGGTGGGCATCTGGTGCTCGTCGATCGCCCGCAGAACCGGCTCCACGACGCTGAGCAGCATCCGGTAGTCCTCGGTGTCCATCCGGACGCGCAGAAGGTCGAGGTAGACGTCCACGGGACGGCCGTCCGGCGGAATCTCGTGTTCGTTCATCTGCTCCGGGTTCCCCCTCCCGCGCCGCTCAGACGCGGCGCCAGCGGGCCAGTACGAACGAGAACACGCCGAACAGCACCAGTCCGGCCGCGACGCAGGCCAGGAGCCAGGGTCCGAGCGGGGTCTCGGCGAAGGAGCGCAGGGTGTCGTCCAGGCCCTTGGCCCGGCCGGGCTCGTAGTCGACCGCGGCCCGCACGGCGAAGGCGCCGGCCACGGCGAACACCAGGCCCCGCGCCACTCCCCCGGCCACGCCGGTCACGTCCACCAGCCGCCGGGACCAGGGGGCGAGCTCGTTCGTCTTGAGCTTCTTGCGGTAGTTGCGCCGGGCGGCCTGGACGCCGATGACGACACCGGCGACGACTATGCCGGCGCCCGCGACGCCCACCAGCCACTGTCCGCCGGGCACCTGCAGGACCCGGGCGGTGACGTCGCGGGACTGCTGGTCGCTGGAGCCGCCGGAGCCGTTGCGGGGGCTCGCCGCGAAGGCCAGCACCGAGTAGGCGACGAAGGCGTAGAACACACAGCGGGCGGTGGCCGACAGCCGCTTCTTCGCCGTGCGGCCGTCGGGTCCCACGGCGCCGAACACCGCCTCCGACAGCCGCCACAGGGCCATGCCCACCAGTCCGATGCCCAAGGCCCACAGCAGGACCGAGCCGAACGGCTGGTCCGCCAGCGCCTCCAGGGCGCCGGAGCGGTCGGCCTCCTCGGTTCCGTCGCCGAAGGCGATCCGCAGGGCCAGTGTGCCGACCAGCAGATAGATCACGCCCCGGGCGGCGAGCCCGGCGCGCGCGGCGCCCTCGGCGGCCGTTCCGCCGGCGGCCCGGCGGGCTCGTCCGCGGGCGGTCGCGGTCAGTACTCGCGTGGTCATCTCGTCCTCCCCTTCCGAGACTCCCGGATGCCCCGGCGCGCACCGCGCACACCCCGCGGGCCGGGTGCCGATACGGACCGTTCGGCTCCGGCGGGGGCGGCCCCGGGAGGGTGCCGTTTCCCTTCCGCGGGCGCGCCCGTGGCCCGCGCGCCGGCCGGCGCGCGGGTGTGCGCGCCAGGTCTTCCGGGCGCGGGCGCGTGCCTCCGGGAGGCTACGGGCGCGTCCTGGCCGGTCGTCGCCGCACCGCGCGGGCCGCGGCCGGGCGCGGTGCGACGGAAGGCCGGCCGGGACGTGGAGGTCTCGGTCCCCACCGGCCGGAGCGTAGAGGTCTCGGTCCCCACCGGCCGGGACGTGGAGGTCTCGGTCCCCACCGGCCGGAGCGTAGAGGTCTCGGTCCCCACCGGCCGGGCTGCGGTGGCCTCGGCCTCCACAGCCGGGACGCGGCGGTCGGCGGAGGCCGGCCGGGGCGGCCCGGCGGGTCGGGACGCCGGGCAAGTCAGGATGCCCGGCGGGCCAGAACTCCGGGCAGGTCAGGGCGTCCGGCCAGGTCAGGACGCCGGGCGGCGGCCGGGGCCGCGGCGGCCGGGGCGCCGGCCCATCGCCTCGTCGCGCACCCGGGCGCAGCTGCGGCTGATGAGCCGGGAGACGTGCATCTGCGAGATGCCGAGCTGGTCCGCTATCCGGCTCTGGGTCATGTCCTCGAAGAACCGCATGTAGAGGATGGCACGCTCCCGTTCGGGCAGCCTGCGCAGCCCCTCCTTGGCGGACTCGCGGTCGACCACGACGTCGAAGGAGTCGTCCGGCGAGCCGAGGGTGTCGGCGAGGCTGTAGCCGTCGTCGCCGGCCGACAGCTCGGCGTCCAGCGACAGCGTGCTGAAGCTCTCCAGGGCCTCCATCCCGGCGTTGACCTCCTCCTCGGTCAGTCCGGTGTGGGCGGCGATGTCGGCCGTCGAGGGCTCGGGGCTGCCGGGGTTCTGGGTCAGTTCGCGCCGGGCCACGCGTACCTTGTTGCGCAGCTCCTGGACGCGGCGGGGCACCCGCAGGGCCCACATCCGGTCGCGGAAGTGCCGCTTGACCTCACCGGTGATGGTGGGCACGGCGTAACTCTCGAAGGCGCCCCGGTCCGGGTCGAACCGGTCGATGGCCTTCACCAGGCCCAGCGCCGCGACCTGGCGCAGGTCCTCGACGGACTCGCCGCGGTCGCGGAAGCGGCCGGCGATGCGGTGGGCCATGGGCAGCCACGCGGTGACGAGTTCGTCGCGCACCGCGTCACGTTCGGGGCCCTCCTCCAGCTCCGCCAGCCGGGTGAACAGGCTCGCGGTGTCGGGGGCGTCGTCGTGGCGGCGCCGGGGCGGCGCGCTCGTCGGTTCGGTGGCGGCGGTGGTCGGCTCGGGGGTGGCGGGACGGTCGGTGGGGGTGTCGATGAGCATGCGGATCGCTCCTGAACGGTGGTCTCAGGGGGACTTCCGCGGGAGCGGCGCCGAGGATCGACTGGAGCGCCGAAGCAGCCACACCGCTCCCGCTGCTGCGCCTCCGGTCCGAAGCACGAAACTGCGACTGCCCTTCCCCTGGGGGAACAAACTCCGCTTCTCGAAAAGTACTCAGGACAGCGGTATGAGGACGCTGATGCACTTGCCTCCGGAGGGCAGCCCGGACACGCGTACGTCGCGGGCCAGGCGGCAGACGATCGGCCAGCCCCGGCCGCCCACCCGCCAGCGGCCCTGCCGGTCGGCGGGCGGCCGGGGCACCGGCAGTTCGTCACTGCGGTCGCTCACCGAGACCCGCAGCCCGGGTCCGTCGACGTCGACCCGGAAGTCGGTGACGCCGCCGCCGTGCAGGATGGCGTTGGTGGTCAGTTCCGAGGCGACCAGTACGGCGTCCGAGAGGGCGTTCGCGTCGCACCGGGTGCCGCCCTCCCGGCAGCGCGCGGTGACCGCGCGTTCCACGGCCCGCCGGGCCTCGGCGGGTTTGCTCGGCCGGGGCGGCCGGTACGGTCCGGCGCCCTCGCGCCCGCTGCTGTTCCGCTCGGTGGCGGAGAAGGTCATGGGCCTCTCACACATCCGTCAGCTCCCTGTCGTGTGGAACATCGTGTGGAACCGAGCCGGAGCCCGCCCTGCCCTCGGCTGCCTCGTGTTCCGGCTGACCTCTGTCCGCACCCGCAAACCTCGGGGCCTCCGTACGGTCCAACGGCCATACGGCCGCCCTGCCGGGGGTACGCGGTGTGCATGGCGGATGTTGTGGACTCGGACGAACTGCTGCGGCGCATGCACCGGGCGCGGGCCTGCGCGGCCCAGGAGGAGCGGACCTGGCGGACCCGGCGGGACGAACTGCGGTCGACCGACCCGGAGGGGGCGCGGGAGGCCGAGGTGCGGTCGGTGGCCTACGAGGCGGTGCTGCGGGTGCTGGACGAGGTGCTGACGCCCGGCCGGCGCACCGAACGGGACTGACCCCTCGGACGGCGCCGATTGCGGTGTCCGGGGCGGGGAAGCCGCAGGGCATGGCCATCGATCACACTCAGGCTCCGGTCCTCCAGGCTCTCGCCGACTACCGCCGGGAGGGCCGGCTGTCGTTCACGCCCCCGGGGCACAAGCAGGCGCGGGGCGCCGACCCGGCCGTCCGCGAGGTGCTGGGCGACGCGGTCTTCCTCGGTGACGTACTGGCGACCGGAGGGCTCGACGACCGGCTCACCCGCGACCGGGTGCTCCAGCGTGCCCAGGAGCTGATGGCCGACGCCGTCCACGCCGAGCACACCTTCTTCTCGACGTGCGGCAGTTCCCTGTCGGTGAAGGCGGCGATGCTCGCGGTCGCGGGACCGCACGAGAAGCTGCTGATCGGCCGGGACGCGCACAAGTCGGTGGTGTCCGGCCTGGTGCTGTCGGGCATCGAGCCGGTCTGGGTCGAGCCGCGCTGGGACGCGGAGCGCCACCTCGCCCATCCGCCGTCCGCGGCGGAGTACGAGGCGGCCTTCGCCGACCACCCCGACGCCAGGGGCGCCCTGATCACCAGCCCGACGCCATATGGTGCCAGCGCGGACCTCGCCGCCGTCGCCGAGGTCTGCCACCGGCGCGGGCGGCCGCTGATCGTCGACGAGGCGTGGGGCGCGCACCTGCCCTTCCACCCGGACCTGCCGTCCTGGGCGATGGACGCGGGCGCCGACATCTGTGTGACCAGCATCCACAAGATGGGCAGCGGTCTGGAACAGGGTTCCGTCTTCCACCTCCAGGGCGACCTGGTGGAACCGAAGCTGCTGGGCATGCGCGCGGACCTGCTGAGCACCACCAGCCCGTCGGTGCTGATCTACGCGGGGCTGGACGGCTGGCGCCGCCAGATGGCACTGCGCGGGCAGGAGATCATGGGCGGCGCTCTGGAACTGGCGGCGGAGGTGCGGGCCGCGGTCGAGGAGATCGACGGGATGCACGTCAACGACCGGGCGGACTTCTGCGGCCCGGGGCTGGCCGACGGTTTCGACCCGCTGCCGGTGGTGATCGACCTCGACGGGCTCGGCATCTCCGGCTACCAGGCCGCCGACCTGCTGCGCGAGCGGCGCGGCATCGTCGTCCACCTCTCGGACCACCGGCGGATCGGCACGCAGATCACCCACGGCGACGACCAAGACACCACCGGGGAACTGCTGGCGGCGCTCAAGGAGCTGGCGCGGGCCGCTCCCGAACTGCCCGACGCCCCCCGGGTGGCGGTCCCGTCACCGGCCGGGCTGCGGATGGCGCAGGTGCGGCTGCCGCGGGACGCGTTCTTCGGGCCGACCGAGGACGTTCCCGTGGAGCGGGCGGCCGGCCGGATCGCGGCGGAGATGATCACCCCGTACCCGCCGGGCATCCCGGCCGTCCTGCCGGGTGAGCGGCTGACCGAGCCGGTGCTGCGCTATCTGACCAGCGGCCTGGCGGCTGGCATGTACCTGCCGGATCCGAGCGACCCGGCACTGGAGACCGTGCGGGTGGTCGCGGAGAACGCCGGCTGAGACCCGGGCCACGGCCTCCGGCACGGCAGTTCCGGCCCGGCGGGTCCGGGTCGGGCGGCCCGTGCCGCGCCGGACCGGCCCGGACCGGATCGGACCGGATCGGCCCGGATCGGCACTCCCGGGACGGCCGGGACCGGACGGGCGCCGGTCGGTCCGGCCCGGCGCGGCACAACGCGGCACGGCACAGCGCGGCACGGCACGGTGACGCGGACGGCGCCACCGCCGACACCCGGCGCTCCCGGCCGCACTCCGGTCACACCCCGCACGGCCCGCCCCCGACCCGCACCGTGCGACGGGCGGGGCGGGTGAGACGGGTGAGACGGCTCACTTCTCCCGCCCCGGGTTCAGGGAACGCCCACAGATGGTTTAGCGTTCACCTATACGTGGTGACGGAGTCGATCCGCGCGGTCCTCCGGTACCACTGTTCACGGCCCTGGTTGGATCCCCCCGTCCAGCCAGGGCTTTTTCACGCCGTCACGGAACCTCCCCGCCCGCCGAGGTGCCCGAGTCCGCGCCGGCCGCTGAAATGGGCGTAGGGAAGAACACCGGAACCGCATCGCCGGCGAGGAGTTCCGTGTCATGACCAAAGCGATCAAGCTGCTCAGCGCCCTCCCCCCGCCCCAGCGGGCACGCCTGACCGAACTGGCCGAGGAGGTCCGCTTCCCGGAGGACACCCGGATCTTCGAGGCCGGCGGCGTGGCCGACCGCTTCTGGGTGATCCGCTCCGGCGCCGTCTCCCTGACCCAGCAGGTGACGCCCCTGCGGAGCGTGCAGGTCGCCGGCCTCGGCGCCGGCGACCTGCTCGGCTGGTCCTGGCTGTTCCCGCCGTACCGCTGGGACTTCGGCGCCGAGGCCTTCAGCGCGGTGCGCGCCTACGAGTTCGACGCCGCCGCGGTGCTCCGGCTCTGCGAGGACGACCCCGGGCTCGGCGTGGTCCTGGTGCGGTCCGTCGCCGAGATCCTGGCGCACCGGCTGGAGGCGACCCGGGGGGAGCTGCTGGATCAGTACGCGCTGCACCGGCGCGGCGACCCGCTGTAGCGCGTCAGACCCGGTAGCGGCGCAGGGCGGGCACCGTCAGGGCCAGGCCCAGCATCACCGCGACGACCAGCAGCCCGCCCCCCGTCACCGCGCCGCGCGCCCCGAAGGCCGAGCCCGCCGTGCCGTGCAGCACGTCGGCCAGGCGCGGTCCGCCCGCGACGACGACCGTGAAGACGCCCTGCATCCGGCCGCGCATCTCGTCGGTCGCGGCGGACAGCAGGATGGCGCCGCGGAAGACCATGGAGACCATGTCGGCGACGCCCGCGACCGCGAGGAAGACCACCGCGAGCCACAGGCTGCCGCTCAGCCCGAAGCCCGCGACGGCCGCGCCCCAGGCGACGACCGCGCCGATCACCATCCAGCCGTGCCGCCGGGCCCGGGAGAAGGTGCCGGAGAACAGACCGCCGACCACCGCCCCGATGGGGATCGCCGCGTACAGCAGCCCCAGCGCGAGCCCCTCGCCCCAGCCCGCGTACGTCTCGGCGGCGAGCTGCGGGAACAGCGCCCGGGGCATGCCGAACACCATCGCGACGATGTCGGCGAGGAAGGACAGCAGCAGCACCGTGTGCCCGGCGATGTAGCGGAACCCCGCCACCACCTCGCGCAGGCCCGCCCGGCGCCTGCCGCCGGTCAGCGGCGGCAGGGCGGGCAGCCGGTGGACCGCCCACACCGTCACGCACAGGGCGACCGCGTCGATGAGGTACAGCTCGGGCAGGCCGATGACCGGGATCAGGACGCCCGCGAGCAGGGGCCCCACCACCTGACCGGTCTGCATGACCGTCGAGCCGAGGGCGTTGGCGGCGGGCAGTTCGCCCTCGGGGACCAGCCGGGCGATGGAGGCGCTGCGCGCCGGGGAGTTCAGTCCCCAGAAGGCCTGCTGGAGCGCCAGCAGCACCATCAGTACGACGACCGACTCCAGGCCGGTGACGGCCTGCGCCCAGAACAGCAGCGAGGTCACGGCTATGCCGCTGTTGGTGATCAGCAGCAGCTTGCGGCGGTCCATGGTGTCGGCGACCGCGCCGCCCCACAGCGCGAACACGACCAGCGGCACCAGTCCGGCCAGGCTGGCGGCGCCCACCCAGGCCGAGGAGCCGGTGATGTCGTAGATCTGCTTGGGCACGGCGACGGCGGTGAGCTGGCTGCCGACGGCCGTGACGATGGTGGAGACCCACAGCCGGCGGAAGGCCGGGCGGCGCAGGGGGCGGGTGTCCATCGCCCAGCGGCGCCAGCCCCGGCGCGGGGCGCCGGGCGCGTCGTCGGGGCCGGAGGCCTGGGCCCGGGGTTCGGTACTGCTGTCGCTCGTGTCCACGCATTCCTACTTGGTCGTTACATCTTTCGGCTCCCTCACTATCGCAGGGCAGTGGGGCGGCACGGTGTGACGGGCGTCAACTCCCGGCGATCAGCGAGACACCGAGGACGAACATGACGGCGGCGACCAGGCCGTCCAGGACCCGCCACGCCGTGCGGCCGGCGAGGAGGCGGCCGAGGTGGCGGGCGCCGAAGCCGAGCGCGGCGAACCAGGCGAGGCTCGCGAGCGCCGCGCCCAGGCCGAAGCTCCAGCGCAGCGGGCCGCGGTCGGCTGCGACGGAGCCGAGCAGGAAGACGGTGTCCAGGTAGACGTGCGGGTTGAGCCAGGTCAGCGCCAGGCAGGTGAGCACCGCCCGCCGCCGGGAGCCCGCCGGGTCCCCCTCCTGCGCCCGCAGCACGCCGGCCGGCCACAACACCCGCCGGGCGGCCAGGGCGCCGTACCCCAGCAGGAAGGCCCCGCCGATCCAGCCGACCGCCGTCAGCGCGCCCGGCCAGGCCACCAGCAGGGTGCCGACCCCGCCGACGCCCAGGGCGATCAGCACCGCGTCGGACAGGGCGCAGATGCCGACCACGGCCAGGACCGCGTCCCGGCGGACGCCCTGACGCAGGACGAAGGCGTTCTGGGCGCCGATGGCGACGATGAGGGAGAGGCCGGTACCGAAGCCGGCGGCCGTGGCGGTCAGGGCGTTGTCCATGCCCTTGACGCTAAGCGAGCGGCCACCGGGCGTACAGCTAAAGATTCTTACGTATCCTTAGCCCTCGTGAAGGTGACGCGATGACGGCATCGGCGACGGCGGCACTGGGCGACCTGCCCCTGGACCAGGTGCGGACCCTGCTGGCGGTGGTGGACGAGGGGACGTTCGAGGCCGCCGCGGCGGCGCTGCACGTGACGCCGTCGGCGGTGAGCCAGCGGGTGAAGGCCCTGGAGCAGCGCATCGGCCGGGTCCTGCTGCTGCGCACCAAGCCGGTGCGGCCCACCCCGTCCGGCGCGGTGCTCGTGCGGCTCGCCCGGCAGGTGGCGTGGCTGGCCCGGGACGCCCACGCGGAGCTGGGGCTGAGCGGGGCCGGTGAGCCGGTCCGGGTGTCGGTGGCGGTGAACGCGGACTCGCTGGCGACCTGGTTCCTCGACGCCCTCACCCGGGTGCCGCGCGATCCGCCGCTCTGCTTCGAACTGCGCCGCGAGGACGAGGACCACACGGCGGCCCTGCTGCGGGAGGGCGTGGTGATGGCCGCGGTGACCTCGTCGCCGGACGCGGTGCCGGGCTGTTCGGTACGGCCGTTGGGGCGGATGCGCTACCTCCCGGTGGCCGCACCGCGGTTCGCCGCCCGGTACCTGTCCGGGCCGCTGCGCCAGGCGCTGGCGAAGGCGCCCGTGGTGGTCTTCGACCGGCGCGACGACTTCCAGGACGGCTTCGTCCGCCGGCTCGGCGGCGGGCACGGGTCCGCCGGCCCGGTGCGGCACTACGTCCCCACGTCGGAGGGGTTCGTCCAGGCCGTCGCCGCCGGCCTGGGGTGGGGCATGGTCCCCGAGCCGCAGGCCGAACCCCTGCTGCGCAGCGGCCGGTTGACCGAGGCGGCCGCCGGGATGACGGTCGACGTGCCGCTGTACTGGCAGCAGTGGAAGCTCGACTCGCCGGCCCTGGCCACGGTGGCCGAGGCGGTGCTGGCGGCCGCCGCCCGGGCACTGCGGGGGTAGGGGCTCCCCGCGCGAGGGGGAACTGCCGTACCCGGAAGCGACTTTGCGGCCTTCCGCCCGTTTGGCCCCACGTCCTCGGGTCACCCGAGGGTGAGCAATCCGAATCCGTGACAGCGCGATACGACGATCGCAGGTGACTTTGATGGACGACTGGCGAGAGCACGCGGCCTGCCGCGCCGAGGACCCCGACCTGTTCTTCCCGGTCGGCACCTCCGGCCCGGCCCTGTTTCAGACCGAGCGGGCGAAGGCGGTCTGCCGGCGCTGCCCGGTGCGGGAGCGGTGCCTGGAGTGGGCCCTGGACTCGGGGCAGTCCATCGGCGTCTGGGGCGGGACCGACGAGAACGAGCGCCGTGCCCTGAAGCGGCGCCTGGCGTCCCGTCGGCAGACCGGCTGACCCGGAGGCGGAGCGGAGGGGCGGACGGCGCCGGGGCCGCGTAGGCTCGGTCCCGGTGCCGTCCGCCGCCGAAGGGGGCTGAGCCGTGAACGTCCGTGTGCGCCGCGTCTACGATCCGCCCGAGCCGGACGACGGAGCGCGGGTGCTGGTGGACCGGCTGTGGCCGCGCGGCCTGAAGAAGGACGCCGCGCGCGTCGACGAATGGCCCAAGGAACTCACCCCGTCCACGGAACTGCGCCGCTGGTACCACGCGGGCGAGGGCTCCTACGAGGAGTTCACCGGACGCTACGAGGCCGAACTGGCCGCTCCGGAGGCGGCCGGGGCACTCGACCGGCTGAGGGAGCTGGCGGACCAGGGGCCGGTGACGCTGCTGACCGCGGCCAAGGACACCGGCCGTAGCCACGCCGCCGTCCTGGTCCGCCTGGTCCGCGGGGACTGAACACCGTCGTCCCCTCCGGCCCCGGACTTCAGGCCGTCTGCCGTGCCGCCGCGCGTCCGGCCGCCCGCCCCGAGAAGAGGCAGCCGCCCAGGAAGGTGCCCTCCAGGGCGTTGTACCCGTGCGCCCCGCCGCCGCCGAACCCGGCCACCTCACCGGCCGCGTACAGGCCCTCGACCGGCGTGCCGTCGGCGCCGAGGGCGCGGGAGTCGAGGTCGGTCTGGATGCCGCCGAGGGTCTTGCGGGTGAGGATGTGCAGCTTGACGCCGATCAGCGGACCGGCCGCCGGGTCGAGGATCCGGTGCGGGGCGGCGACCCGGCTGATCCGGTCGCTGAGGTAGCGGCGGGCGTTGCGGATGCCCTGGACCTGGGCGTCCTTGCTGTAGGGGTTGGCCATCTGGAGGTCGCGGGCCTCGATCTGGCGGCGGACGGCGGCGGCGTCGAGGAGCGGCTTGTCGGTGAGCCCGTTCATCCGGTCGACGAGCTGTTCGAGGGTGGGCGCGGTCACGAAGTCGGCGCCTTCGCGCACGAAGGCGGCCACCGGCCCCGGGGCGCCCTTGCCGACGACCCGTTCCCGCAGGAAGGCCGCCCGGTCCTTGGCCGTGATGTCCGGGTTCTGTTCGGAGCCCGACAGCGCGAACTCCTTCTCCACGATCTTCCGGGTGAGGATGAACCAGGAGTGGTCGTAGCGCGCGACGTCCTGGTCGGTGCGCAGGTGCCTGAGGGTGCCGAGGGTGTCGTAGCCGGGCAGGCAGGGGTCGGGCAGGCGGCGGCCGAGCGCGTCGAACCACATCGGGGACGGGCCCGGCAGGATGCGGATGCCGTGGCCGGGCCAGACGGGGTCCCAGTTGCGCAGGCCCTCGGTGTAGTGCCACATGCGGTCGCGGTTGACCAGGCGGACGCCCGCCGCCGCGCTGATGTCCAGCATCCGTCCGTCGACGTAGGCGGGGACGCCGGTGACCATCTCGGCGGGCGGGGTGCCCAGGCGCTCGGGCCAGTACCGGCGGACGGTGTCGTGGTCGGCGCCGATGCCGCCGGAGGCGACGATCACGGCCTGGGCGGTCAGTTCGAAGTCGCCGGCCCGGTCGCGGTTGGAGGCGACGCCTCGGGGCGAGGTGTCCGCGGCGAGGACCGTGCCGCGCACGCCGCGCGCGGTGCCGCCCTCGACGATCAGCTCGTCGACGCGGTGCCGGTGGTGGAAGGTGAGCAGTCCGTCGCGCACGGCCTGCCCGGCGTACCGCGCGAAGGGCTCGACCACTCCGGTGCCGGTGCCCCAGGCGATGTGGAAGCGGGGCACCGAGTTGCCGTGTCCGTCGGCCCTCAGGCCGCCGCGCTCGGCCCAGCCGACGCTGGGCAGCAGCTTGATGCCGTGCCCGTCCAGCCAGGACCGCTTCTCCCCCGCCGCGAACTCGACGTACGCCCGGGCCCAGCGCACCGCCCAGGAGTCCTCGTCCTCGAGGCGGTCGAAGCCGGCGCTGCCCTGCCAGTCGCTCCAGGCCAGCTCGAAGCTGTCCTTGACGCCGAGGCGCCGCTGTTCCGGGGAGCCGACGAGGAACAGTCCGCCGAACGACCAGAACGCCTGTCCGCCGAGGTTGGCGGCGTTCTCCTGGTCGACGAGGGCCACCCGGCGGCCCCGGCTGGTCAGTTCGTGCGCCGCGACCAGTCCCGCGAGGCCCGCTCCGACGACGATGACGTCGGCGTCCATGGTGACCGTCCCTTCCTCGTTCCCCAGACCGTCCCGCTGCTCTCTGTTCCCGCGGTGTCCCGGCCGGCTCGCCGGCGGCGCGGTCGTCGGCCTCCGCGGCCGGCCACCCGGCACCCGCCCGCCCCGTCACCGCCGGTCCCCGTGTGAGACGGGAACGTATCCGATACGACGGGGCATGCGAACCTCCCGCACCCTACTTGGAACCCGGGTTCGATTGAGAGGTGTGCTCAGGGCACGGCCACGCACCTCCGGGGCTCCCTCCTCTACCTCTCGCCGCCCGGCCTCTGGTTGGCTGTGTCCGGTCCACCAGCCCCCTCAGAACGCGGAGTGAGCGATGAGCGCCGACGTGCGGCAGGTCGCGGACGGCACCTACCTGGTGCACGGCAGCGACACCAACTGGGTGATCCTCACCGACGGGGACGCGGCGACGCTGATCGACACCGGCTACCCCGGTGACCGGCAGGCGGTACTCGACTCGCTGGCGGCGGTGGGGAGTTCACCGGAGGCGGTGGCGGCCGTCCTCGTCACCCACGCCCACAACGACCACCTGGGCTCCGCCGAGTACCTGCGCACCGCGTACGGCGTGCCCGTCCTGCTCCACGAGGCCGAAGTACCGCACGCCCGGCGGGACTTCCTCCAGCAGGTCTCGATCCCGGCGGTGGTGCGCAACGCCTGGCGGCCGGGTGTGCTGCCGTGGATCGCGCACGCCGCCCGCGCCGGCGGCACCGCGCACCTGCCGGTCGCCGAGCCGCGGCCGTTCCCGGTGGCGGGCGCCCTGGACCTGCCCGGCCGGCCCGTCCCCGTGCACACTCCGGGGCACACGGACGGCCACTGCGCCTACCACCTGCCGGACGCCGGGGTGGTGATCTCCGGTGACGCCCTGGTCACCGGACACCGCATCTCCCGGACCGAGGGGCCGCAACTGCTGCCCCGCATGTTCGACCACGAACGGGCCCGGACGGTGGCGTCGCTGGACGTGTTCGAGAAGCTGGACGGCGATCTGCTGCTGCCCGGGCACGGGCCGGCGCACCGGGGGTCACCGGCCCGGGCGGCGCGACAGGCACGGGAGCGCGCCCAGTCCGCCGGCGGCGCACAGAAATCCGCTCGCCACCGTTGACGCGGAACTCCCCCGGCGTCCGGGCACAGCACGTCTAGACTCTGCCCATGTCGCCGCATGAGCCGGACCGGCTCGTTCCCCCTTCGGAGGTCCTCGCCTCGCTGGGGCTCCGCCTGCCGCCGGTCAGTCCGCCCAAGGGCCGGTACGTGCCCGCCGTCGTGAGCGGCCGGTTCGTCCTCGTGGCGGGGCAGATCCCGCTCGTGGACGGCAGGCTGGCGGCGACCGGGCGGGTCGGCGGGGAGGTGACGGTGGCCCTGGCCCGGGAGCTGAGCCGGCGCTGTGCCCTCGCGTCGCTGGCCGCTGTCGACGCGGTGGCGGGGATCGACCGGGTGAGCCGCGTCGTCAAGGTCACCGGGTACGTCGCGGCGGCACCCGGCTTCCGTGACCTGGACGCGGCCGTGGACGGTGCCAGCGGCCTCTACGAGGCGGTGTTCGGTGCCCGCGGCGCACATGCCCGTGCGGTGGCGGGGGTCGCGGACCTGCCTCTGGACACGCCCGTGGAGATCGAGACCCTCGTCGAGCTCGGCCGGTGACGGCGGGGCCGCGCCCTCACAGGGGGACGGCCGTGCCCGTGATGCCGATGCCGGTGCGCGGGTCCTCGGGGACGGTGACGGTGATGGTGCTCGGACGGCCCATGTCGTACCCCTGGAGGACGGTCAGCCGGGACGGCAGGGGGATCAGGCCCGCCTCCCGCAGATAGCCCCCGAGCGCGGCGGCCGCGGCCCCCGTGGCCGGGTCCTCGAAGACCCCGCCGGTGGGGAAGGGGTTACGCGCGTGGAAGAGCGTGGTGCTCTCCCTGAAGACCAGATCCACCGTCACCCAGCCGTGGCGGTCCGTCAGGGCGGCCAGGCGCGGCATCTCGTAGTCGAGGCGGGCCAGCCGGTCGCGCGAGGCGGTGGCCAGCACGACGTGCCAGGCACCGGCGTAGGCGGCCCGGGGCGGCAGGTGCGGGTCGAGATCCGACGGCCGCCACCCCAGGACGTCCAGCAACTGCTCCACCTGGGCGTCGGTCACCGCCGCCGTCCGCGGGGGCACGCTGGTCAGGGTGGCGAGGTGCCAGCCGGTGTCGTCGACGCCGGTGTGCACCGGGACGGCACCGGCCCGCGTGTGCAGGGTGAGGTCGCCCGCGCCGTACCGCCGGGCGAAGGCGACCGCGGTCGCGATGGTGGCGTGTCCGCAGAAGGGGACCTCGACGCTCGGGCTGAAGTACCGCACGTCCAGGTGGCCGTCGCCCTTCGGGAGGACGAACGCGGTCTCCGAGTATCCGACGTCCCTGGCGATGTCCGCCATGTCGGTCTCCGGCAGTCCGGTGGCGTCCAGGACGACACCGGCCGGGTTCCCGCCGTCCGCCTGTTTGGTGAAGGCGGCATAGCGCAGTACTTCCATGGTCACCACATCAGTCAGATCAGATCAGATCAGATCGGTTCGGTTCGGGGCCTGGTCCCGGCGGGCTCAGCCCCAGGCCAGCAGGTCCCCGGTGTCGGCGAGACCCAGGGAGAAGCCGAGAGCGATCCGCCGGCCGCCGTGACTCGGTGTCACGGCGTGGTAGTTGCGCGAGTCGAAGAGCAGGCCGTCCCCCACGGCGGGCCTGATCACCAGGGACTCGTCGTCCCGCACGCACTCCTCGGTGAAGCCGTACGAGCCCAGGGACCGGTGGCGCTCGTCCTCGGGCCGCCAGCGATGGCGCCAGATGACGGTCTCGCCACCGGTCTCGGGCACGGTGACGTAGACGTTGAAGGCCAGCTGTGCCACGAGCGGCGTGTCGAGCAGCGGACCGGAGAACTCGCGTCCGGCGTCGTCGTAGTGCACCAGGAATCCCCCGGGGGCCTCGCGCGCCACTCCGGCGCCCAGCTCACGGCCGCCGCGGCGTCCGACGCCCACCGTGCCGGGCCAGTCGGCCCCCAGGGCGCGTCGCGCCATCTCCCAGGGATCGAAGGGAAGGGACAGCCTGCGCCAGCCCGCGCGCGCCGCCTCCAGAGCCGGCCAGTAGGCGTCGGCCACGCCACCGTCGGCCCGGTAGTCGCTGACGCCGATGCCGAACCGCATCACCATGGGCTGGACGCGTTCCGCACCGTAGTTGTCGAACTCGGCTGCCAGCAGGGACCGCGCGACGCGGTCGCACACCGACGGGGGGAACAGGTGCGGGACCCGCACGGCCGCACAGCGTCCCGACGCCAGGTCGGCGATGTGGCCGCGGCTGAAACCCGTGGCGGTGACCACGCGGAAGAAGGGGTCGTGCACGTCCGTCGAGGCCATCGCCGTGTCACTGGTCATGGCTGCTTCCCCTCTCAGCGGTTTCCGTCGGCCGCCGCGCCATCATCCCAACAGCAGCGCGGGGCTGTAAGCCAACTTCGCGTCGCGCTCCAGGGCCCGGTGATCCTCCTCGATGGACTCCAGCGCGAGGCGACGGGCCGACTCCAGCCGATCCTGGTCAGCGTCGAGTTCGGCGTCCTGGTCCGTCAGGAGACGGTCGTGCGGTTCCGGGTGGAAGGAATTCATGCAACGGGCTCCTCTGCGATGGTCTGCGACACTCTGTGATCGACCTCTCACTCAGAGAGTGACGGACAGCGATAGTAGGCGCAATAGCCCAGCCGAGTAAGGAACTTGGGGATGTCGATCAGTCGTCCGTTTCCGCACCGTCCGCTCCTCGCTCCGTTTTCCCCTCCCTTCGCTCCGTTTCCCCTTCCCTTCGCTCCGCTTTCTCTTCTTTTCGCTCCGGCCGATCCGGACGATCGAGCAGGTCTTCGATCGCGTCGAGAAGCCGTCGATTGCGCATCGTCTCCGGATGGCGCGGACCGAGCACCCTTTTCCGGTCCTCGAGCAGGCGTTCCGTCTCCCGGTGCGCCCGGCGGATCTTCCCCTGGAGCAACAGCACCTGGCACCACGTGTGCCGCAGGGTCATGGCGAGCACCGAGTCGGAACCCTGTGCGCTGTCCTTCAGTGCCTGACGGATGACGTGTTCCGCCTCATCGGCCCGCTGGGTTTTCAGCAGGCACCGCGCCAGGGTCTGCCGAATGCGAAGCGTCTCCATGGTGGACGGTGACCACCTGTCGAGGCTTATCCGAAGTATTTCGCGCAATTCCGCCTCTGCTTCGGAAGTGCGACCGAGAACGAACATGGCACGCGCGAGGCTGTGCCGGACGGCGACCGTATCGGAGTGGTCGGGTCCGTGAACGATCATTTCGGATTCCACCACGGACCTCAGCAGGCGCTCCGCCTCGTCGAAACGGAACTGTTCGAGAATGCTCCGGGCCAGCTTGTGCCGGCTGGCGAGCGTTCTGCGGTCCTCCGGTCCCAGCAACTCCTGGCGGGCGGCCACGATCGCCCGCAGGTCCGATTCCGCGGTGGGGTAGTCACCGCTCTCCAGCGCGATGCGCGCCTTCTCGTGACGCACTTCGAGGATCTCGTCGTCGTCCGGCTGGAACCCGATCGCGTCGCAGTTGTCCAGGACGGCGGTGGCCAGCTCCTGGGCCGGTCTGAGCAGTCCCACGGCGATCAGGTACCGCAGGGTGCGCCGGGCCAGCTCCAGGGCGCCGCGCAGGACCGTGTCACCGCGGACGTGCTGGTCACCGGCGACGCAGTCGCGGACGACCTCCATCGCGTGCGGGGCGATCGCGGTCCAGATGTCCCAGCTCGGCGGATCGTCGGGGGGTGAGACCCGGGTGACGTCCAGCAGCAGGTCGACGAGGAGGCCGTAGTAGTCGGACCTGCGCCGCTCCATTTCCGCGTCGCCCCGCAGCAGCGCGTGGACGACGGGGTGGAGCGTCAGGCTGCGCGTCAGATGGCTGCTCTCCGACTCGGGGCGGCTGATGCGCTCGATGAGACCGAGGTCGTCCAGCCCCTTGAGCACCGCGTTGCGCCGGCGACGGTCGAAGTCCGGCAGGAGCGGCGACTCGTCGATCGCCCGGCTCTCCAGCAGCGGCCGGTACGGGATGGGCGCGATGCCGAGGCAGGCGAACACCCGCAGCAGCGGACCGGCCTGGGGCAGCCCCCGCTCCGCCAGGAGGTCCAGCGCTATGCCGCAGACCTCGGCCATGGCGGACATGCCCAGCAGCTCCTCCAGATCACTGGCCGCCGTGCCGGGCGGCGACGCGCTCCTGGCCTTGAAGACCTCGCGGTAACTGTCGAAGTCGTGGATCGCCGGGTCGTCCAGGGAGGGGGCCGCGCGGTGCACGGAGTTGAGGTACGAGGCGGCGCCGTGCAGGGCCAGCGGCAGCCCGCCCAGCGCCCTGGACAGCTCACGGGCCTGTCTGCGGGTGCCGCCCTGCGAAGCGGTCTCCAGGAGGAGTTCCGCCCCTTCCTCCGCTTCCAGGGCCGGCACCTGGTGCACGGTGCACGGCGGGAGCCAGCCGGCCGCCGAGTGGTCCCGGCTGGTCACGACGACCAGCCCGTCGGCCCGCACCGGCTGGCGTATCCAGCCGTTGCCGTCGGCCGCCCGGCTCGCCCCGGAGGCCAGCCGGTCCGGGGTGTCGGCATTGTCGATCACCAGCAGCCAGGGGTCCGGGCAGGCCTCCAGATAGCGCCACACCAGGTCCATCGAACTGCCGTCACCACGGAACGCCTGTTCGATCTCGCCGGTGGGGGCGCCCAGCTGGCGGGCGACCTCGCGCATGCAGGTGTTGATCTGGGGCACGGTGACCCACCACACCCGCCGTGACCCCGCCGTCCGGTGAGCCGCCTCCAGAGCGATACGGCTCTTGCCCGAACCCCCCAGCCCGGTCAGGACGCGCACCCTCGGCTCGTCCGCGGCGGGCGGGGCCAGGAGGTCGGCGATGATGCCGCGCGGGGCCCGGCCGTACAGCGGGGCCTCGCGTTTGCCGTAGGGCGGACTCACCGAGACGCCTCCCTGCCGCTTCGGCAGCAGCACCTGCTCGTCCCGGCCTCGGGCGGGTCCGGCAGGTTCCTCCGCGCCGGCACGCCGGGGCGGCACGAGCGGCGCGGGACTCCGCGCCGCCTGCCGCTCACCGTCTTTCAGGAGCTGGGCCAGCAGGTCCCGCAGGACCCGGTAGGAGGCGCTGTCGTGGTCGGCGGGCTGCACGATCTGGAAGTGGTCGCCCGGCACGGTGGCGCCGTCCGGGAAGACCCCCCTCGCCTCCCGCGCCGGGACGACGCGGTCCTCCGTCCCGCCGTACGCCTGGATCGGGATGCGCCATCCGCTCTCGGTGTCGCGGTCCGCCCCCACGACCGCCCGCATGACGGTCCGCTCGGTCTCCAGGACCTCCCGCCGGTATGGCCGCAGCTGCCGCTCCTGCGCGTGGCGCCAGAAGAACAGCGAGCGGCGCAGTGACAGGAAGAACGTCGAACCGTGGTTCGGACAGGCGAACATGACGATCTGCGCGATGCGGCTCAGCGCGGGGCCCCGGGCCTCGTACAGCGTCCGGGCCAGGAAACGCTGGACGATCAGGCCGCCCTGGCTGTGACTGACCAGGACGACACGGCCCGTTTTCGGTATCTGGACGCGCAGATACGTACCGAGCGAATCCGCTATGTCGTCGTACTCGGCGATCGCGCGGTCGGGACGGAGCTTGATCTTGGGACTCTCGTAGGGAAAGCAGTGGGCGGCCACACCGCGCAACGTCTCGTCGGCGGCGAGCAGTTTCCGGAACTGGTCCCAGACTTCGACCGACGAGAACAGGCCGTGCACGAACACCACATGGACGGCAGTCCGTGATCGCAATCCCACAGGCGTCGTCATCATCAACCGCCACCCCCTGTACCGGTGGAATATCCACCAGCCATGCACATCGCCCGTTATACCCGCCCGCAAACCGATGAGCCGTAACCGGAAAATAATTCAATCCTGATGAAGCAATCAACACAAAAGGAGACCACAGTTCCTCCTTGACCGGTCGTGAACGGGCATCGCGTCCCCGTCCCAGTCGGCGCGATGTCACCGTCGCCGCCGTCGCCGTACGGGAACGCGAGCGGCGGGTTTGTCACCGGAGCACCGGCCGGACCGTTCCCGGACGGGCCGGCCTCCGAGCGGGCCCGGCACGACATCGGGCTGGACACCGCCGTCCGGGACCACATCGCGAACGTCCTGCCCACGGCCCGCGAGACGCTTTGGCCCACGGCCGAGGACCGGCTCACGCGTGGGGCACGACGGCCACCGGGCACCCGGCGTGGTGCAGCACCCCGTGGGCGACCGAACCGATCCGGGCGCCGACGGCCGAGCGGCGGGCACGGCGGCCGACGACCATCAGCTGGGCGCCCCCGGCCACCGACAGCAGGACCTGCCCGGCGCTGCCCATCTCCACGTGCTCGACCACCGGCACGTCGGGGAAGCGCTCCCGCCACGGCCTGAGCGCCTCGGCCAGCGCCTTGCGCTCGTAGGGCTCCAGGCCCCCGGCGTCGTCCAGCAGCTTGAGCGAGGCGGGGCTGTAGGAGAACAGCGGCGGCAGGGTCCAGGCCCGTACCGCCCGTACGGTGGCCCCGCGGGCGGCGGCGGCCTCGAACGCGAACCGCAGCACCTCGGCGCTGTCCTCCGCCTCGCCCTGCTGGCCGACGACGATCTCGTGCCCGGCCACCTCGTCGGAGGGGCGGTCACCGGCACGGACCAGGACGACGGGCCGGGTGGCCTCGGCGATGACCTGCTGGCCCACGGAGCCCAGCAGGAAGCCGAGGACCGCCCCGTGGCCGCGTGAACCGAGCACCAGTACCCCGGTGTCGGCCGCCACGGCGACCAGGGTCTCCACCGGGTCGCCCGCCACCACGTCGGTGGTGACGTCCAGGCCGTGGTGGCGGGCCGTCACCGTGCCCACCGCCTCGGCCAGCGTCTGGCGCACCCACCGTTCCTGCGCGTCCCGGTCCCCGGCCCGGTCCACCGCCTCCGGCTCGAACCGCCAGACGTGCACCACGCGCAGCGCCGCCCCGTGCCGGACGGCCTGCCGGGCCGCCCAGGCCAGTGCCGCCAGGCTCTCCTCCGATCCGTCCACCCCTGCCGTGATCGGGCGCGTCATGCGGTTCCTCCCTGCGTCGTGGTGATGCCGTGCGCTGCCAGTCTTCCTTACGCACCCGCCCGTCACGGCACCGGAGCGGGGACGGGCGATCACCGGCCGGGCCCCTCCAAAGGCGCCCGGCCGCTGGTGGGCCGGGGCGCTCGGCCCGGTGGTGGGGACGGCTTCCGGGGGCGCACGGGATCCGGCCGGAGCCGGACCGGCCGCCGGTGCTGTCCCTCGTCCCGGTGCCGGACGCCGGGACCGCCGAGGACCGGCCGGGTCCGTCGTGCCCCGGCCCGTCGGCCGGGCGCCCGAGGCCGCCCGGCCGGTCGCCCCGGGCGCGCGCCGCGCCGGTGCCGGACGGGGCGACCGGTCCCGGGGGTGGCGACGACCGGCCCGAGGGGGACGGCTTCCGTGCGCCGCCCCGCCGCCGGGATCGCGCCCGCCCCGCCGGCCGGCCTCCCCGAGGACCGGCCGTCACCCCGGCCGGCCCTCGCCGTCGGGAGCGGCCCCGGCGGGAACCCCCGCGCCGTTCCGCCCGTTCACCCGGCACCCCCACCGGAGCGTGCACCCGACGACAGGGCGGTGTCATGAACGAGTTGGTCCCGGGCGGAAATCTCCCCCTGCCAGGCGGTCCCGTTCAGGTGCGGGTACCGGGCGGCTTCGACGTGTCCGCGCTCGTCACCGGCGACGGCGGCAAGGTCGACGGCGACGGCGACTTCGTCTTCTACAACCAGCCTCAGGCCCCCGGCGTCCGGCTGCGGGACGACGCGCTCACCGTCGACCCGCGCGCCCTGCGCACCGGCGCGACCCGGGTGACGGTCGCCGTCAGCGCCGCCGACCCGGACACCGAGCTGAGCACGCTGCCCTCCCCCACGCTGCGGGTGACGGACGCGGACGGGCGCGACCTGGCCCGGTTCACACCGCCGCGCCCGGCGCGCGAGACGGTGCTGCTGCTCGCGGAGCTCTACCGGCGCGGCGACGGCTGGAAGCTGCGGGCCCTGGGGCAGGGCTACGCCGACGGACTGGCCGGACTGGCCCGGGACTTCGGGGTGGACGTCGTCGACGAGGCCCCGCCGGCGGGCGCCGCGGCGAACTCGGCGCTGGGCGACGGTCCGGCCCCCGTCCTGGAGGACGGCGGCTTCCTCCGGGAGGCCGCCTGCGCCCGGGCCGCCGTCGGTTCCCCGCCGGTCGTGCTCGACGCCCGGCTGACCGCCGCCGCCCGCGCGCACGCCTCGGCGATGGCCGCCGCGGGCACGCTGAGCGTGCAGACCCGGGACGGCGTCTCCGTCTACCAGCGCGTCCTCGCCGCCGGATACGCCTACCTGACCGTCGGCGAGCACCTGGTGTCCGGGCCGCGCACCCCGGGCGAGTTCATCGCGTACTGCCTCAGGACCGAGGGCGCCCGGCGCACCCTGCACGACCCGGCCCACACCCACGTCGGCCTGGCCCGCGTCACCGGCGGGCCCGCGGGCGACACCTACTGGACCGTGCTGTGGGCCTCGCCGCTGACCGCGGCCGGCCTGGCCCGGACGGGCGCCGAGGTCGTCGCCCTCACCAACCGGGAGCGGGCCGCGGCGGGGCTGCGGCCGCTGGCCGCCGATCCGCGGCTGACCGCCGCCGCGCAGGCGCACAGCGCGGACATGGTGGCCCGGGACTTCTACTCCCACACCTCCCCCGACGGCGGCGGCCCCCGGGACCGGGCCGTCGCCGCCGGTGCCGCGCACGGCGCGATCGGCGAGAACATCGCCTGCGGGCAGCGCTCCCCGGCCGCCGTGGTGGAGGGCTGGATGAACAGCCCGGGCCACCGCGCCAACATCATGGGAACCGACTTCACCCACATCGGGATCGGTCTGGCCGGCGGCGGCCGGGCGGGCACGTACTGGACGCAGTTGTTCGGGGGCTGAACCCGATCTTGGCGAATGGGGCCGGTCCGGGACAGGATGCCCGCATGAAGGGTGACCTCTTTACCAGTGAGCACATGGTCCAGCCCGCCCAGGCGCCGGGCATGACCGTCGAGAACTCCAAATGCATCCGTTACGCGGTGAACGGCGAGATGCTCGCCCGCCAGGGCGCCATGGTCGCCTACCGCGGCAACCTCCAGTTCGAGCGCAAGGGCCAGGGCGTGGGCGGCATGCTCAAGCGCGCCGTCACCGGTGAGGGCCTGCCGCTGATGGCGGTGCGCGGGCAGGGCGAGGCGTGGTTCGCCCACGAGGCGCAGAACTGTTTCGTCGTGGAGGTGGACCAGGGCGACGAGTTCACGGTCAACGGCCGCAACGTCCTGTGTTTCGACGCCTCGTTGTCGTACCGCATCGCCACCGTCAAGGGCGCCGGCATCAGCGGGGGCGGCCTGTTCAACAGCGTCTTCACCGGCCAGGGCAGGCTGGGGCTGGTGTGCGAGGGCACCCCGCTGGTCATCCCGGTCTCCCCGCAGTACCCGGTGTACGTCGACACGGACGCGGTCGTCGGCTGGACCGCCGGGCTCCAGACCTCGCTGCACCGCTCCCAGTCCATCGGCTCGATGCTGCGCGGCGGTTCCGGTGAGGCCGTCCAGCTGATGCTCCAGGGCCAGGGGTACGTCGTGGTCCGGCCCAGCGAGACGACCCCGCAGAAGGCCCAGCAGCACTGAGCGGCCCCCCTCGCGCACGTGATCGGAATCGAATGAGTTTGATCGGTATTGAAGAGGTCGAAGCCGTCGCGGAGCGGATCGCCGGACATGTCCTGCGTACTCCGACGGTGTCCGCTCCCGGGCTGTCCACGCTGCTCGGGGTTCCGGTCACCACCAAGCTGGAACTGCTCCAGCGCACCGGTTCGTTCAAGGCGCGCGGCGCGGTGGCGAAGCTGCTGTCGCTGGGCGAGGCGGAGCGGGCCGCCGGGGTGGTCGCGGTCAGCGGCGGCAACCACGGCATCGCGCTGGCGGTCATGGCCGCCGGCCTCGATGTGAAGGCCACCGTGGTGATGCCGCGCTCGGCGCCCGCCCGTTCCGTACGGATCGCCGAGGAGGCGGGCGCGTCGGTGCGGCTGGCGGACGGCATGGCCGAGGCGTTCGCGCTCGCCGGCCGGCTGGGCGAGGAGGGGCTGACCCCGGTGCACCCCTTCGACGACCCCGTGGTGATCGCCGGGCAGGGCACCGTCGGCCTGGAGCTGGCCGCCGACGCCGGTGACCTCACCGACGTGCTGGTGAGCATCGGGGGCGGCGGGCTGATCGCCGGGGTGGCGGCGGCGCTGCGGGCCGCCCGTCCGGACGTACGGGTGTGGGGCGTGGAGACCGAGGGCGCCGAGGCGATGTCCCGGGCGCTGGCGGCGGGCGGACCGCTGCCGGTCGAGCTGTCGTCGATCGTCTCCACCCTCAGCGCCCCGGCCGTCTCGCGGCTCACCTACGAGCATGTCCGCGCGCTGGTCACCGAGGTGCTCGTGGTGTCCGACCGGGAGGCCGTACAGGGGTCGCTGGAACTGGCCGAGCACGCCAAGCTGTGGACCGAGCCGGCCGCCGGCTGTCTGCTGCCCGCCGCCCGGCGGGTACGGGAGAGGGTCGGCGACGGGGCCCGGCTGGGGCTCGTGGTGTGCGGGGGCAACGCGACGGTCCCCGACATGGCGGCCTGGTCCGCCCGCTTCGGGCTGGGCTGAGGGCTGGGCCGAGGGCGGCTCCCCCGCCGTCGGCACCATGTCCGCCGGGTCCCCCTGCCGGGCCGTTTCCTTGCGGCCCGGCGGGGGACCCGGCGGACATGGTGCAAATCGGATACACGATGATGACCGAGCAGGCCGGCCCCCGTGAACTGGTCGGCCACGTGGTCCGGGCCGAGGAGGTCGGGTTCGACTTCTCGGTCACCTCGGACCACTACTTCCCGTGGCTGCGCTCTCAGGGGCACGCCCCCTACGCGTGGAGCGTGCTGGGCGCGGCGGCGCAGGCCACCCGGCGCATCCCGCTGATGACGTACGTGACGTGCCCGACCCTGCGGTACCACCCGGCGGTGGTCGCGCAGAAGGCGGCGACCATGCAGTTGCTGTCCGAGGGGCGGTTCCGGCTGGGGCTCGGCTCGGGCGAGAACCTCAACGAGCACGTGGTGGGGCGGCGCTGGCCGACCGCCGACGTACGGCACGAGATGTTCGAGGAGGCCGTCGAGATCATCCGGGCGCTCTTCGAGGGCGGTCACGTCACCTACCGGGGCAAGCACTTCGACGTGGAGTCCGCGAAGCTGTGGGACCTCCCCGACACTCCGCCGCCCCTCGGCATGGCCGTCTCCGGCGAGCGGTCCTGCGCGCTGGCGGGCCGGTTCGCCGACCTGGTGATCGCCACCGAGCCCAAGCCGGAGCTGCTGGAATCCTTCGACCGGCACGGCGGCGCGGGCAAGCCGCGGGTGGGCCAGCTGCCGGTGTCGTACGACCCCGACCGGTCCACGGCGATCAAGCGCGCCCATGACCAGTTCCGCTGGTTCGGCCTGGGCTGGAAGGTCAACTCCGAGCTGCCGCACCCGGATTCCTTCGCGGCGGCCACCCAGTTCGTCACGCCGGACGACGTCGCCGGGTCGATCCCGTGCGGCGACGACCCGGACGCCTTCGTGGAGGCGGTGCGCCCCTACGCCGAGGCGGGGTTCACCGAGATCGCGCTGGTGCAGATCGGCGGCGACTCCCAGGCGGCCTTCCTGGACTGGTCCGAGAAGACCCTGCTGCCGGCGCTGCGCGAGGCACTGGGCGGGTCCTGAGCACGGCCGCCCGGGAACAATCACCCGGACGCCGGAGCATTGTGCCCGAGACGGGGGTACCCGCAGGGTTCCAGGCAAGTTCTTTTCCGGAGGCCCTTTCGTGAACCCCCCCGTGCACCACACGCTCGTCGTACAGCTCCAGGCGGGTGAGACGGAGCGCTGTCCCGTCTTCGCCCACCTCGAGTACGACGCCGCGGACCCGTTCGCGCTGACCGCGGTCTTCAGCCACGACGGTCACGTACTGGCGCGCTGGGCGCTGGACCGGGAGATGGTGGCCGAGGGCCTGCTGCGTCCGGTCGGGATCGGTGACGTACGGCTGCGGCCCGTGTCGCGGGGGACGCTGGACGAACTGCGCGTGGAGTTCCTGGGCGACCCCCGCGCCGACGGGGGCCGTCATCACGCCGTGGTGTTCGCCTGGGCCCCGGCCGTCGCGGCCTTCCTGCGGGAGACGTACGCCGTCGTGCCCCCGGGCCGGGAGGAGTTCCGCGTCGACGACTTCCTGGCGGAGGTCATCGACGCGGGCTGAGCCGGTGGTTCAGCCCGAGGTGTGGCGGTGGCGCGTCCACAGGGGGATGACGAACCAGCACAGCAGGTACCAGGCCACGACGCCCGCGACCAGCCAGGGCACGAAGCCGTCGTGCGTGGCGACGCGCAGGATCAGCAGCAGGGACGCGGTCGTCGTGGCGAGCAGCAGCACCAGGCCGAGCAGGGTGAGCCGGGAGGCCCAGCGCACGGCCTGGGGCTTGACGCGCCGTCCGGAGACGAGCCGGTGCAGGGAGACCGGCCCGATCAGCGCACCGGTCGCGGCCGCGCCGAGGACCACGGTGACCAGGTAGATGCTCCGGTCCGTGTCGGACAACTGCTCGTACTTGGGCTGGAAGACGACCGTCAGCAGGAAGCCGAACAGGATCTGCACGCCCGTCTGCGCGACCCGGACCTCCTGGATGAGTTCCGTCCACATCCGGTCGGCGCGCTCCTCCTCGGTCTCGTCGCGCCCCCGGCGCCTGCCGGTGTGCTTCGTCGCGTCCGCGTCCGCCACTGGTCCTCCCGGTCGTCACGATGTGCCTGACAGCTTCCCGCCTTCTCCGTGCGCAGACACGGCGGCGGCCGGGCTCTCCGTTTGGGAGGTCCGGGCCCGGTTACACGGACGGCGACCGAAGCACCGTACGAGGAGGTCGCCAAGGATGTCCGACACGCAGCTCACCGTGACGCTCAGCGGCGGCGGGATCGACGACGCGCAGGCGGTCGTGCACGCGCTGGAGGGCGTGTTCGGGGCCCCGGACGACCCTCCGGCGGACGACCGGGCCACGGTCCGCACCGCCACCTTCAGCTCCCCGTCGGCCCCGGACGCCTCCCGGGCGCCCGCGGCCGGCCCGCGGCTGTCCGCCCCGGTGACCGTCACCGTGCAGGGCACGCCGCAGGCCGTGACGGCGGCGAGCGAGACGCTGGCCCGCGTCTTCACGGTCCACGACGAGGGCGCCGCCTCCGGCGACCAGGAACAGGAGCGGGAACTCCACCTGGTGCCGTGAGGCGGCCGGGGCCGGCTACCAGCGGCCTTCGACCTGGTCCTTGACGCGCCGCTCGTACAGGTCCGTGACGGCGGCGAGCGTGGCGTCGGACAGCTCGGGCAACGCGGCGGCGTCCGCGTTGGCCCGGGCCTGCTCGGGCGAACGGGCGCCGGGGATCACCGTGGTCACGCCGGGCTGCTGGACGATCCAGCGCAGCGCCAGCTGGGCCGGGGTGTATCCCTCGGGGGCGAGCGCGGCGAACTCGGCGGCGGCCTCGACCCCCGTCGCGAAGTCGACGCCGGAGAAGGTCTCGCCCTGGTCGAAGGCCTCGCCGTGCCGGTTGTAGGTGCGGTGGTCGTCGGCCGCGAAGACGGTGTCGCGGGTGTACTTGCCCGACAGCAGACCGGAGGCGAGCGGCACCCGGGCGATGATCCCGACACCGGCCTGCCGGGCCGCCGGGAGCACCTCGCGCAGGGGCTTCACGCGGAACGGGTTGAGGATGATCTGGACGCTGGTGACGTTCGGCCGGGCGATCGCGGCGAGCGCCTCGGCGCAGGTCTCCACGCTGACGCCGTAGGCCTTGATCCGTTCCTGGGCCACCAGGGTGTCCAGGGCGTCGAACACCTCGTCCGAGGAGTAGACGGGGGTCGGCGGGCAGTGCAGCTGGACCAGGTCGAGGACGTCGACACCGAGGTTGCGCCGGGAGCGGTCGGTCCAGGCGCGGAAGTTGTCCAGGACGTAGTTCCGCGGCACCTGCTCGACGCGGCGCCCCATCTTGGTGGCGACCATGACGCGCACACCGGGCCGGCTCCGCAGGAACGCGGCGATGGCCCGCTCGCTGCGGCCGTCGCCGTAGACGTCGGCGGTGTCGAAGAAGGTCACGCCGGATCCGGCCGCCGCCTCCAGTACCGCCCGGGCTTCCTTGTCGTCGACGTCACCCCAGTCGGCGCCCAGCTGCCAGGTGCCCAGACCGATCACGGAGGCGTGCTGACCCGACCTGTCGAATGAGCGTTCTTCCATGGCGTCAGTCTGTCATCCGCCGGCCTCGGCGAGGGCCCTGGTCCGGGTGGCGCGTGCCGTCTTCGGGTCCAGCCGGCGCTCTGCCCGGCGCAGTGCGCCGTCCACGTCGTCGGCCGCGACGGCCAGGTCGGCGGCGGGCGGCCGGCCGACGGTGATTCCGTGCCCGTACTCCACTCGCGCCCCGGGCGAGCGGGCGCGGGCGGCGGGGACCTCCAGCAGCCGGTGCCGCCCGATCCCGTGGCCGGGGCCGCCCCGGTGGCGTGCCGTCAGCGCTCCGCCGTGGGCGACGCCGTCCCGCCAGGTCACCGCGTGCTCTTCGTCGGCGCGCGCCGACTCGGGGCCGTGACGGTGGAGCCTGTCGAGCGGAGGGCGCCAATAAGTGACGCCCCGGCCGTGGGCGGAGCCCTCCGGACCGCGTTCGTGGACGGTGATGTCCGGGTCGGGGCGTCCCTCTTCGACAGGATCGACGGATACAGCCCGGTGGGCCCGCCGCCCACGCAGGCGATCTTCACAGACCCTCCCGGAGCGCCACAAAAAGGCCACTTGGTCCGCAGAGGAACAGCCGATTGCCGGCCGATCAGGAGATTCGCCCCACGGGCCACGGGTACTCGGTCGGTCCACCCGACGAAAGCCGAAGGAGGCAGTGCCTGATGTCACAGGTAGAGGAATCCATCGAGGTCGGCGTGCCGGTCCACACCGCCTACGACCAGTGGACCCAGTTCGAGTCCTTCCCCGAGTTCATGAGCGGGGTCGAACGCATCGAGCAGCGCACCGACACCCTGACGCACTGGGTGACGAACGTGAACGGGGTGCGCCGGGAGTTCGACGCGCGGATCACCGAACAGATCCCGGACGAGCGGGTCGCGTGGACCACGGTCGCCGGTGAGGCCCAGCAGGCGGGGGTGGTCACCTTCCACCGCCTCGACGACGATCACACCAAGGTGATGCTCCAGATGGAGTTCCAGCCGGAGGGCGTCACCGAGAAGGTGGGTGACAAGCTCGGGGTCGTGCGACGGCAGACCAAGGGCGACCTGGAGCGCTTCAAGCACTTCATCGAGGAGCGCGGCCACGAGACCGGGGCGTGGCGCGGCGTCGTGTGACGCGCTCCGCCGCTACCCGGCCGCCGCCGTGCGGCACTCCGGGTGGCCCCAGCCCTTGTCGTTCTTGGCGATGGACTCGCCGGCCGCGTAGGAGCGTCCGCACAGGCAGCGCCCGGCGAACTTGGCCTTGATCGTCCGCGTGGAGCCTTGGCCGGGGTGTCCGGCGCGGGCGGCGGCTCGGGAGAGCCCAGGGTGCTGCCCGCCGCCTCCTGGACGACGGCCGCGTGGCTGGCGGCCCGGTCCGCGAAGTCGTTGAGCCGGTCCCCGTCGACCTGGTGGGCCGGTACGTAGCGGAACTCGACCGAGCGGCCAGCGAGCAGCTCGTCGATGCGGACGACCAGTTCCTGATTGGCGACCGGCTTGCCGGCGGCGGTCTTCCAGCCGTTGCGCTTCCAGCCGGGCAGCCAGGTGGTGACCGCCTTCATCGCGTACTGGGAGTCCATCCGGACCTCCAGCGGCACCGCCGGGTCGGTCGCGGCCAGCAGCCGCTCCAGCGCAGTGAGTTCGGCGACGTTGTTGGTGGCCCGCCCCAGCGGGCCGGCCTCCCAGCGGTCCGGGGTCTCGCTCTCGTCCGCGACGACCCAGGCCCAGGCCGCCGGGCCGGGGTTGCCCTTCGAGGCCCCGTCGCACGCGGCCACAACACGTTCACGCATGGGCTCGATGATGCCATGGCCGGGTGCGGCCCCCGGCCGGGGCCCTGGCGCCGGGTACCTGGGGCTCAACGGCGGGAGGCGACGGCCGGGAGGCAGGGAATGTCCGTGCCCTTCGGCGTCTCGCCCCGGGCGGCGGTGCCGCCGGTCACGGCGCCTCCCCGGCGAAGGCCTTCTCCAGGGCGGCGACGTCCAGCTTGCGCATCGACTCCATCGCCTTGTTCGCGCGGGCGGCCTTCGCCGGGTCGGGGTCGGCGAACATTTCGAGGAGCCGGCGCGGCACGACCTGCCAGGACAGCCCGAACCGGTCCTTCACCCAGCCGCAGGGACCCAGCTCGCCGCCGTTCTCGGTCAGCCGGGCCGAGTAGTGGTCGACCTCCTCCTGGGTCTCGCAGGCGACCTGGAAGGAGACCGCCTCGGTGAACGTGAACTCCGGTCCGCCGTTGAGCGCGACGAACTTCTGCCCGTTGGCGGTGAAGTCGACGGTGAGCACCGCGCCGGCGGGGCGGCGGCCCCCCTCGGGGTAGTGGGTGATCCGGCCGATGCGGGAGCCGGAGCCCTCGAACACCGAGACGTAGTACCGGGCGGCCTCCTCGGCCTGGTCGTCGAACCACAGGCACGTGGTGAATCCGTCGCTGGTCATCGGTACCTCCTGGGCGCGTGGAACGCGGTCGTCTGTGTCGACCGGCGCGGGGCCGGAAACTCATCGGCCGCCTGGCATTCCCTTCGACCGGGGCCGGCCCGTGTGCCTACGATCCCGCCGTGCTCTCCTTCCCGCCCGCCGACGACGGCGCCCTCCGTCCCTTCCGCCTCGACGTCCCGCAGCGCGACCTCGACGACCTGCACGACCGCCTGGACCGCACCCGCTGGCCGGACCAGCCCGCCGGCGCCGGCTGGGCGTACGGGGTGCCGCGGGACCACCTGCGGGAACTGGTGCGGTACTGGCGCCACGACTACGACTGGCGGGCCGCCGAGGCGGAGCTGAACGCGTGGCCGCAGTTCACCACCACCGTCGACGGCGCCAACGTGCACTTCGCCCACGTCCGCTCCCCCGAGCCGGACGCCACGCCGCTGGTGATCACCCACGGCTGGCCGGGGTCGATCGCCGAGTTCCTCGACGTGGTCGGACCGCTGACCGATCCGGCCGCGCACGGCGGCGACCCGGCCGACGCCTTCCACGTCGTGGTGCCGAGCGTGCCCGGGTTCGGTCTGTCGGGGCCCGCCCCGGACACCGGCTGGGAGGCGGGCCGGATCGCCGACGCCTGGGCCGAGCTGATGCGGCGCGTCGGCTACGACCGGTACGGCCTGCAGGGCGGCGACTGGGGCGCCGCGATCTCCCGCGAGCTGGGCCGGGTCCATCCGGAGCGGGTGATCGGCGTGCACCTCAACCTGCTGCCCGGCGCCCAGCAGGCCACCGAGCCGACCGCCGCGGAACTGGACGCCCTCGGCCCCGCGGAGCGGGAGCGCACCCTCCGGTCGTGGCGCCGCTGGGAGGCGTGGTCCCGTGAGGGCACCGGATACGCCGTGCAGCAGTCCACCCGGCCGCAGACCCTGGCGTACGCGCTCACCGACTCCCCCGTCGGACAGCTCGCCTGGATCGTGGAGAAGTTCGCCGAGTGGACGGACCCGGCCGGACTGCCGCGGGAGGCGGTGGACCGCGACCGGCTGCTGACCAACGTGATGCTGTACTGGCTGACCGGGACGGCCGGTTCGTCGGCCCGCCTCTACTACGAGCGGGCGCACGCCACCGGCCGGGCCGCCGCCCCGCACGAGCCGTCCACCGCGCCGACCGCGGTCGCCTCCTTCGCCGCCGATCCGCAGATCCCGCTGCGGCACAGAGCCCACCGCACCGAGAACCTGGTGCGGTGGACGGAGTTCGACCGGGGCGGACACTTCGCGGCGCTGGAACAGCCCGGACCGCTGGTGGGCGATGTGCGGGCCTTCTTCCGGCAGTTGCGCCAGGGGCGGGCCGGCTGACCGCTTCGCCCTCGGCGGATCTGCCGCGGGCAGAGAAAGCCCCGGCCGACAGTGGGGACGACGGCACGATCCCAAACGGAGCGAAGGAGCGCCGATGTCCCCACTCATCACCCGTACGCCGCCGCGAGCGCGGGAGGACGACACCCCGCCGAGCCGGTTCGACGACCACCTCGCCGCGCAGTTGCTCGCCCAGCGCATCGTCGTACTGGGCACCCAGGTCGACGAGGTCTGCGCGAACCGGGTCTGCGCCCAGTTGCTGATCCTGTCCGCCGAGGACCCGCGCACCGACATCAGCCTGTACGTCAACTCCCCCGGCGGCTCGGTCCACGCGGGGCTGGCCGTCTACGACACGATGCGGCTGATCCCCAACGACGTCTCCACGCTCGCCGTGGGATTCGCCGCCAGCATGGGGCAGTTCCTGCTCAGCGCGGGCGCGGCGGGCAAGCGGTACGCCCTGCCGAACGCGCGGATCATGATGCACCAGCCGTCGGCGGGCATCGGCGGCACCACCGCCGACATCGAGATCCAGGCGGACAATCTGGAGTTCACCAAGCGGACCATCGAGCGGATCACCGCCGAGCACACCGGCCAGTCACCCGAGACGATCTCCCGGGACGGTGACCGGGACCGCTGGTTCACGGCCGAGGAGGCCAGGGAGTACGGGATCGTGGACCGGGTGGTGGAGTCCCTCACGGACGTCCGCCCGGCCGTCACGCGGCGACGGATGGGGCTGTGACCATGGGGACGTACACCATTCCGAACGTCGTGGAGCGGACCCCGCGGGGCGAGCGCTCCTACGACGTGTTCAGCCGCCTGCTGGCGGAGCGGATCATCTTCCTCGGCACCGAGATCGACGACGGCGTCGCGGGCGTCGTCATCGCCCAGCTCCTGCACCTGGAGGCGGCGGCCCCGGAGCGCGAGATCTCGCTCTACCTCAACTCCCCCGGCGGCTCGTACACCTCGCTGATGGCGATCTACGACACCATGACGTTCGTCCAGGCGCCGATCTCGACGTTCTGCGTCGGCCAGGCGGCCTCCACGGCGGCGGTGCTGCTGGCGGGCGGCGATCCCGGGCGGCGGTTCGTGCTGGAGCACGCGCGGGTGCTGCTCGGCCAGCCGGCCAGCGGGGGCCGGCAGGGCACGGTCTCCGATCTGGCGCTCCAGGCGAAGGAGATGGTGCGGATCCGCTCCCAGGTCGAGGAGGTGCTGGCCCGGCACACCGGCCGCGAGGCCGCCGCGCTGCGGGCGGACATGGACCGCGACAAGGTGTTCAGCGCCCGGGAGGCGGTGGCCTACAGGCTGGCCGACGAGGTGCTCGGCCGGCGGCCCCTGACGGTCTGAGCCGCCGGTTTGGCGCCCCGCCCGGGGCGGGGCGCCGAGCCGCGCCGGGCGGAGGGTCCTGGGCGGTCCCGGGGGCGGGCCCTGGACAGTGCCGGGCGGCGGGTCCCGGGCGGCCCCGGGGGCCGGTCCCGGACCGTGCCGGGCGGTGCCGACGTGGTCAGGCCGCCAGGCAGAGCCCGTCGGGGCGGGAACGGGTGCCGTCGTGGGCGGGAGCCGGGTGGCGGACCGTGCCCCGTACGAGTTCGCCGTGGGCCCGGGTCAGCAGATCGCCGAGGCCCAGACCGAGCGCCCGGGCGGCGGCGGCGAGCACCTCGGAGGATGCCTCCTTGCGACCGCGTTCCACCTCGGACAGGTACGGCATGGAGATCCGGGCCGCCTCCGCCACGTCCTTCAGCGTCCGCTCCTGGGCGAGGCGTTCACGCCGCAGGACGCCGCCGACCAGGTGGCGCCAGAGCGGCTCCCGGGAAGCGGGGGACCGGCGAGCGGCGGGCGGGGACCCGGTGCGCGGGCGCAGGGGGATGACACGGGCTTCGTCCGGTGTTCGGCTGCTCACCTTCCCAGCCTAGGGGCGACCGGCGGGAGAGGAAGGGGCACGCGTTCCGCCCTGGGGGAAACCGGGGCCCGCGCGCCGCGGTACCGCTTGTGCGTGGGCGGGCGGCGGCACGGATATCCTGGGCGGGCGGTACCGGGTCATCGGGGCGGCACGCGCCGGTCCGGCCCGGGTATCCGCACTCCGGACGGATGCAGGGAGGCGTCGAGACCGTGACTTTCGTGGCAGGGGCGACGGACACCGCCGCGGTCCGGCCGCGGGCACCGCGCGCCGGGAGGACCGCGGACGGCGCGTTGCCGCCGGGAGCGGTGGACGGCCGGTCCGTGGCGCCGCGTGACGCGCGGGAGCTGTCCCGGCAGTTCTTCCAGCGGCTGTCGGTCCTCGAGGAGGGGACGCGCGAGTACCAGTACGCGCGGGGCACCCTGATCGAGATGAACATGTCGCTGGTGCGGTTCGCCGCCGGCCGGTTCCGTGGCCGCGGCGACGACATGGAGGACGTCGTCCAGACCGGCATGATCGGCCTGATCAAGGCCATCGACCGGTTCGAGCTGTCGCGTGAGGTGGAGTTCACCTCCTTCGCGCTGCCGTACATCGTCGGCGAGATCAAGCGCTTCTTCCGGGACACCACCTGGGCGGTGCACGTGCCCAGGCGGCTCCAGGAACTCCGCGTCGAGCTGGCCAGGGCCCGTGAGGAACTGTCCAGCCGGCTGGACCGCGAGCCGACCGTCGCCGAGCTGGCCACGCTGATGAACCTCAGCACGGACCAGGTGATCGAGGCGCAGATCGCCGCCAACGGCTACCGCTGCTCGTCGCTGGACGCCGCGCTCACCGGCGACGGCCCCGAGAGCGGCGAGTCGGTCCTGGCCGACTTCATCGGCGTGGAGGAGGACGGGCTGCGGCTCGTCGAGGACCTCCACTCGCTGGCGCCGCTGATGGCCGGGCTCAGCGAGCGCGACCGGCAGATCCTGCACCTGCGGTTCGTGGAGGAGGTCACCCAGGCGGAGATCGGCGAGCGGCTCGGCTGCACGCAGATGCACGTCTCCCGGCTGATCAAGCGGATCATCGCCCGGCTGCGCGAGGGCATGCTGGGCGAGCTGGACCGCGTCTGAACATGGTGACGGGGCCCACGGCCGTGGGCCCCGTCACCATGTTCAGACGTATCCGTGTTCGTGCGGTTCCGCTTCGGGACCGTGCGCGTTCGTTCGGGTTCATCGAGTTCACCGGGCTCACCGGGCTCATTCGGTGAGGGGGACGACCGCGCGGACGCGTTTGCCGACCGGAACCCGTTCCACGACGAGTTCGCCGGCCAGCGCGTGCACGATCTCCAGGCCGTGCCGGCCGACCCGCTCCGGGTCACGGGGAAAGCGTTTGGGCAGCGCCGCGCTGCTGTCGTAGACGGAGACCGTCACCGACGTGTCCGTGCCCTCCAGTTCCAGGATGTAGGGGCCCTGGCTGTGCCGGTCGGCGTTGGTGACCAGTTCACTCACCACCAGGAGCACCGCTCCGTCGGCGGGGCGGCCGATCGTGGCGCACCACTCGGTCCTCAGCTGCTGGAGGAAGAGCGAGGCGAAGGAACGCGCCTCGGCGATGCATCCGGGCTCGCCGGTGTAATGTGCCGCCCGCCGTAGCGGTTCCACGGGCACGTCGAAACCAGTCGGTATCACTGCCCCGTCCAGATGGTCGATCATGCGTTTCTCTCTCGGAAGCCGGACTGGCCGGACGCTGCTGCACCAGTCCTGGTACCCCGCTGTCGGCCGTGCATGTCCCCTCATTCTGACTGCGGGAATTGTCACAGCCGCACGGGGCACCCGGTCCGTGACCGAAGCCGTCGCGCGGCGGCGGCCGGGGCGGACCGGCGGAGGTGGACCGTGGCCTGGTGGACGTGGCTCGTCGTGGTGGTCGCGGTGCCGGCCGCCGCACTGCTGTTGACGCTGGCCGTACAGGCCCGGCGGCGGGCCGGCACGGTCGTCGCGGTGCGGCCCGGGCGCCGGTCCGGCGGGAAGGGCGTGCGATGAACGAGCTGATGGCCGCGCGAAGTCTGACCACCCGGCCGGTGGTGACCTTGGGCGGCGACGCGCTGGCACAGGTCAAGGACACCGTCTTCGACGCGGAGGCCGGACGGATCACGGGTTTCACGCTCAGCGGGCGGGGCCTGCTGTCGGGCCCGCTGCGGCAGAGCCTGCCCTGGTCCGCGGTGCACGCGCTGGGCCACGACGCGGTGCTGGTCCGCGACCGGCGGGAGCTGGTGGAGACGGCCGCCGTGGTGGCCCGCCGGGAGGCGGCGCAGGGCCGGGTGCTGGGGGCGAGGGTGCTGACGGACACGGGCACCGACATCGGCACGGTGCTCGACGTGGTGGTGGAGGGCGGTCGCAGTGGCCGGGTGGCCGGCTTCCGGGTGGCCGCGAGCAAGTCGCTCGCGCCGGGGTCCCGACGCCGCCGGCGCCAGGTCTACGTGCCGCGCGGCGAGACCCTCGCCGTGTCCGGCCGGGCGCTCGTCCTGCCCGCGGACGCCGTCCGCCATGTCGTGGGAAGTCTCGGCGAACTGGCCGCCGCGACGGCCGGTGGCGTGCCGGGCCACCGCGGGGGGCCCTCGTCATGACGCTGTTCTCCGAGATACGGGGTCTGCCGGTCCTCACCCTGACCGACGCCGCGGAGCTGGGGACGGTGACGTCGCTGGCCCTCGACACCGGCTCGGGCGCGGTCACCCACCTCAGGCTCCGCGGCGGGCGAGCGCGCCGGGAGACGGTGCTGCCCTGGGCCGCGCTGCACGCCGTGGGACCGGACGCCGTCCTGGTGCGGTCGGCCGGCCCCGCCGGTCCGGTGCCGCCCCCGTACGACCCGGTGGGCAGCCGGGTGCTGACCGACGCGGGAGACGAACGGGGCACGGTCGGGGACATCGCCTTCGATCCGGGCACCGGCCGGGTGCTGACGGTGGTCACGCCCCTCGGGGACATCCCGGCGGACCGGTTGCTGGGCCTGGGCGACTACGCCCTGGTCGTCCGGGCCGACTGAGGCCGCGGCGGGCGGCGGACGGCTCCGTGCGTCCCGCTCCGCGGGCGAGGAGGGCAGACGGCTCCGTGCGTCCCGCTCCGCGGGCGAGGAGAGCGGACGGCTCCATGCGTCCCGCTCCGCGGGCGAGGAGAGCGGACGGCTCCATGCGTCCCGCTCCGCGGGCGAGGAGGGCAGACGGCTCCATGCGTCCCGCTCCGCGGGTGAGGAGAGCGGACGGCTCCATGCGTCCCGCTCCGCGGGTGAGGAGGGCAGACGGCTCCATGCGTCCCGCTCCGCGGGCGAGGAGAGCGGACGGCTCCATGCGCCTCGCCCACCGGGCGGAGAGGTCGGACGAATCCATACGCCCCCGACCACCGGGCGGAGACGACGGACGAATCCATACGCCCCCGCCCGGCGGGCGGGGGCGGCGGGTGCTGCTTAGCGTGGCGGGGTGAGTGTGCGCACCTCCTCCGGCTGCGGCTGGACAGCGGCGCTCGGCACGGTGCTGGCCGGGCTGGCCGCCTCCTTCCTTGTCGCCGCGCTCGGGCTGTGGGCGGCCGGGGCGGCCGGCCTGCCCGACGGTGCCTTCTGGCGGGTCGTGGCGGCGGTCGTCGTGACCGCGCTGGGCGGCACGGTGGAAGTGTCCGGGGACGCCGGGAACCTGGCCGGCACCGAGGCCGGGCTCACCGTGATGCCGCTGTCGGTGACGCTGGCCGGGGCGCTGGTGGTGGGGCGGCGGTTCCTCGGGCCGCTGCGCCGCCGCACCGTGGCCGACGGACCGGGGCTGGCGTGCTGGGCCGGCCGGATCGCCGTCCTGTGGCTGCTCGCCCTGGTCGCCCTGGCCCTCACCGCCCGGCACACGTTCGAGGTCTCCCTCGGCCAGGGGTGGCTGGACGACCTCGGCGACCTGTTCGGCCTCACCCCGACCGCCGGCTTCACCACGGACGTGCCGTCGACGGTGTTCTCCGGCCTGCTGTGGCTGGCGGGCGTACTCCTCGTGGCGCTGCTGGTGACGCGCGGGGCGCCGCTGTCCGGGAGGCTCGCGCGCTGCCGGTCGGCCGCGCGTCCGGCGGCGTACGCCATGGTCGCCCTGCTGCTCGCCTGCGTCGCGGTCGGCGTAGTCGTCGCGCTGGCCGTCGCGGCCACCCGGGGGCGTCCGGCGCAGACCCTCGCCGTGGTGCTGCTCGGGCTGCCCAACCTGGTGTGGCCCGCGCTCACCATCGGCATGGGCGGCACGTGGAACGGGCGGGTGGAGGGACCGTTCGGGCTGCCGTTGCCCCACGTCCTGGACGAGGTGCTGCGCACCCCGGACGTCTCGACCGTGAATCTGGAAACGCTCACCGGCCAGGACGGCCGGGCCTGGTGGCTGCTGGTCGCCGCCGCGGTGCTGCTGCCGGCCGCCGGGTGCCTACTGGTGGCGCGGTCCCCGGCCGGGACACCGGCCTGGCGCAACGCCGTGCGGATGGCCTGCGCGCTGGTGCCGACGGTGCTCGTGATCGGTCTGACCGGCCGGGTCTTCGCGCGGTACGGCCTGTCACTGCTGGGCATCGGCGACCTGGGCGGCCGGCTCTCCGGGGAGCTGTTCCTGCGGCCCCGGCTGTGGACCGTGATCGGCCTCGCTGCGGGCTGGGGACTGGCCGCCGGGTTCCTCGGCACGCTGATCGCACGCCTCGCAACCCGGCGGCGCGGAGGTCAGCCGAAGGCGGCGGCGAACGCTCCGGGCTCGTAGGAGCCGCCCTTCTGACGGGTGATCACGGCGAGCCGGTTGGCCGCGTTGATCAGCCCGACCAGGCAGACCAGCGCGGCGGTCCGGTCGTCGTCGTAGTGCTCGCGCACCAGCTCCCAGGTCTCGTCGGACACGCCCTGGTGGGCGTCGGCGAGCCGGGTGCCCTCCTCGGCCAGGGCCAGCGCGGCCCGTTCGGCCTCGGTGAAGACGGTGGACTCGCGCCAGGTGGCGACCAGGCTGAGCCGCACCACGCTCTCCCCGGCCGCCGCGGCCTCCTTGGCGTGCATGTCGACGCAGTGGCCGCAGCCGTTGATCTGACTGGCGCGCAGTGACACCAGTTCCTGTGTGGACCTCGGCAGGGGTGACTGGTGGAGCACCACCGCCGTGCCCGCGAACCGCTTGGCGAACTTGGCCGCGATCTCGTTCTCGAACAGGTCGAACTGGGCTTCCATGGTGTCGTCCTCACTCGTGTCCGGGCGTCGGATGCCCATAGGACGCCCGTGTTCCGTTCCGTGTGACAGGGCGGGAATGTGACGTGCGCCACCGGCCTGGGGTGTCACGGAACCTCCCCGGGCGGAGTCTCGGGTACATGACGACAGAACCCGACGATCAGGCCACCGAGGCGTTCGTCGCCCATCGCGACCTGCTGTTCACCGTGGCCTACGAGATGCTCGGCTCCGCCGCCGACGCGGAGGACGTGCTCCAGGAGACCTGGCTGCGGTGGGCGGGCGTCGATCTCGGCGAGGTGCGCGACCGGCGGGCCTACCTGGTCCGGATCACCGCCCGCCAGGCGCTGAGCCGGCTGCGGACGCTGGGCCGCCGCAAGGAGTCCTACGTCGGTTCCTGGCTTCCGGAGCCCCTGCTGACCACCCCGGACGTGGCCGAGGACGTCGAACTGGCCGACAGCGTCTCGATGGCCATGCTGCTGGTGCTGGAGACGCTGGCGCCCGTCGAACGGGCGGTGTTCGTGCTGCGCGAGGTGTTCGACCTGGGGTACGGGGAGATCGCCGACGCCGTCGGCAAGAGCCCGGCCGCGGTGCGGCAGACCGCGCACCGGGCCCGGGCCCACGTCGCGGCGCGCCGGCCGCGCGGGACCGTCTCCCCCGCCGACACCCGGGACGCGCTCGACGCGTTCCGGCGGGCGGTCGAGACGGGCGATCTGCAGGGACTGCTCGACGTCCTCGCACCGGACGTCGTGCTGCTGGGCGACGGCGGCGGGGTCCGGCAGGCCGTCCTGCGGCCCGTCGACGGCGCCGGCAAGGTGGCCCGGCTGCTGCTCGGCGCGCTGGGCCGGCTCACCGCCGAGGTCTCGCTGCGGCCGGCGGAGGTCAACGGCCACCCGGCGCTGGTCGTGCGGCTCGACGGCGGCCTGGACAGCGTGCTGGCGGTGCGCGTCGACGACGGTCTCGTCACCGGCCTGTACGCCGTGCGCAACCCCGAGAAGCTGTCGCGCATGGAGCGGGAGACGGTGCTGCGCCGGTGACGCCGGTCAGGCGACGGGCACCACCAGCGCCGGGCCGGTGCGCTGCATGCGCAGGGCGTCCACCGACTCGGCGAGCAGTTCGTACTCGGTGGTCTCGTCGCTGGTGGCGACCCGCACCAGCCGCCCGGCGGCCAGTTCCTCGCCGACCAGTTCCTGCTGCACGACATCGGCGCACCAGGCGCGCAGCGCCCGCGGGACGTCCGGGGCGTCGTCGGCGACCGGGGTCAGGGCGCCGCGCGGCAGGTGCGGCCGGTCGGGCTGCGGATCGAGCCGCTCGGCGATCCAGAAGGCGCGGTCGCGCAGCCACCACAGGGCGAGGGCGAGGGTGGGGGCCCGGTAAGTCCCCAGGGGGACGCCGATCCGCCGCCCGTCACAGACTCCGTACGCGGTGACATGGCACAGGAACTCGTCGTGCACGTCTCCCCTCCCCCGTCGCGTGCGTCGTGCGCTGTGGGCGAGGGCGCTGTCGCGTGGCGTGATGCGCCCTAAGAGTCGAGTATGTTCACCGCTGAACCACTGTCACCACGTCTTTCCGGCCAGAGTCTTGGCATATTCACAGCTTCGGCTGGCCGGAACCACCCCTATACCGCGACGAGTTCGTCGATCCGGGCCAGTTCGTCGGCGTCGAAGTCCAGGTTGCCGACGGCCGCGACGCTGTCCTCCAGCTGGGCCGGGCTGCTCGCGCCGACCAGCGCGGAGGTCACCCGGCCCCCGCGCAGCACCCAGGCCAGGGCCATCTGCGCCAGGGACTGGCCGCGCGACTTGGCGATCGCGTCGAGCGCGCGCAGCTTGGCGACCAGGTCCTCGGTGACCGCCTCCGAGTTCAGGAAGGGGCTGTCACTCGCCGCCCGCGAGTCCTGCGGGATGCCGTCGAGGTAGCGGCCGGTCAACAGGCCCTGCTCCAGCGGGGAGTAGGCGATGGAGCCCACCCGCAGCTCGTCGAGCGCGTCCAGCAGGCCCTCGCTCTCCGGGCGGCGGTCGAGCATCGAGTAGCGCGGCTGGTGGATCAGCAGCGGCGTGCCGAGGTCGGCGAGGATGCGCGCGGCCTCGCGCGTCTGCTCCGCCGAGTAGTTGGAGACGCCGACGTACAGCGCCTTGCCCTGCCGCACCGCCGAGTGCAGGGCGCCCATCGTCTCCTCGAGGGGCGTGTCCGGGTCGGGGCGGTGCGAGTAGAAGATGTCGACGTACTCCAGGCCCATCCGCTTCAGGCTCTGGTCGAGGGAGGAGAGCAGGTACTTGCGCGAACCCCATTCGCCGTAGGGGCCGGGCCACATCAGGTAACCGGCCTTGGTGGAGATCACCAGTTCGTCGCGGTACGGCGCGAAGTCGGCCCGCAGCGCCTCACCGAGGGCGGACTCGGCGGCGCCGGGCGGCGGGCCGTAGTTGTTGGCCAGGTCGAAGTGGGTGACACCGAGGTCGAAGGCGCGGCGCAGGATGGCGCGCTGGGTCTCCACCGGGCGGTCCGGGCCGAAGTTGTGCCACAGGCCGAGCGAGAGCGCGGGGAGCTTCAGGCCGCTGCGTCCGGTGCGCCGGTAGGGCAGGGTCGCGTAGCGGTCGGGGTGTGCGGTGTACAACGCGTCTCCAGGAGGATCGGTACGACGGGACCGGCTCCCACTCTCGCGCCCCTCTTGGCGAGTGGTCCAACAGGAGAATCCGATGGGATTCAGCGACTACGCTTCTCAGTCGTGGAACTACGCCATCTCCAGCACTTCGTCGCGGTCGCCGAGGACCAGCACTTCACCCGGGCGGCGGAGCGCCTGGTCGTCTCCCAGTCGGGCCTGTCGGCGTCCATCCGGGCGCTGGAACGGGAGCTGCGGGCGCCGCTGTTCGTGCGGACCACCCGCCGGGTGACGCTCACCGAGGCCGGACGGGCGCTGCTGGGCGAGGCGCAGCGCGTCCTGGCGCAGGTGCGGGCGGCGCACGAGGCGGTCGCCGCGGTGCAGGGCGTGCTGCGCGGCACGCTGTCGGTGGGCACCGAGCAGTGCATCGCCGGGGTGCCGGTGGCCGGGCTGCTGGCCGGTTTCCGCCGCCGTCACCCGGACGTGGAGATCCGGCTGCGGCAGACGGGCTCCGGCGAACTGGCGGAGGAGGTCGCCGCGGGCCGGCTGGACCTGGCCTTCGCCTACCGGATCCAGCCGGACAGCGACCGGCTGCGCTCGGTGGCGCTGTCGGCCGAGCCGATGACCGTGCTGTGCCACCCGGGCCACCGCCTCGCCGAACGGGGCGCGGTACTGGCCCCCCGCGACCTGGCCGACGAGGTCTTCGTCGACTTCCACCCGGACTGGGGGCCGCGCCGCGTCACCGACACCGCGTTCGCCGCGGCGGGCGTGCGGCGCACCGTCGCGCTGGAGGTCAACGACGTGCACGGGCTGCTCGACCTGATCGACGAGGACCTGGGCGTGGCCGTCGTACCGCGCCACTTCCGGCACAAGCGGGCGTCCCTCACCTGCCTGCCGCTGAAGGAGACCGACGACGTGCTGTACGAGACCGTGGCCCTGCTGCCGCCCCCGCAGGCCACCAGTCCGGCGGCCCGGGCGCTGATGGCGCTGCTGGAGACGAGGAGCGCCTGACGGGCTCGTGCGCCATGGTGGACGTATGCATGCCAAGGACATCCTCATCGAGGGCTACGGCCGCGTCCGGGAAGAGGTCCACGCCGCCGTCGGCGGCCTCGGCCCCGACGGCCTGACCGCCCGCCCCTTTCCCGACACCAACTCCGTCGCCTGGCTGCTCTGGCACCTGACCCGGGTCCAGGACGACCACGTCGCGGACGCCTTCGGCCTGGACCAGGTGTGGCTGGCCCAGGGCTGGGAGAAGCGCTTCGGCCTCGGCCTGCCCACCCGGGACACCGGGTACGGGCACAGCCCCGCGCAGGTCGCGAAGGTACGGGTGGACTCGGCGGACCTGCTGACCGGCTACTACGACGCCGTGCACGAGCAGACGCTCGGCGCCCTGCGCTCCCTGACCGACCGGGACCTGGAGCGCGTGGTGGACGAGAGCTGGGACCCGCCGGTCACCCTGGCCGTCCGGCTGGTCAGCGTCCTGTCCGACGACCTCCAGCACGCGGGGCAGGCCGCCTACGCGCGCGGGCTGCTGCAGAGCACGGCGTCGTAACCGGGCAGCACCACGTCCTCGATCAGGGCGTTGCGCTCGTCGAACGGGATGAAGGCGCTCTTGAGGGCGTTCACCGTGACCGTGCGCAGGTCCTCGGCCGTCCAGCCCGCCTGCTCCACCAGCAGGGACATCTCCCGGGTCATCGTCGTGCCCGAGACGAGGCGGTTGTCGGTGTTGAGGGTGACCCGGAAGCCGAGGTCCTTCAGCGCGGTGATCGGGTGCTCGGCGATGGAGGCCGCGGCGCCGGTCTGGAGGTTGGAGGTGGGGCACATCTCCAGGGCGATCCGGCGGTCCCGCACCCAGCCGGCCAGGCGGCCCAGCTTGCCGGCCGCGAGGTCGGGGATGTCGTCGGTGATGCGCACGCCGTGGCCGATGCGCTGGGCGCCGCACACCTGGACCGCCTGGTGGATGCTGGGCAGGCCGTACGCCTCTCCGGCGTGGATGGTGAACGGCACGTTCTCGCTGCGCAGGTGGGCGAAGGCGGCGAGGTGGTCGGCGGGCGGGAAGCCGTCCTCGGCGCCGGCGATGTCGAAGCCGACGACCCCGGCGTCCCGGAAGGCGACCGCGAGGTCGGCGGCCTCGCGGACGCGGTCGAACATCCGCATCCCGCACAGCAGGGTGCCCACCCGGACGGGCGTGCCGGCCGCCTCGGCCTTCGCCATGCCGGCGGCCAGCCCTTCCTGGACGGTCTCGACGACCTCGGGCAGGGTCAGCCCGCCCCGCAGCATCAGCTCGGGGGCGTAGCGCACCTCGGCGTAGACCACGCCGTCCGCGGCGAGGTCGAGGACGTACTCCTCGGCGGCGCGCAGCAGGCCGGCGCGGCTCTGGAGCACGGCGAGGGTGTGTTCGAAGGTGGCTATGTAGCGCACCAGGTCACCGGAGTTCGCCGCCTCGTAGAACCAGGCGGCCAGTTCGTCGGGGTTGCCGGCGGGCAGGGTGTGGCCCGCCTCCCGGGCCAGTTCCACAACGGTGGCGGGGCGCAGGCCCCCGTCGAGGTGGTCGTGCAGCACGGCCTTGGGGAGCCGGCGGAGGGTGTCGGTGTCGAGCGTGGTCATGCGTCGGTGTCCTCGGGGGATGTGGTGGGCTGGAGCAGGTCCCAGCGGTTGCCGTACAGGTCCTGGAAGACCGCGACCGTGCCGTAGGGCTCGTGCCGGGGTTCCTCCAGGAAGGTCACGCCGGCCGCCGTCATACGGGCGTGGTCGCGGGCGAAGTCGTCGGTGTGCAGGAAGAAGCCGACGCGCCCGCCGGTCTGGTCACCGATCCGGGCGCGCTGCCGCTCCCCCCTGGCCCGGGCCAGCAGCAGCGCGGCGCCGCCCGCGGTGCCCGGCTCGACGACGACCCAGCGGGAGCCGTCGGGCCGGGGGGTGTCCTCGGCGAGGCGGAAGCCGAGGGCGCCGGTGTAGAAGCGGACGGCCTCGTCGTAGTCGTCGACGACGAGGGTGACCAGGGCGATACGGGGCATCGGGACCTCTCCGGGCGGGGTGAGGGGAGAGGTTAGTACGGATGACAGTTATACGTAAAACTGCCACCCGTACCACCCGCCGTCGGTCCTCCGTGTCAGCCGAGTCGGGCCAGGTCCTCCCCGGTGAGGCGCAGGGCGCCCGCGGCCACGTTCTCGGCGAGGTGGGCGGGGTCGCCGGTGCCGGGGACGGCGAGCACGTGCGGACCCTGGTGCAGGGTCCAGGCGATCCGGACCTGCGCGGGGCTCGCGCCGTGCGCCCGGGCGACCGCGTGGACGTCGGCGTCGTGGTCGGCGGCGGCCCGCTGAGGCCCGGCCTCGCCGGCGATGGCGTAGAACGGCACGAAGGCGATGCCCTGGTCGCGGCACAGGCGCACGAGTTCGTCGGTGGCGGGGTCGTGGAAGCCGAGGCCGTAGCGGTTCTGGACGCAGACGACCGGAGCGATGGCCTGCGCCTCGGCGAGGTGGCGCGGCTCGACGGCGGAGAGGCCGAGGTGGCGGATCAGGCCTGCCCGGCGGAGTTCGGCGAGGGCACCGAAGTGATCGGCGACCGAGTCCTGGCGCATGCGGCGCAGGTAGACGACGTCGAGGTGGTCGCGGCCGAGCTGGCGCAGGTTCTCCTCGACGTGGCCGCGCAGGTCCTCGGGGCGCGCGGAGGTGCCCCAGGCGCCGGACCAGTTCCGGAACGGGCCGACCTTGGCGGCGATCACCAGATCGTCGGGGTAGGGCGCCAGCGCGCTGTTGATCAACTCGTTGGCGGAGCGCAGGGAGGAGAAGTAGAAGGCGGCGGTGTCGATGTGGTTGACGCCGAGGTCGAACGCCCGGCGCAGCACGGTGAGGGACCGCTCGCGGTCGCCCGGCGCGCCGAGGTGGAAGGCGGCGCTGCCCGTCAGCCGCATCGCGCCGAGGCCGACGCGGCGGACGGGCAGGTCACCGAGGGTCCAGGTGCCGGAGGCGTGGGCGGTGATCGTTTCCGAGGTCATCGGCGGACTCTGGCACACGCCCGGTGTCACGGATCAGCAGTACAGGTTGCCGCCCGGGTCGACCCCGAGGATCTGCGCGAAGCGCTGGTACGTGGTCACCCGGCTCTGCACCTGCGCGGGGTTGCCCCCGTCGCATTCCACGTAGCCGTTGATGGAGCGGATGGTCTGGCCGAAACCGGCACCGTTGACCATGGCGTTGTGCGGGGTCATGGTGCCGGGGCCGGTCTGGGTGTTCCAGTACCACAGGCCCGTCTTCCAGGCCACGGCCGCGTCGTTCTGCACCAGCCAGGGGTTGTTGAGCAGGTCGATGCCGAGGGCGTCGCCCGCGGCCTTGTAGTTGTAGTTCCAGCTGAGCTGGACGGGACCGCGCCCGTAGTAGGCCGCCTGCCCCGCCGGACAGCCGTAGGAGCGGCTCCAGTCGCAGTAGTGCGCGTAGTTGGAGGTGTCCTGCTCGACGATGTGCACCAGTCCGCCGGTCTCGTGGCTGACGTTGGCGAGGAAGGCGGCGGCCTCCTGCTTCCTGACGGTGTCGCCGCCGGTGGTGGCGAAGCCGGGGTAGGCGCTGAGCGCGGCGGTGAGCCCGCCGTAGGTGTAGAACCCGTTCCGGCTCGGGAACATCTGGTTGAACTGGGCCTCGGAGACCACGAAGTTCCCGACCGGTGTGGAGCCGCCGTCGCAGGCGTACGGCTCCCAGTACCAGGTGCTGATGACCGGGTCGTAGCCCGGGTTGGCGTGTTCGGCGATGTACGCCTTGCCGTCGGTGTAGCGGACGATGTCACCGGCGGCGTACGACGTGCCCGCCACCCAGCTCGGATAGCTCGAACAGGCGGCGGCGGACGCCTGGGTGGCCGGCATCAGCACGGGCACGGCGCCGGCGAGGGCGAGGACGGCCACGACCGCGGAGATACGACGTCTCGGCACGGGATCAACTCCTTGGCGGAGCACGGCCGTTGCCGACACGGGGCAGGGTGGAGCGCGCCCTGGGGACGGCCGTGGCGGAGGGGGTGGTCAGCACACTCAACCGCATTGGTATGTACCAGTCAAGGGTGCAGACCAGTCCCGCTTCACCGCCCCGGGCGTACGACACCCCGGCCGTCCCGCGCCCGCGTTCCGGCGGCTCGCGCCGCCGGCCGGTCAGTCGTCGTCGGACGTCGGCACGACGACGAGGAACGCGTCCGACTTCAGGTCCATGACGACCGTCGCGGGCTCACCCTGGGCCCGTCGCGCGGCGGCGAACTCCTCGGCCGGCCACGAACCGCGCGGAGCTCCCGCCGGAAATCGCTCCAAGACCTTCGCGTCCATAGCGGCAGACACCTCCAGGAGGGGAAACCGGTGACCGATCGGCTCGGCCGGGTACGTTCCGCCTGCCCGCGTTCGTTCCGCGCATACCCCCTCCCCTGTCACCCCCGGCCGCACGGCGGGAGCCCTTCGCCCACCACTACACATAAGAGCGACATAAGGAGCAGAATGGGAATGTTGCGACACTCATCGCATACCGCATCAGACGCGGACGGTCTGCCAGTCAAAGGAGACGACCATGGCCAACGTCTCGCACACCAGAGGCGACACCAGAAGCGACATAAGCAGCCACCCCGACGCCCCGGAGATGCGGGCCCGGTACGACCGCGTGCTCGGCGGCCGGGACGTGGCACTCGTGGACGGGCCGGTCTTCCTGCTCGGCCTGTACTGCGCCGTGTCCCCCTGGATCCTCCACTTCACGACGAGCCAGCCCTCGCTGGTCGCCCACAACCTGATCGTGGGCATCGCGATCGCCCTGCTGGCCCTGGGGTTCACCCGGGCCCCGGAGCGCATGTACGGCCTCAGCGGAGCCATGTGCGCCATCGGCGTGTGGATGATCATCTCACCGTGGATCGTGGGTTCCTCCCCCGACACCGGAGTCGTCTGGAACAACATCATCATCGGCGCCCTGACCCTGATGCTGGGAACGGTCTGCCTCGCTACGGCGGCGAAGAGCGCCAAGCCCTAGCCGATCCAAAACCCCGACGGGCCGGTCCGCACCGCGCGGACCGGCCCGCCGCGTGTCCGGGTGCCGGCCGCGCGCTCCGGCGCCGGCCGGACGGGACTGTGTCCGTTCCCAGCGGGCAGACGCCCGGTGCGGAAGTCTTGACAGAAAGAGGCGGAGATGGAAGTCGACGGCATCATCAGCGCGATCGTGATCGGCATCGTCATCGGTGTCCTGGGACGCCTCGTGGTCCCGGGCCGCCAGCGCATCGGTGTTCTGTGGACCATCCTCGTGGGCATCGTGGCCGCGCTGATCGGCTCCGCGATCGCCGGCGCGTTCGGCGTGGCGGACACCGGCGGCGTGGACTGGGTCGAGTGGCTCATCCAGATCGGGCTGGCCGCGCTCGGCGTGGTCGCGCTGGACCGGGCGAAGGCACGACGCTGACGGCACAGCCGAGGACGCGCGAACGGCGACGGCACCCCCCACCGCGGGCGGCGCACCGGACCATCCGGAGCACCGCCCGCGCCGCTCTGACCGGGGTGGTCCGGTCGCTCCGGGGAGGGGCCAAACGCCATGGCCGCGCGGGACACCGCGCTGTCCCGTCCGCGCCGGCGCGCGGAGCCGGCCGCCGAAGCGCTGGGGGCCGGGACCGAGCCGTTCCGTCCGGCGCCGGTGAGCGGGGACGGCGCCGGGCCGGCCGGGGAGCACGGCCGGGGCGCGTTTGGTCCCCGCGGCCCGCCACCCCGAATGCGCGCTCGTCCGCTGGGCCGCGTCCCCCTCGCCGGCTCGGCGGGCCGCCCCGCCCGCCCGGAGGCGGGTCGTCACCGGCCCGCTTATGGTGAGCGAGGGCGCCGTTCTCCGGTCCCCGACGGGGCGCCCGGGAGGCATCGATGCTGGCCAAGCTGTCGGCCCGGCCCGCGGCCCTGCGCCGGGCGATACCCGCGGCCCTGGGCCTGTCCCTGCTGGGCGCGGGACTGCCCGCCGCCGCGGACCACTCCGCGGCCGACCGGCCCGGGCCCGGACTCTCCCGGTTCTACGACCAGCGGGTCACGTGGTCCGCCTGCGCGGGCCTGGACATGCCCGAGGACCTGCAGTGCGGGAAGGTCACGGTGCCCCTCGACTACGCCCGGCCGGAGAAGGAGACCCTCGACCTGGCCCTTGCCCGTTACCGGGCGACCGGCGAGCGCAAGGGCTCGGTGCTGCTGAACTTCGGCGGGCCGGGCGGCTCCGGCGTCAGCGAACTGTCCGCCGGCGGCGAGGACTTCATGCACCTCACCAACGGCTACGACGTCGTCTCCTTCGATCCGCGCGGCGTCGGCCGCTCCTCCCCGGTCAGCTGCGGCCCGGGCTCGGTCGAGATCGTGAAGGCGACCGACGGGGACGAGGGACTGAAGGACCCGCGAGGGGCGCTGGAGCGGCTGCGGAAGGCCGCGGTCCAGTGCACCGGGCACTCCGGGCCCGTGCTGTCCCACATGGGCACCGTGGACGCCGCCCGCGACCTGGACGTGATGCGCCGGGCGCTCGGTGACGACAAGCTCAACTACCTGGGCTTCTCCTACGGCACCCGGCTCGGCGCGGTGTACGCCGCGCGCTTCCCGCACCGGGTGGGCCGCCTGGTCCTGGACGGTGTGGACACCCTGACCGACTCCCTCACGGAACAGGGACTGGCGAGTGCGCGGGGACAGCAGACCGCGCTGGAGAACTTCCTCGACTGGTGCGTGCGGGACATCGCCTGCCCGTTCGGCACGGACAGCAGGGAGGCCCCCCGACAGGTCACGAAGCTCGTCGCGTCGCTCGACGACGAGCCGGTGCCCTCGGCCTTCGGTGCACCCTTCTCCGGGCAGGATCTCGTCGGCGCCCTCGGGGAGGCGCTCTACAGCCGGGAGCTGTGGCCCTCGCTGGAGCGGGCCGTCGCGCAACTGGTCGAGGACGGCGACTCGCGGCGCCTGGAGGGTTTCGTCCCCGGCGGGGTCGGCTTCCCCGTCCGGCAGGGCGCGGACGGCGGCCTCACCGACCCGCAGGACGTGCCGCTGGACAACCTCCCGGCGGCGCTGATGGCGGTCAACTGCGCCGACGACCCGGACCGCCCCACCGCCGGCCAGGTCGTCCGGTCCCTGGGCCGCCTGCGGGAACGGTACGAGCAGGCGTCGCCGGTCTTCGGCCGGTACCGGCTCACCCAGGTGCTGATGTGCTACGGCCGCCCCAAGGGCACCGACTACATCCGCGACCGGGTCAAGGACGTCGACACGCCGAAGATGCTGCTGGTCGGCACGCGCGGCGACCCGGCGACGCCGTACCACTGGGCGCAGGAGACGGCCGAGCGGCTGGGCCCCGCGGCCGTGGTCCTGGACAACAAGGGCGAGGGGCACACCGGGTACGCGTCCTCCGAGTGCGTGCACCGCAAGGTCGACGACTTCCTGCTGCACGGCTCCCTGCCGCCCGACGGCAGTTCCTGCGGGTCACGAAAGGACGAGGGGACGGGGCGCTGAGCCGTCGGCCGAGGACGAGTCCGGCGCCGTACGTCCCCGGCCAGGGGCGGGGCCCGGGCCGCGCCGCCCGCCGGTCCGCACCTCGGCTCCCGTAGCCGGTGTACGCGTCGGTCCACGGAAGGGTCATGGGAAGTGACCGGTCGAACCGCTCCCCCGGGACTATGGCATATGCCGCAGGCACCACCGTATCGTGTGTCGCCAAATCACTCACAGAGCGTCGCGGGCTGTGCGACAGTCAGTACGTTCCCGCGCCCGTCCCGTCCCCGCCTGGCCGTACCGTCTGCACACCGGAGTGCGTCATGCCGTCCCCTCTCCCCGCGGACCCTCCCTCCGCGCAGCCGCCGGAACACGGCTCGCTGGAGGCGTTGATCACGCAGACGCGGCGGCTCAAGGGCGAGGTGGACGCCGTACGGCGCGGTGCCCGCGGAAAGGGTGCGGACCCCCGGGGCCGCTGGCGACTCGCCCTCTACGACCTGGCCCTGCACCAGCTCGACGACCTCGACCAGCACTTGGCCCAGTTGCGGGACGGCCCGCCGCCCCGGACGGCGCCCGCCGGGTCCGCCGCCCGAACCGGTTCGCTGCTCAGCCGGGTCGGCAGCGCGGAGTGGAACCTGCTGACGGACGGGGCCGACTGGTCCCCGGAGCTGTACCGGATCCTCGGCCGCGACCCCGCCGCTGCCCCGCTCACCCTGGACGAACTGCCCTCCGTGGTCCTGGCGGAGGACCGGCCCACGCTGACCGCGATGGTCACCGGCTGCCTCGTCGACGCGCGGCCGATCAACGGCGAGTTCCGTGTCGTCCGGCCCGACGGCGCGGTACGGACGGTGCACATGCTGGGCGAGCCCGTCCTCGACGCCCACGGCAGCACCGCATCGATGTGGGCGGTGCTGCGCGACGTCAGCGAACTGCGCCGCAGCCAGCGGGCGGTGCACGACACCCGTGACTCCCTCCCCCTCCCCGCGGCCGGGCACCGGGTGCCGCCCCGGCCCCCGGCCGCGGGCGGGACGGTGCCGCCCCGCCCGTCCGGTCTCCCCCGGCTGTCCCGTGCGGCCGGTCTGGAGGTGGCCGTCGCGCTGCCGCCGGAGGCCGCCGGAGCGGCCGGCTCCCTGTGGGGCGACGCCTGCGAGACCGCCGAGGGCGTGACCTTCCTGAGCGCCGGCTCCCTCACCGGGCCCGGCCCGGACGGGACACCGGACACGGCGCTGCTGGCCGGCACCCTGCGCGGCATGGCGCTGGCCGGACTGGCCCCCGGAGCACTGCTCGACCGGCTCGGCCGGCTGCCCGGCGCCACCGCCCGGCCCGTGCTGGACGGCGTCCTGTGCTGTGTCTACCGGGCCGCCGACCGCACGCTGGTGTGGGCGCGCACCGGACGCCCCGCCCCGCTGCTCATGCGCGGCGGGACGGGGCGCGTGCTGGCTGCCGGGCGCGAGGAGACCCTCGAAGCCGGGGACCTGCTGCTCGTGCACACCGGGACGGCACCGGTCCACCGGCTCCTCGCCCTGGCCCCCCGTCTGGACGGGGCCGGCCCGGCACAGGACGCCGTACGGCTGGTGGCACGGGAGCTCGGCGCGGCGGAGCCGGCCGGACACCGGGACACCGGCTGCCTCCTGGCCGCCCGGGTGATGGCGTAGATGATCAGACGTGGGTCACGCGGAGGCGCTGTCGCCGGATTTCCCCTTCCCCCTCGGCTTCGGCAGCGCGAGCCTGATCTCCTCCCGCAGTTGCTGGATGTCCGGGTAGCTCGCGTACTCGGCGGTGAGCCGGTACATCTGGCGCAGCCGGTCCCAGGTGCGGTGGGAGGAGTTGGAACCCATCGCCATCAGGGCCAGCCGGGCGTAGCGGTCCGCCTGCTCCGGGTCGTCGGCGATGAAGCAGGCGGAGGCCATGGAGAGATGGTCGAAGATCTTCGACCGCCCGCGGGCCTCGGTCCGCAGGTCCAGCGCCTTCCCCGCGTAGTACTGGGCGTGTGCCGCCGCGCCCGGGTCGAACTCGGCCAGGGTGCGGTAGGCGAGCGCCGTCATGCCGTACAGGTCCTCCTCCGTGAAGAGCTGCATCCAGTCCGGCGGTTCGATGTCGTCGCGGTCGGAGACGAACAGGTCCTCGGCCTGGCCGAGGGTGCGGCGCATCGCCTGGCCCCTGCCCATCGACGCCTGCGCCCACGCCTCGATGGTGTGGAACATCGCCCGGGTGCGCGGCAGCAGCCGCTCCCCGGCACCGGACGTGGCGAGCTTCATCAGGTCCAGCGCGTCGTCGGGCCGGCCCAGGTGCACCATCTGACGGGCCGCCCGGGAGAGCGCCTCACCGGCCCGGGGCCGGTCACCGCCCTCACGCGCGGCGTGGGCGGCGATCAGGAAGTACTTCTGGGCCGTGGGTTCCAGGCCGACGTCGTGCGACATCCAGCCGGCCAGGACGGCGAGGTTGGCGGCGACGCCCCACAGGCGCCGCTGGAGATAGGGGGGGTGCCGGTAGGCGAGCATGCCGCCCACCTCGTTGAGCTGGCCCACCACCGCCTTGCGCTGGAGCCCGCCGCCGCGGGCGGCGTCCCAGGCGCGGAACACTTCGACCGAACGCTCCAGTTCCTCGATCTCCTGCGACCCGATGGGAGCGGCCTCGTAGCGGTCGAACCCGGCGGGGTCGGCGGTGTGCAGAGGACGGTCGAGGTCGGGAGCGTCGGCAGCCAGAGCAGGGTCGGTGTGCAGCCAGTCGTGCATGGCGCCGCTGAGTGCGGATCCCGCGGCGAGCGCGGCGCCCGCGCCCACCAAGCCGCGTCGGTTGAGCATGAGGTCCATTCCCGTGAATTCGGTGAGGACCGCGGCGGTCCGCCCGGGCGCCCACGGCACTCCGTCGGGATGTTCCTCGCTCCCGCCGCCCTGCCGTCTCCCAGCGCGCCCGTGCCGGACCAGACCGAGGTCCTCGATGGTCACGACACGGCCGAGACGCTCGGTGAACAGCACCGCCAGTACCCGCGGCACCGGATCGCGCGGGATCTCTCCCATGTCGATCCACCGCCGCACCCGCGAGGTGTCGGTCGCCAGCTGGGGGTGGCCCATGGCCGCCGCCTGCCGGTTGACCAGCCTCGCGAGTTCGCCCTTGGACCAGCCGGCCAGGCCGAACAGGTCCGAGAGCCGGGTGTTGGGTCGTCCGCTCACGTCAAGCCCCCAGGTTCTCGGCTGAGTTGACAGTAGCCTCGGACCAGTCGCCCGGCGACTATTCGCCAGGGTTCGCCAGGGTTCGCCAGATGGTGTGCCAGGGCCGGTCGGGTGTCAGGTAGGAACGCGTCACCCCGACTTGGCCGCCGCCGGAACACTCCCCAGGGTGACCCACGGCGGCCGGTCGGGCGGCGCCACCCACGTGCCGTGCGGGAACAGCACCGGCACACCGCGCATTCGCCGGCCCGGGCTGAACGGCTGGACAGGCAGTACAGCAGGCGGTCAGTGGCCGGCCCCAGGCATGCAGAGCAGGAACACGAAGGGATCTGTCTCGCCCATGTACGCAGCATCGTCCTCCGTGTCCGCCCCGCCCCGGTCGCCGCACGCCCGCCCGGCGGGCAGCGGTCCGTATCTGGCCCCTCCGCGACCGGCGGCCCCCGTCCTCGGCGCGGGTACGGCGCGGCGCGCCACCGGGCCCGGTGCTCCACCCCCCAGCGGGAGAATCGACTTGTCCGGCCCCCAGGGTGCCCAGCTCCGTACGGCGATCGCCGCCGTGCACCGGATCTGCCCGGAGTTCTCGCCGGTCCAGGTGCTGCGGCGCAGCGGACGGTCGGTCCTGCTGGTCGGTACCACGGGGCGCAACACGGCCGTCGCGAAGTGCCTCCTGGACCACTCCCCCGCCTGGGCGGAGCGGATCCGGCACGAAATAGCGGCCTACCGCACGTTCGTCCGGCACCGCCCGCCGGTGCGGGCGCCGAGGCTGATCGCGGCGGACCCGGACAACTGCACGCTCGTGATCGAGCGGATGCCGGGGCGGGTGGCCGCCGTGCAGCGGCACCCGATGGAGGCTCCGCCGCGGGCGGACATCAGGGCGGTGCTCGGCGCGCTCTGCCGGCTCAACGCCTGGCGTCCGCCGGCGGACGCCTTGGGGCAGCCCCTGAAGTACGCGGAGCGGATCTCCCGTTACCACGAACTGGGCCTGCTCACCGACCGGGACCTGGGCGACCTCCAGAAGCTGCTGCACGGCATCGCGCACGCGGCCGGGGGCCAGCCGATGGGCCAGTTCTGCCACGGCGACGCGCTGCTGTCGAACATCCTCATGTCACCGGCCGGTCCCGTGCTGGTGGACTGGGAGCACGCGGGCTGGTACCTGCCGGGCTACGACCTGGCGACACTGTGGTCGGTGCTCGGGGACGCGCCGGTGGCCCGGCGGCAGATCAGCCAGCTCGCCCAGTCGGGGGGTCCGGCCTCGCGGGACGCTTTCCTGGTCAACCTGATGCTGGTGCTGACCCGGGAGATCCGTACCTACGAGACGGCCGTGCAGCGTTCGATGCGCGACGCGGCGCCGGTGGCTCCGGGTGTCACGCCGTCGGGTGAGGAGCAGCGGCTGCTGCTGCGCCGGCTGCACGACGACTGCCAGCTGGCCCGCCGGGCCGTGCGGGCTGCGGTCGGCACGCGCTGAGCGCGAGGGGCCCAAAGGTCCGCGGTGTCTCCGCAGGGGCACGCCGCGGACCTCTTCGCGTGCCTGCCGCCCGGCACGGCCGGCGGTCCACTCCGCCGGCGCCGCCCCGGCCCGGGGGCCGCCCGGGAAGCCGGCTGTCCCCTCACTGACGTGGCGAGTCCTGTGGGAAGGGGCGTGACCGGCGTGTTGCCAAGCCGCCGGGCACCACGGGCGAAGGCCCGGCCCGCACACCCCGTCGGCGCCCCACGTCGCGGGAGGCTGCCCTGCGGGGACCCGCCCCGGCCCCGCTTCCCTCCCCGGCGTCCGCCGCGCGTGGGTACCGGCGCCGTACGAGGAGCTGGGGGACGGCGGCCACGCCCTGGGCTGAAGGCACGCCTCGCAGCGTGTGCGGTACCCCGCCGCGCCCGGCACCGAGGGCGCCCGGGACGGCGCGCTGGACATGGTGCGGCCCCGGCCCACGTGTCCTGGAACCACGCCCCGCGCTCCACCGGCGGCCGCATACCGAGCAGGTGAGGACGGGGGACGTGGCCCGGCACGCGGGCGGCCGGTACGCCGGCGCCGGCTCGGTTGGGCGGGGGCCCGAGGGGTTCCTGGCGCGGCCGGACGCCTGGTGCGCGGAGGCGATGCACCGGCGGTCAGCGCGGCCGGCGCAGTACCTGGCGAAGGAGTGCGCGGAGGTCGTGCGCTGCGCCTCAGCCTTGCTGGAACAGTTCCGCCGGGAGCGGCTTCAGCAGGGCGTAGAGGTCGTCGGTGATGGGGCGGTCCCAGGCGGCGATGGTCACCAGGACGTTGTCGCTGCGGTCGAACTGCACGCAGGAGATCCGGCTCTCGGAGAGCTTCAGGCGGCGCACGATCAGGAGGTTGTCGCCCTGCATCACGGGGGTGTCCTCGGTGCCGACGACGGTGACCTCCTCGTCGTTCTCCAGGGCCAGCAGCAACTGCGCCACCTCGAACGGGATCTCACCCTCGGGGACCTCGCGGGCCGGGGAGCCCTCCGGCAGATTGCCGATGATCATCGCGGGGCCGCGGCCGCCGAACAGGTCGTAGCGCAGGAAGACGCCCTGGCAGGTGCCGTCCGGCGCGGGCAGCAGACCGGCGCCCAGATTGCCGGGCCAGTCGCCCGGGTCCATGGCCAGTACGTCGAAGTCGGGCCCGGCGGGCGTGGCGCTGCGGCGGCGGAGGAACGACATGCCGCCCATGGTACGTGGTCGCGCCCGAGGCGCCCGGCGCCCTGGGCCGGACAGGGGGCCCGGGGGCCCGGGGGCGCGGGTCACTCCTTCGGTGGCGCGGGCGGCACCACCGCGACCGGGGCGGCGGCGTGCAGCAGCACGGCGTGGGCGACCGAGCCCATCATCCGGGCCGGTGCCAGCAGGCGCCGCCGGTGGCGGCCGACGACCACCAGGTCGGCGCCGGCGGAGGCGGCGACGAGGTTGCCGGCGGCGTCGCCCGGCACGACGTGGGTCTCGGCCCGGACGCCGGGGTGCCGTCCGCGGTGGGGTGCGAGCAGGCCGTCGGCGAGGACCCGGGTCTCGCTCGCCACGGCGACCTCGTCGATCACCGGGGCCACCGCCTGGCCGGGGGCCGTCATCCAGGTCTGCACCGGCCACGGGTAGGCGGCGACCGCCTGGAGGCGGGCGCCGCGCAGCGCGGCCTCGGTGAAGGCGAAGGCGAGCGTGGTCTCGTCGGGGCTGTCGACGTGCACTCCGACGACCACCCGGGGGCCGGGCTCGGCCGGGGCGGTGCCGTGGACCTCGCGGCCGGGACGGGGCACCACGACCACGGGGCACTCCGCGTCCCGGGCGGCCGCCAGCGAGCTGGAGCCGAGCAGGAGGCCGGTGAAGCCGCCGCGGCCCCGGGAGCCGAGCACCAGGAGCTGGGCCCCGGCGCCGAGTTGCGGCAGGGCCGCGGCGGGGACGCCGTCCGCGCCGACGTACTCGGCGGCCGGTCCGTCGTCCTGGTCGCGCAGCCGGGCGCGGGCCGCGTCGAGGACGGGGTCGTCGTCCGGGTCGGGCGGCGGAACGACGGCCACGGCCTCGGGCTGCGCCCAGGCGGCGTACTGCCGTACGTGCACCACCCGCAGGGGGGCGCCGCGCCTGCGGGCGGCGTCCCGGGCCCAGTCCAGGGCGCGCAGGCTCTCGTCCGAACCGTCGGTCGCGGCGATGACCGGCAGGGTGCTCATGGGTCCCTCACCTCCGGGGAGTACGGCCTTCTCCCTCCGGACCGGCCCGCTGGGGCGTGGTCCGGAAGGGGTGCTCAAGGTCGCGTGTCCGCGATAGCGCGCGGAACACCCCCTCCGGCGTGGCCGGCCGGCCCACCCGTGCCGCGGGGCGTCTCAGGTGAGGTCGAACTCCCCTTCCCGCGCTCCCGACACGAAGGCCCCCCACTCGTCAGGGGTGAAGATCAGGGAGGGGCTTTCCGGGCGGGCACTGTTGCGCATGGCGATGAACCCTTCGACGAAGGCGATCTGGACATCGCCCCGGCCGCGGCTGCTGGACTGCCAGTGCGCGTTGCTGAGGTCCAGCTCCGGCTTGTCCCAGCCGATGAGCGGGCGCTGGTGGGTGGTGGTCTCGGCCACGTCCGTGCTCCTCCCGGTTGCGTCGTCCGCGGGTCAGCCTAGCGATCGGGTCCGACCGCCAACAGGCCGTACGGGCGGGACCTTTCGGGAGGGCCGGTCCGTCGCGGGCGCGGACCGCCCGCCCGGTGCGCCGGGCCGGCCGGCCCGGCTGGCGCCTACTGGTCGAAGACGGCCTTCTGCACCTCGTTCGGCCCGTCGAAGCTGTCCTTGTCCAGTCCGTCGAGGCGGCTGACGACCTTGTCGTCGGCCTTGTTCTTGCGGGCGCGGTCGACGAGCGACTTCTTGTCCGCCGGGTAGTCCATGCCGCTGAGGGCCTTCTGCAGGTCGATGGGGCTGAGGTCGGCCATGGCGGCCTCCTTGTCCTACGGAACCACGGATACATGTGCGGATTGTCCGCTATGTCGCGGTACCCGGTCCGTCGCGGCGCATGCGCCCCTCAGCGCGTCGGGCTCTCCGGGACGGCCATCGCCGCGTTGTGCCCGGGTGTCCCGCTCGCCCCGCCGCCGTGGACCGCGCCGGCGCCGCCCAGCGGGACGTCCGGGTGCGGGGTCCGCACGCCCCGGCGGCCGGTGCCTTCCCGGGCGTACGGCCGGGGAGGCACATGCTGGAAGGTGGCACCGCCGGGCGGCCCGGGGCCGTGCCCAGGTCCGGCGGGGGCTTCGCCGCGACGCGGGGGCGGCCGTCCGCGCCGGTGGCCGGGCAGCCGGCGAGGGGCTCGGCCGGGTGGCGCCGAACCGGCCGGGCGCGCCGGGCAGCCGCGGCAGCAGCCTGCTCGCCTTGAGCCGCGCGCCCTCGGCGGGCGGCGGCGCAGG